>NZ_JBYIRM010000022.1:0-150349 GCF_057708105.1 Actinacidiphila sp. bgisy144 | reverse complement strand
CCCCCCCCCCCCCCCCCCCCCCCCCCCCCCCCCCCCCCCCCCACGGCCCTGTCTGTTTGTTACGGCTCCCGACTAATTACGCCTGGGCGCCAAAACATTGGGGCGATGACTATTTCGACGATAAGTTGAGCAACAGAGAGTGGGTAGGGTAGAGTTTTAGGTGGCGAAACGGACCTAAACAGGGGGTGGGGATGGACGGAGCGGCAGCGCCGGAGACCTGGGGGGTCGACATCGGCGAGGTGGTGAAGCGTACTGATCTCCATGAGCTCTACGGAGGGCGCCGACAGGGCGGCATCGGCCCATCTCGCGTGTCGGCCAACGTCTTCCTCTTCACGGACCCCGCCAAGGGCCACAAGCACGGCTACTTCGACGGCTGGGGCGAGGACGGCTGCTATCACTACGCGGGCGAGGGGCAGACCGGCGACCAGAAGATGACCCAGGGGAACCTGGCGATCCTGAGCCACAGGCGAGAAGGCCGCGCACTCCGACTGTTCAAGGGTGTGTCCGCTGGCATGTGCGAGTACCTGGGGGAATTCGCGCTACCCGAGGAACGCCCGTGGTATCGCACCGATGCGCCTGAGACGAACGGCGGCCCCATCCGCAGTATGATCATGTTCCGGCTTCAGCCTGTCTCAGCCGAAGAACCGGTCGGGACGCAACTCCCCCACACACCCGCCAACGAGCCTGTGGTCGAACCCATAGACGTTGAGGCTCAGCACACTGAGCGGATGCTGGTCGACCCATCCCGCGAGCCCTACGAAGCTGAGCGGGTAGAGGCAAAGCTGGTTCGCGCTTTCGCCGATCATCTTCGACTACTCGGCCGCACGGTCAGCCGTCACCGGATCGCTCCGGCCGGCGTCGCGAAGCAACTGCTGACAGATCTCTACGACGGCTCGACCAATCGCCTGTACGAAGCCAAGGGATCGGTCTCACGCGAAGCAATCCGCATGGCAATCGGACAGCTCTTGGACTACGCCCGCTTCCTGTCTCATCCGGACCTGGGGCTCCTCGTGCCGTTCCGTCCGGAAGACGACCTACTTGATCTGTGCAAACAGCTACAGATCACCGTCGTGTGGCCGGAGGGAGACGAATACGCGTCCACGGGAGCGGTCTAACCGCAGGCACGAACCGTGCCCAGAACGTGGAGCAGGCCACCCGCGGCGCCTAGGAACGATGCGGGTGGCCCCTACTCGCAGCCCTTGAAGAGACAGGAGCACCTTCAGTATGTCCGAAAACTCGGACGGACGGGCGGCTCTGCTGGTCAGCGCGGCCATGTACACCAGCACGCTTTCGGCAGGAGTACTGCTGGTAGTACTAGGTCGGACCCCACCGCTTGAGGCTTCGGCTTTCATCTCCCCCTTCCTCATGGCCATGCCCAGAGCGAACGGGGCGGCGAGGGCCCGTGCCTCGACACGGAAGCAGCCGCCACAGAGCTAGGCCCGATATCAGGCGGACCGAACAACCATTCGGTCCGCCTGACATCGGCCGGTGAAGGATCATCGCCGGCCGAATGCAGCATCGATCGCACTTCGTGCCCGGTCGCTGCTGTCCGGCATGAGATGGGTATAGGTCCGCAGGGTGAAGCCGGGATCGGAGTGACCTAGGTACTCAGCAAGGGCCCGGATGTTCTCCCCCGCGTCCAAGAGCACGGAGGCGTAATAGTGGCGCAGTGCATGCATGCCGTGCTCACGTGACTCCTTGAACCGCCCACCGGGTTGGCGCTCCGGGATCACGCCCGCGGCGATGAGAGCGGGTTTCCAGAGGTACATGTTGTAGTAGTTCCGGTTCAGCGCCTTCCGCTCCCGCGAGTAGAACAGCAGCGTGGCCGTGACCGGCGGGCCATCCGGCGTCTTCCACGGCAACGTGACCTCGGCTGGCGGCCGGCGGGTGATGCGGCGGGCAAGCGCGTCGGAGACGACTCCCGGCAACGGCACGTCCCGCGACTTGCCGCCTTTGGGAGGTGCGAAGACCATACGCGGGCCGATCAGCTTCACTTGGCGGACGACGTGGACCACTCCCCCCCAGGAAGTCGACCTCGTCTACCGCAAGGCCGAAGACTTCGCCCTGCCGCAGCCCGCAACCCGCGGCGACGTCCACGGTGCTCGCGTACGCCTCGGGCAGACCCTCGCGCACTGCCCGGACCCGCTCGAAGGTCCACGGCTGCACCTTTCGGGTACCAAGCTTGGGCGCCTTGACCGAGCTGGCGCGGCACGGATTGCGAGCGATGATGCCATCGTCAACGGCGGACACGTTGGCGAAGATGGTCCGCTGGTACGAGGACGCCATGCCAGAGTCGTTAAGCGCCCGCACCCACAGCCGGATGTGCGTGGGTTGGATAGCACCCATGGAGCGGGGACCGAGGTGCGGGAACGCGTGCAGCCGGAACCGGAGCTCCGTGCTTACGATCGTTCACAGGTCCGTGGTCTGCGAGGCAAGCCAGTCCCCGGCGTACTGCTGGAAGGTGACCTTCCCGGCTGCCGGGTCTACGTACTGCCCTCGATTCATATCCGCAGCGATCTGCACGAGCCACGCTTCGGCGAGTCGCTTCTGCTTATCAGGGAAGAACCGGCTGCGCTCAGCGCCGTCCGGTGCTACGTACCGGGCGCGGTAGCGCATGCCCGTCCCATAACGGTCGGTCTTGAGGCGGCTGGTCTTGCCATCGGGCGTGATTTCGGTCTTGTACCAGCGGTCTTGGATGTGGCCTGCCATGCGGCGCCTTTCTGGGCATGGGGAAGCGGCCGGCGGCGGGTTGGTCCGCCGCCGGCCGCGGTGGAGAAGTGGGGGTGATCAGGCGGCGGCGCTCTGCTCGCTGATCCAGGCGTGCACGGCGCGCGGGTCGTAGCGGATGTGCTTGCCGACGCGGAAGCCGGGCGGGCCGGTGCGCTTCTTGCGCCACTGGTAGAGCGTTTCGACGGGGACGGAGAGCAGGGCGGACAGGTCGTCCGGGGTCAGGTAGCGGTCGGGCAGGCCCGAACGGAGCGCTGCCCGGGGGTCCGTCCGTGTGCTGGGCTGGCACGGGTCTCCTCAGGGATGGGCGCCGCAGAAACCGCGTAATCCGCACAATGCCCGGAAAGGGGCCGTGACCTGCGGGAACGGTCGCCGCATCCGTGCGCCGCAGAAACCCGCAGAGGTGCCGCAGAAATGGCGGTCGGCCCGATGACGGACAGCGGGGGCGGGATTTGTGCGGAGGTTCCGCGGGTTTCTGCGGCGGGGCGGGGGTGAGAGCGTTTCCGCAGGTCAGCGGTGCGTCAGGGGACTTCTGCGGATACTGCGGTTTCTGCGGCCCGGGTCAGGCGCCGGGGGTGCTCACGTCGGGGTGGATGAGGTAGCGGGGCGAGGGCGGCCGGCCACGGGTGCCGGTCCGCAGGACGGGCAGGGCGCGTATGTACCCGCGGTCTTCCAGGAGGTTCAGGGCGCTGTCGAGTTCGGCCACGGTGGGGAACTCGGAGCGGCTGACCTTGGCGAACACGTCGCGCTTGCTGATCTCGGACCACTGGTTGGCCTTGAGCACGTCGAGGACGGCGCGGGCCCGTTCGGCCGTGTCGTTGGCGCCCATGCGGTCGAACACCGCGAGGGCGTGGCCGGCGAAGTAGTCGGCGAGGGTGAGCGCCGCGCGCATGGTGTCGGCAGTGACGGGCCGGGCGTGGCCGCGGTCGAGATGTTCGGCCAAGTGCAGCAGCCCGGCGATGCGGGCGGCGGCGCCGGGGAGCTTCGACGCCCAATCGGAGATGTGGCCCATGGACGCGCCGCGGGCGTCGAGCTTGGGTTCCATGCGCTCCTGGAAGCGCTGCAAGGCAGCGTCCGCCTCGGGCGTGAGCTGGATGACCGCGGGATCGGTCCAATCCGCGAGGGCGAGTGTCAGCGCGACGACATTGCGCCCGTACACCTCGGCGACGGCTTCCAGCACTGGCTCCGGAAGGGTCTTGCGGCGACCGAGCAGGGACTCCGGCAGGGAGTACAGGAACCGTCCCAGCAACCCACGGCCCTTGGCACCCTTGATCTTCGCCATGCCATCGAGGACGGCGGGTTGAACCGACAAGCCCATGGTGAGCGCGGGGTGGTCGACGTACTCCTTGCGGGTCTGCCGGTCCACCCGCAACCGGTCTCCGGCGTGTCCCTTGCGGAACGGGCCCATGTTGGGGGGCCCCGGAGTAGCGGCCGGCGATGATGTCGAAGATCTCGCCCTCGGCCGACATGACGGCGATCCGCCCGCCTTGGTCAGCCATCAGCGAGGTGATGGTCTCGGGCGTCGCGTCGTCGGCGAGCAACTGCGGTTCGGGCGGCACGGTGAGCGCTTCCGCCTGTTGCGCCATGCCGACCGCTTCGGAGATCAGCGCGTCCCGTCCGTCCCCGGTGGCCGCAGACGCCTTGTGCGCTGCCTTGTCGGCTGCCTCGCGGGCGAGCTTGGCGGTCAACCCGGCTTCGATGATGGCGGGCAGCGCGCGTTCCTTGAGCAGCTTCTCAGCGTCGTACAGGGGATCGGTCATGGCTGCGAACACCGCGGACTTGCGGTTGCCGGGCGGCAGCGCGCACACGGTGAACAGGTTCGTGGGCTCGCGCCACCGGCCGCGCACGTGGACGACCGCGCGCCCGCCGGCGGCGGTGGCCAGCACGGCGAGGGCGACGCACCCGGCTAGGTCGACGGGCGTCTGAGTCTCCTCCGCGAGGGCGGCGGTGAAGTCCCGCAGCCACCCCGGGAGGGCGTCGACGGAGAACGGGGGCAGCTCGCGGCGCTGCTTGAGCGGTACGGGGTCGTCCCACGGCAGCACGGCCGGCGCGGTCTCCGTGGCGTCTTCGGCGGGGAACGCGGCCCACATGTCCGGAACGGCACAGAGGGAGCCGGGGGCCGTCGCGTGTCCTTGGCGAGATCGGGCGACGACCCCCGGGGTACGAATTCGGGAAGCGCTGTTCATCACGCGGGAGTCGGACCCGCGTGGCCGCCTACTTGGCCGAGGAGAGGCGGCGTGATCCCCATGGAGTTGTCAAGGTGCGACCGCTTCCTTCGAGCACGTTTCACGGTGCCCTCCGGGCGGCGGAGGTGCGCCAACTGGTGCGCACCAGAGTCAAGCGGTGAGACCTGATGTCGCGGCCCCGCCGTTTCCGGCGCATCTCCAGAACACCGCGCCGAACGGCGAGCCGTTAGCCAACAACCCCGCAGGACCAGGGCAGTTAACGGCCGGGTTAACCCCTGTTGAGCTGCGGCGATGTGAGGCATGCTTGTTGTGGCCAACCGTTGTTGACACGGGGAGGGCGGCCGTGAGCGAGGGCTTGAGGGATGCGCGCCGGGCACGCGGTTGGTCGCAGGACCGGCTGATCTCCGAGATCGAGCTGTACGCGCGCCGCCATCTCGCGGACGTGGCGTCGCGGGCGAGCCTGCGCGTCTACGTGTCGGAGTGGGAGAGCGGTCGGCGCCCAATCTCCGACCGCTACGCGGCCATCATGCGCGGACTGCTCGGGGTGACGGACGCGGAACTGCGCGGGGCCGACCACCGTGAGGCGCCGCCGGTGGCGGACGGATACGCGGATCTCCTGGCGCGAATCGACAAGGCGAGCAGCGTCAGCGAGTCGATGGTGAAGACCTTCAACGATCAGACCGAGCTGCTGCGGACGTTCGATCGGCAGATGGGCGCGGCCGGGTTGGTCGATCAGATGACGGGGCACCTGACGGCGCTGGAAGACGCGCTCAACTTCGCTGTGCTGCCCGGTACGCGGCAGCCCGTTGGCCTGGCGCTCGCGGTGCCTCAACGCCCGCTGCGTGGCAGGCACTCGACACCGGCGCGGTCGAACGCGCTTGGCGGCAGTACGAGTTGGCCAAGCGGGCGGCGCAGGATGCCGACGCACCCATGTACCTGGCACACGCGATGGCTGAACAGGCGTACGTGCTGTGCGAGGCCGGGCGGCCGGCGCTCGGCGTCGACCTCGTGCGAGACGCGCGGCGTACGGTCGCGGGCCGGGCGTCGGCGCGACTGACGGCGTGGCTGTGGGCTGCCGAGGCGGAGTTGTGTGCGCAGGCCGGGATGCCGGCCGACTGCCGGCGTGCGCTGGACGCGGCGACCGCGGCGATCCCGGACGGGCCGCAGGACCGGGACCCGGACATGTTGAGCATCTTCCTCAACGGGACGCACCTGGCGCGGTGGCAGGGCAATGTGCTGGCGATGCTCGGCGATGACGAAGCGGTCGGCCGGCTCTACGCGGGACTGGAGACGTTGGACCCGACGTTCGTACGCGCGCAGGCCGGCGTGCGGTGCGACCTGGCACACGCGCACCTGGCACGCGGCGAGTATGACCAGGCAGACGCCCACTTGCGACAGGCGCGGTTGCTGGCCAACCGCACCGGCTCGGTACGTCAACTGCGGCGGATCGACATGCTCAGCTCGCGCTTGTAGCGGTGTACTTGGCCCGGTTGGCCAGGATGTGCAGCAGCGCCACCAGCGTGCCGGAACCCATGAGGTCGCCCTTGGCCATCAGGCCGGGGATGTCCGACAGTGGCACCCACTGCACGTGCCCCGCCTCTTCGAGGTCGGTCGGCTCGCCCACCTTCTCGGCGCCGCGCCCGACGAAGATCTCATGAGGCGAGTCGACCATGCCGATCATCGGTTGGAACGTCACGACGTGCTCAAGCTGCGCGGGCCGCCACCCCGTCTCTTCCTCAACCTCGCGCAGCGCGGTGGCCAACCCATCCTCGCCAGCGTCCACGATCCCACCCGGCAGCTCCCACCCGAACTGATCCGCCACGAACCGGTACCGCCACAACATCAGCACCCGATCCTGATCGTCCAGCACCGCCGCGATTGACACTCGCTGCAACGTCACCACGTGATGCTCAAACCGCTCCACCCCGGGCGGCTCAACATCCCACAGCTCCAGCTTTACCCACCGGTTGTCGTACAGCTCCCGCTTCCCGTGAACCTGCCACCGCTCTAGCCCCCGGGCGCCTCGGTGACCGCGCCCCCAGGCACGCGGTACGAACTACGGCCGTGCACCTCAAGAGCACCCTCGGCAACGAGCCGGGCAAGAACCTGCCGCAGCGCGGTGCGACCGATCCCCAGCTCGTCAACAAGCACCCGCTCGGACGCAAGCTTGTCACCGGGCCGTAGCTCGCCCCCAGCGAGCCGACTACGAATCGTCTCGTAGACCTTCGCCGTCTTAGGCCCCATCTACAGCACACCCTCCGATTCTCTGCCGACATCTCAGCCTATCGGCTCCACTTGTGCCCCAACCATGGCTTCATCTTCCACGCCCAGCCCAGCCCCGTCGACGGTGGGCGAATCTTGCAAATCGGTAGTGCTACCACCACTTGAGGGAAGAGACTACTGACATGGCACTTGAACAAGGTGATCTTGATGCAGTCGCATCAATGCTAGATAGCGCAACAAAAAGTGGATCAGCACACGACGCCATGATGAAAGTACGCGAAGCGATCCCCGCGTCGGAGGAGGACGATCTCCCCACCGCGCTTATCGCCGCCCAATGGGCATTTTACTATCATGCCGAGGTGAAGCAAGTAGAAAAGTCGGCCAAGGTTTCACTTAACCCCTTTTTCATCGGTCCATCAGGAGAGAGTCAACCTCCGACCGTCACGGCGGTCTCGGCCGAGATTGTCACCGCGTGGAGCGACCTCGCTGGAATGGTCAGATCACCTTTTGCTCGCGCACGTCTGCATCACCTCCTTTTCGAGCGAAAGGCAGCAGAAGCACACCGCCACGCCCGCGTCGCGGCAGAAAACTATCTACTAGCGGCTGAGAAATGCGAAAATGGGCACGCGAAATCAGAGAACTACTCGGTAGGACTTCGCCTCGCAAGGGCCGTGAAGTCCAATGACATAGCCGACTCAATCATTAGCTCGATGACTGATTACGCCAGAGCGGAGATGCTGCAAGGATCGGAACGACCGGGCGCAGTTCTGTCAATGATACGCCCGATGATGCTAGAAAAACAGCCTCCGGAAATCGTGAGCAACCTTCTAGACTTGGCGTTTGACGCGTATGACGACGTCCACATCAGAGATCAACTGCTGACCCTCCGTTTGAAAATGACCAACAAGGGAGACGAAAGAAGATCGATCGCTGAGCTAGCCGTGTCCATCTGGAACGAAGCTGCCAGCGAAGCCACTGGCCTCGTCAAAGCCGCACACCTGCAATCCGCGCTCCAGTGGGCTACCAAGTACGGCAGCCCTGAGCTGGTTGAACAGGCAGCTTCCATGCTGCAAAGCATTAGGGACGAAGACATGGGGCTCGCCACCTTTAGCGCGACGAGTCACGTTAGCAAAGAACAGATAGATGAATTCCTCGAACCCATCGGGAAGCTTCCCGGGTGGCGTGAGGTGCTTGACTACCTGCCTCACATTTACGGCCCACCGACAGGAATTATCGAGAACACGCGCAAGCAGGTTCGAGAGCATGCCGCCAGCTTCGTCTTCCGATCCTTGATGAACAATGTTTTGATTGGCGGCGATAATCTTCCTCGCTACACGGCTCAGAATGATGAGCAGAAGAACGAAATGGCACTAGCGGAGCAGGAATCATTTACCCTCCAGGCCACTTCTGGCCTCCTTGCGATGGCACTGAGTAAGGTTGCGGATGTTCACGGTATACCCCTCGAAGAAGACCTAGCTGCCCATTTTTCGCATTCGGCCCTAGCTGATGAGACCTTGGCAGCTTCACTAGCCAGGGCGTTCATGCGCTACTGGATGAACGACATGGAAGGAAGTGCATTTACGGCTGCGCCGCGCATCGAAGCCCTCGTGAGAAATTTTGTACTGGGGCTCAACTACGGCGTTTATAAGCTCCAAAGAGATGCGAAGCCTGGCCAATATCCCGGCCTCGCGGTGCTTCTCGCTGCACTGCGCGAGAAAGGACTCGATGAATCCTGGTATCGCAGCCTTTTGACTGTGTGCGCGAACCCTGCCGGCGGTTGGAACATTAGGAACGAAATAGCACATGGATTCGTGGGATACTGTGACGCTAGGCACGCAGCGACCCTCCTCTATCTTGCCCTCTACCTACTTTCCTTCAGGAGCGGAGAGGATGCAGTTCCGGTAGACAGAGAGGAAGAAGTGCCCGCTGAGGCTGCGGATGGGGACGCGACGAGTTGAGGGCAGAGGGACGTCACGTGGGATAGCGGCCAGCCAGACGGGCAGTCGGCAGACGATGGAGTCCGGCCCAGTCAGTATCGAAGCGACGGACGCTCGGGCCGTCTCTGGGCCGTGAAGAGGTGGCCTATGGCGACCGACAACGACCGTTCCCCCGCAGGTCAGCGCGCCATGCCGGGCTGAATCCGCAGGTCCCGGAACCGGCCCATCACTTCTTCGACATCTAAACCGGGGCCCGGCGGCCTGAGCCGCCCGCTCCGGAGTCCTGACACAACCGCGAGGGCCGCTGTTCCATTTACCGGAACAGCGGCCCTTGCGGTTTTTCGCGCCAGGTCAGCGTGCTTTGCGCGAACACCGCCAAAAGCGCCATTCCGTTCGCGGCGTGTCCTCTTCGGTGCGGTGGGGCTCCGCTGCGCTCTGGGCGTCCTCGTACTGCGATGCCACGACAGATCGCAGCAGGTCCTCTGCGGCACTGAGCCGTTCACGAAGGTCCTGCACTTCCCGGTCCTGCTCGCGGCGAGCTTCCTCGTGCCCCGTCTCGGCAGCGCGCCGGCGGTTCTCCTCCTCCCTGGCCCAGGTGAAGTACAGCTCCGATCGTCGGCTGTGCAGACCGTTCAGTTTCTCCAGCAGGATCAACCGCTCGTCCTGAACGGCTCGTAACTCGTCCTGGAGCCGCTCAACGCGATCGGTGTGCCCATGCAGCTCGGTTTCCAGGTCGGCCACGCGGCGGCGGAGTTCCTCGTTGCGCCCTCGCTCACGGCCCAACTGCTCATGCAACGCAACCAGCCGATCCGCCAGGTCGGCACGTGTTTCCAGCGCAACCAGGAGTTCTCGGCGTGCCTCTCCCTCACGGTGGCCGCGCCTGGCCGCCTGGTCCTGGAGGTCCTCCTCCGCCGCATCGAGGTCCGGGATGCTCAGCTCCGCGGTCGCGGTGGGCTCCTCCGCCTCTTCCGCCTCTTCCTCCCAGGCGGCGGGCTGGGGCAGGGTCAGAGGTGACGCCTCGTCGCGAACCGCGACCCAGAGCTTCCGGAACTCCTCCACATCACCGCCGAGAGCCTCCACCACCAGTTCGAGCGCACCCCAGCCGGGCGGGATGTCGCAACGAAGCACGTTGCCGGCCGTCGTGTGGCTGATCGCCTTCTCGGTGCGCTGTGAGACGACGCGGAAGCTGGGCTCACCACTGTCGCGGTGAAGTCTCCGCAGCCGGTACCTGAGTGCGTCCAGGGCCGACCCCGACACCGGTCGGGATGCTGCCGACGTCATCGTCCCCCCTCGGATCTCACCACCGGTCCGATCCTCTCAGGGGTCCACCCACGCCACGTGGAATTCGCGGAAGCGTCGGCCGGCAAGCGCTGTCAACTTCCGTCAAGCAGTGGCGCAGGACGTCACGAATCGTCCACGTCGAGGACGAGTCAGGCAGCCCCTGTACGCAATCGCTTCGGGCGTCGCGACCGGCGGGAACGTTGAGTCACCGGATTGTCCGGGGCACCGCACCCACTGGGGAGTCCACTCGCATGACGTCGCTCGCGCTTGTGCTGCTGGCCGGGCCGGCAGCCGTCTGCATGCTGGTCACGGCCCTCAGCGCCGTGTACATCTGGTCCGGCGACGCGGGTCGCCGGACCCGCGCGTGGCATGTGCTGCAAGCGCTGCTCGACAGTGCTCGACGTGGCCGCGGGGGCGGATCGCGCTGACCGGGTGCGGGCGGGTCGCCTCGGCTCGTCGTCTGGCGGTCGGGGCGGGGTGGGGGAGAATGGGGGCATGCCTGAGTTGCCCGAGGTTGAGGCGTTGCGGGGGTTTTTGGCGGAGCACGTGGTGGGGAAGGGGGTGGAGCGGGTGTATCCGGTGGCGGTGAGTGCGTTGAAGACGTATCAGCCGGGGGTCGGGGATCTGGAGGGGCGGCGGTTCGGGGCGGTGGCGCGGTACGGGAAGTTCCTGGATCTGGTGGCCGATGACCTGCACCTGGTGATGCATCTGGCGCGGGCCGGGTGGGTGCGGTGGAGCGAGAAGCTGCCGGATGCGCCGCCGCGGCCCGGCAAGGGCCCGCTGGCGCTGCGGGTCCGGCTGGGGGAGCCGGCGGGGGCGGGGTTCGACGTGACGGAGGCGGGCACGCAGAAGCGGCTGGCGGTCTATGTGGTGCACGATCCGGCGGAGGTGCCGGGGGTGGCGCGGCTGGGGCCCGACCCGTTGTCGGCGGAGTTCACGCCGGAGGTGTTCGCGGGGATGCTGGCGGGTGAGCGGCGGCAGATCAAGGGGGTGCTGCGGGACCAGAGTGTGATCGCGGGGATCGGCAACGCCTATTCCGACGAGATCCTGCACGCGGCGAAGATGTCGCCGTACAAGCTCGCGGCGAACGTGTCGGGGCAGGAGGCGGCGCTGCTCTACGACATGATCGGCAGCACGCTGCGCGACGCGGTGGAGCGGTCGCGCGGACTGCCGCTGCGGGATCTGAAGGCGGAGAAGAAGAGCGGGCTGCGGGTGCACGGGCGCAAGGGCGAGCCGTGTCCGGTGTGCGGGGACACCATTCGGGAGGTGTCCTTCAGCGACTCGGCGCTCAACTACTGCCCCACCTGCCAGACGGGCGGGAAGCCGCTCGCGGACCGCCGCCTGTCGCGTTTTCTGAAGTAGGGGCGGGTCGGGTGGCCGGGCCCGGCGAGCGTCATGGGCCGGGCCTGCCGGGTGCGGTGTGGTGCGGAGGCGGAGGCGGGCTCGGGGGCGGGTCATGAGGTGTTCGCGGTGAAGGTGACGATGGTGGTGATGTCCCCGCCCGGGGCGGGGGTGCACGCGTCGGAGGAGCCGGCGCACGGGCCGGTCCAGCTGCCCGGGAGGTAGCCCGGGCTGATGACGGTGCCGATGCCGGCCGAGCCGGTGGTCGAGGTGCTGCCGGACGACGTGCCCGAACCGTCGGTCGTGCCGGTGGCGCCGCTGGTGCTCCCCGCGGTGCTCGTGCTGCCGGTGCCGCCGGTGTCCGCGCTCCCGCTGCTGGTGGTCCCGGTGGTGCCGGAGCCGTCCGTGGCCGCGGGATCTCCGTGGGCTTCGAGGCGCAGCGGCGTCTTCGTGTCGTAGTAGCGGACGGTGCAGGGGGCGGCCTGGTCGCAGCTGGTGACGGCGCCGTCGGAGCTGATGTCGACGTAGCCGTGGCGGCGCCCGTCGGTGTCGGGGGCGACGGTGACCTTGACCGTGGCGAAGGCGCGGCCGGTGAGACGGGCGGTGCTCTTGGCGCCCTTGCCGTAGCTGACCGTGAGGGTGTCTGCGCGGCTGCCGAGCGCCGTGGGTGCGAACCGGACGGTCACGCTGCAACTGCCGCCTGCGGCGAGGCCCTTGGACTGTGCCGGGGTGCCGCCGGCCTCGTCGTCGAGGAAGCCGGGCGCCGTGGTGGCCTCGGTGTGGCACGAGCCCTGCGTGATGGCGAAGTCGGAGCGGGCCGAGAGGGAGATCGCGTCCAGGGCGACGGATCTGCTGTTGGGGTTGGTGATGGTGAGCTTGGCGACGGGCGCGGTGCCGGACGGGCCCGCGTGGACGTCGCCGTAGTCCGCGGTGCCCTTGATCGTGAGGGGGTGCAGCGCGGTGTCCGGGTCGGTCGGCTCGTCGGTCGCGGCGGGGTCGGTGCTGCCCGGGGCGCCCTGGGTGCCGGTGCCGTCGTACCGCCGGGGGCCGGGCAGGCCGCCGGACGACGCCGGGCCGCCCTTCGCGCCGGCCGCCGAGGTCCCGCTGTGCCGGCTGGCGCCGCCCACACCGCCGAGCCCGTCGCGGCCGACGGCGCCGACCGCCACGGCGACGCCGGTCGCCAGGACCGCGGTGGCGGTCCCCACCCCGACCAGTGCTCTGCGGCTGCGGCGCCGCGCCCGGGCTCTGCGCCGCCGGCCGGTCGAGCGTCCGATGCCCGACAGCCGCTTGCCGAGCAGGGTGCGCGCGGCGCCCGCGCCGCCCGTGTCCCGGGTGTCGCCGCTGCTGCCCGCGGCGAGCGCCAGATTCGCCCGGGTGTCCTCCGCCGCGGGGCTGTTCCCGAGGCGGGTGCGCCGTGTGTGCAGCTCCAGCGCGTGGGTCAGCGCGGCCATGGCCGCGCCGCGGCGGCCCTCCAGGAGGTGCAAGGTGCCCTCCTGGTGGGCGAAGTGGGCCTCGGCGACCGGGTCCGGCAGCCGCTGCGCCGCGATGCGCCCGATGTCGAGTGCCCGCTGCCAGGACCGCCAGTGGCCCTGGAGGCACAGCACCGGTTCCACGGTCAGGGCGAGCGCGACCACGGTGTCCCACGCGCCGTGGCTCGCTGCCGCGTCCAGCAACGGCACTGCCACGTCGGCGGCTTGCCCCGCCTCTTCGCTGCCCGGGTCGCGCGCCTCGATCCAGCCGGCCAGGGCCCGCAGGGCGGTGCGGAGGTCGAGGTGGGGGTGGAGCAGCCGCAGGTAGGGCTCGGGCAGGCCGGTCGGCAGGCCGAAGCGGTCGCCGTGCTTCTCGGCGAGCCCTCGGGCGCACAGCTGCTCGAACCGCTCGGTGCCGGGCTCGACTTCGGCCATGGCCGCGACGAGCCGGGCCGGCAGGTGGGCGCCGCCCAGCAGCGCCAGGACGGCCAGCACCCGTTTGGACCGCGGGCCGAGCACGGCGATCGCCAGTTCGTCCAGCACCTCGGGGTCCGGCTCCACCTCGCACGCCAGCTCGGCGATGCCGCGGCCTTCGTACCGCACCAGCGCGGCGGCTTGGCGCAGCGCGAGGGGTCGGCCGCCGAGTGCGGCCACCAGCCGGTGGGACGGCGGGAGTTCGGCGCCCGCGACGATCCGGCCGAGGAAGCGGGAGAACAGGGTCACCGCGTCCTCGGCGGCAAGGCCCGGCAGGGGGTGCGAGACGCCGAGCCGCCCGACGCCCGGCCGGACCGCGCCGATCAGCACCGCGCAGCCGCGTAACGCGTCGCGCAGCTCGGCGATCTGCGGCGGGTCGTATCCCACGTCGTCCAACGCGACGACGGCGACGACCTGTTCGAGGGCGTGGCGGCACTCCTCGGTGCTCAGCCGGGGTGCCCCGGGCGGGTATTCGTAGAATTCGCGGACCAGGTCCTGGAGGAAGTCCTCGAGGTCGGCGGCGCCGGCGCGGATATATGCGTCCGGTGCGACAGCGCGCAGCAGGGAGGTCTTTCCCGATCCGCACGGCGCGGTGAATTCGACCATACGGCGCGACCGCACCACGCTGCGCAACAGACCCAGTTGTTCTTCCCGCCCCACGAGTGTGCCCACGACACCCGTGTGGGGGTGGCGCACCCGGCGCTCGGGCAGGAGCAGGGCCGGGGCGTCCGGGCCGCCGCCCCCGTCGTGGCCTCCCCCGCCGCGACCCCCGCCGCGACCGCCACCGCGCCGGCCGGTCTCGGGCGCGGCGCGCTCCAGCCTGATGCCTTGGCCGCGACCGCCGACCGACAGGCGGAACTCCCCGAAAACGAACCCTTCCATTTCTGCCCCCGGAACCCCTGTTTCCCCGGTCATCCCCGGCTTCCCGGACGGGAATGAACGCGGCGCTCCCTGCGCCACGCGAGAACCACGCTACGGGCTGCGTCCGCCGCCATGCGCAAAGTTATCCACAGCCCGCGGGAGAAGTCCGATATTCAGCCCATGAGTCCGGCTGATGCGAGGGAGGGGGCGCGGACGCGGCTAGGCCCGGCACGTCGGACGTGCCGGGCCTCGTGGCCGGTCCGTGCGGGGGCGGGCCGTCTCCGGTCCGCGCCCCGCCGGCGGGCGGGGCGGGGGCTCACCGCTTCTCGGGTTCCGGGCGGCCGTAGCGGCGGTTGAACCGCTCGACGCGGCCGGCGGAGTCCATGACGCGCTGGGTGCCGGTGTAGAAGGGGTGGCTCGCCGACGAGACCTCGACGTCGAAGACCGGGTAGGTCCGGCCGTCGGTCCACTGAATGCTCTTGTCACTGGTGAGCGTGGAACGGGTCAGGAAGGCGTCGCCGGAGGCGCGGTCGCGGAAGACGACAGGGCCGTAGGCGGGGTGGATGGAGGGCTTCATGGCGTTCAGCGCTCCTCTCGGAAGTCGACGTGGCGACCCGCGACGGGGTCGTACTTGCGGAGGGTCATGCGGTCGGGGTCGTTCCGCCGGTTCTTGCGGGTCACGTAGGTGTAGCCGGTGCCCGCGGTGGACCGGAGCTTGACGACGGGACGCAGTTCGTTTCTGGCCATGCTGTCATTATACGACTTTGGTTTTCATTTTCAAGAGATCCCTCACCCGCTGGCCGGTGGGCGATACCTCCTGACCGCATAACGCGTATACGCCGCCGAACAGTCCCTTTAAGGTCGGCTTGGTGACAGTCGACGCCCCAGCCGTATCGCCGCGGCCTGCCGCCCCCTCCCCCGCGGACCCCTCGTCGGCGGCCGGTGCGGTGGAGTGGCCGTCGGCCCGCGCGCTGCTGTGGGGGGCGCTGCGCTCCCGGCGCCGGGACCTGGTGGCCGCGTCGGCGCTCTACAGCACGCACCAGCTCGGCGAGTCGATGGTGCCGGTGGCGGTCGGCGCGACGGTGGGACAGGCCGTCGCGGGCGGCGGCCGGTGGGCGATCGCGCTCTGGCTGGGCGTGCTCGCCGCGGACTTCGTCCTGCTGTCCCTGTCGTTCCGCTTCGGCGCCCGCGCCAGCATGCGGGCCAAGCAGCACACCGGGCACGTCGTCCGGATGTGGGTGGCCGAACGGGTGCTGCGGCCGGCCGGCGGCGTACGGCTGGCCCCCGGCGACCTGCTCACCCGCGCGGCCAGCGACGCCGGCCGGGTCGGCGCGTTCGCGGGGGTCGTCGCGCAGACGGTGGCCGCGGTCGCGGTCCTCGCGGTGTCCACGGGGCTACTGCTGTGGTTCTCGCTGCCGCTGGGCGCGGTGATCCTGCTCGGTACGGCGCTGCTGCTCGTGGTGCAGGACAGGGTGGCGGGGCGCTTGCGGCGGCACAGCGGTACGGAGCAGCACGAGGCCGGGCGGGCGGCGGTGCTCGCGGAGGATCTGGTGCGCGGCATGCGGGTGTTGAAGGGGATCGGGGCGGAGCGGACCGCGGCGGCGGAGTACGGGCGGGCCAGCCAGGTCGCGTTGGGCGCGTCGCTGCGGGCGGTGTCGTCGCAGTCGCTGCTGTCGGCGGTGGGAACGGCCTTCACCGGCGGGTACTTGGCGGTGATCGCGGGAGTGGGCGGGTGGCTCACACTTTCGGGTCGAATGGGTTTGGGCGAGTTTGTGGCGGCTTTGGGATTGGCAAGATTCGTGGTGGGACCGATGCAGGTGGTGTCGGGGGCGAGTGCGGCGTATGCGCGGGCGGTGGCGTCCGCGGGGCGGGTCGTTGAGGTCGTGGGGATGCCGGAAGTGGTGCGGGACGGCCTCGATCCGGGTGAGTGGGCAGACGGGCGGGTCGTGGTGTCGGAGGTCGAGGTGGAGGGGTTCACGGGAGTGTCGTTCGTCGCCGAGCGCGGCGAGTTGACGGGGCTGGTGGTCGATGTGCCCGGGGTTGCCGGGCGGATTCCGGGGCTGCTGGTGCGGGAGGGCGAGCCCGGGAGCGGGCGGGTCGAGGTCGGCGGGAAGGAGGTGGGCGAGGTGGCGTTGGCGGATCTGCGCGCGCGGGTACTGGTGTCGCCGCATGACGCCGTGTTGTTCCCGGGCACCATCGCGGAGAACATCGCGCTGCTCGCGCCCGACGAGAAGGCCGCGGAGCGCGGCACTTGGGCGGCGTTCGCGGACCAGGTGATCGACACGGTGCCCGGTGGGGCGCAGGCGCCCGTCGGCGACCGCGGGGAGAGCCTGTCCGGCGGCCAGCGGCAGCGCGTCGCCCTCGCCCGCGCCCTGGCCGCCGATCCGCCGGTGCTGGTGCTGCACGACCCGACGACGGCGGTGGACGCGGCCACGGAGGACCGTATCGCCGGCCGGTTGCGGGAGTTGCGGGCGCGCGACGGGCGGACCTCGCTGCTGGTGACCACCAGCCCGGCGCTGCTCTCCCGCTGCGACCGGGTCTTCTTCCTGCGCCCCGCGCCGAGCAGCGCGCCGGCAGCGACGCCCGCGGGCGAGGGTGCGCCGGACGCGCCGCACGGAGCCCCTGGCGGCCGGCTCGCGGCGGACAGCGGCACTCACGCCGAGCTGATGCGCGACAACGCCGCGTACCGGGAGCTGCTGACCCGATGAACGCCACCGGCTCCACCGCCAACTCCCCGGCCACCACCGCCGACGCCTCCTCCGATACCTCCGACGCCTCCGGCACCGCCGCCGCGGAGGCCGTCGACATGTCGACGAAGCCCCGACCACTGCTGCCGGTCGCCGACGGCCGCCGGACCCGCGGATATCTGCGCGGCGTCCTGCGCAGGCGCCGGGCGCTGCTCGCCGCGACCCTGGCCGTGATGATCGCCCAGAGCGCGCTCGGTCTCGTCGGACCGATCGCCATCGGCCGGGTGACGCAGGCGGTCGTCGACGGCCGCGGCACATCGGCGGTGATCGGGCCGGTCGTCCTGCTCGCCGTGGCGGCGGTGCTCGGCGCCCCGGCCACCTGGGCGTCGAACGTCCTGCTCGCCCGGGTCGTGCTGCCGGAAGTGGCCGAGTTGCGCGAGGAGGTGGTCGGCACGGCGCTCGGCCTCCCGGTGGACACCGTGGAGGCGGGCGGCAGCGGCGACCTCGTCTCGCGCGTGTCCGGCGATGTGGAGCGCGTCACCGAGGCGGCGCAGGGCGGCTTCGGGAGTTTCGTGTCGGCGGCGCTGGCGATCCTGGCCACTCTGGTCGGACTGGCCTCGCTGGACTGGCGGTTCGCGCTCGCCGGGCTGCTCGCGGTGCCGCTTCAGGCGTACACCCTGCGCTGGTACCTGCGCACGTCCCGCCCGATCTACGCCGCCGGCCGCACCGCCGAGGGCCACCGCACCTCCACGCTGCTGGGCGCGTTCGGCGCCCTGCCGACCGTACGGGCGCTGCGCCTGGGCCGCCGCCAGTACACCCGGGTCGAGGAGTCGTCCCTTGAAGCGGCGGAGTACGAGTTCAGGGCCATCCGCACCGCCACCCGCTTCTTCGGGCGGCTCAACGTCGCGGAGTTCATCGGGCTCGGCGCGATCCTGCTCACCGCCGCGGTGCTGGTCCGGTCCGGTTCGGCGAGCGTCGGAGCGGCGACCACGGCCGCCCTCTTCTTCGTCGGGCTCTTCGACCCGATCAACATGGTGCTCGGCGCGTTCGACAGCGTGCAGCAGGCCGCGGCGGGGCTGGCCCGCCTGATTGGGGTGCTCGACGCGGCTCCCGCGAGGACCGCCGGGGCGCCCGAGCCACGGCCCGCGCCCTCGCCCGCACCGGCGCTCCCCCGTACCCGGCCCGGGCCGCCCGTCCTCCGCCTCGAGTCCGCGGACTTCGGCTACGGCGAGGGGCCCGACGTCGTCCACGGGGTGACCGTGCGGATCGAGCCGGGCCGTCATGTCGCGGTGGTGGGCACCACCGGGTCCGGCAAGTCCACGATGGCCACGCTCCTCGCCGGCCTGCGGACGCCCCGGCGCGGCAGCGCGACGCTGGACGGGGTGCCGCTCACCGACCTCTCCCCCGCCGAGCTGCACCGCACGGTCGCGCTCGTCACCCAGGAGACCCATCTCTTCGCCGGCACCGTGGCTGACAACATACGCTTGGCGCGGCCCGAGGCGTCCGACGCGGAGGTGGGCGCCGCCCTGGAGGCGGTCGGCGCGGCCGGATGGGTCGGCGCGCTGCCGGACGGCGCCGCCACGGCGATCGGTGCCGGCGGTCACCACCTCGGCCCCAGCCAGGCCCAACACCTCGCCCTGGCCCGCCTGTTCCTGCTCGATCCGGACGTGGTGGTGCTCGACGAGGCCACGGCCGAGGGCGGCAGCGACTCCGCGCGGCTGCTCGACACCGCCGCTGCCCGGGTGCTGCGGGGGCGCAGCGCGCTGCTCGTCGCCCACCGGCTCGCGCAGACCGCGACGGCGGACACGATCCTCGTCATGGAGGCAGGGCGGGTGACCGAGCAGGGCACCCATGAGGAGTTGCGCGCGGCCGGGGGCACGTACGCGGCGCTGTGGGACGCCTGGTCGCGGCCGAGCTGAGCGCGCGGGCGGGGCCCCTGGCCGGCCGGCTCGACAGGCACCCGTGCCGGACCCGGGCGGGCCGGGCGACTAGCCATGAGCGACGAGGGCGTGCGATGCCGGCTGGGTGCGGCGGCGGCCCGGGGTGCTCCAACTCGCTGCCGAGCAGCGGCTGTCGCTGGACGGCACGGTCGAGTACGGGCTGCCCCAAGGCGGTCGGCCGTCTCGGGCCGCCTGATCGGGCAGGTCGGCGAGAACCGGTTCGGCGGCATCCTGGCTGCGGCAGGCACGATCGGCAGCAGCTGGTAGCGCACCGGGGGATCGCCCCGCTCACCTCCGACGTGCTGTTGCACGCGGGACCCCTCCGTGCCCCGCACCCGCGTCAGGACCAGGCGATGTCACCGTAGCGGTCGACGAAGCGCCCGCTGCCCGCGCCCGGACCCTCGGTCGCCAGCGCGACGATCGCGTCGGTGCCCTCGGTGACGGTCTGGGTGCCGCGGTGGTCGTTGAGGTCGGTCGCGGTGTAGCCGGGGTCGGCGGCGTTGACGCGGATGTCGGGCAGGGCCTTGGCGTACTGCGTGGTCAGCATGGTGAGCGCCGCCTTCGACGCGCAGTACAGCGGCACGACCACATGGAACTCGGGCCGGGACGGGTCGTGGGTGAAGGCGAGCGAGCCCATGCCGCTGCTGACGTTGATGATGGCGGGGTCGTCCGACCGGCGCAGCAGCGGCAGGAACGCGGCAGTGGTGCGGACCGCGCCGGTGACATTGACGTCGAAGACGGCTCGGGTGTCGGCGGCGGTGAGTTCGCCGGGACCGCCGGACGGGCCGCGCACGCCCGCGTTGTTGATCAGGACGTCGATCCGGCCCTCGTGGGCGGCGATGTCGGCGGCAGCGGCGGCCACGGACGCGTCGTCGGCGACGTCGATGGGGACGTAGCGCGCGCCCACTGCCGCGGCTGCCTCCTCGCCCAGGGCGCGGTCGCGCGCTCCGAGGAGGACGGTGTGGCCCTGTGCGACGAGGCGGCGGGCGGTCTCGCGGCCGAGGCCCTTGTTGGCTCCGGTGATGAAAGTGATCGTCATGGGTTCGATGGTGCCGACGGCCGGAGGGGCCGACCAGGGACGGTCCGACGGTAGGAACAGCCGTACCACCTTCGTGGCTGCCGCTCCGTTTCCGGGTGCGCGAGCATGGGAGTCATGGACGACGTGCGCGGCAGGGACAGCACACCGACGGCAGCCGGAGGGCCGGGCCGCCCGGCGCCCGCGGCCACGCCGGAGCCGACACCCGGGCCGGGACTCGGGCTCGGACTCGGGCTCGGCGCGACGATCCGCACCTGGCGCGACCGCCTCCCCCCGGCCGCCGTCGGCCTGCCCGTCGCCCACGGACGGCGGGCCACCGGGCTGCGGCGCGAGGAACTGGCCGACCTCGCCGGGGTCTCGGTCGACTACGTCGTACGCCTGGAACAGGGACGCGCCACGACTCCCTCGTCCTCCGTGGTGGCCGCCCTCGCCCGCGCCCTGCACCTGACCACCGCGGAGCGGGACCACCTCTACCGGCTGGCCGGGCTGGTCCCGCCGGTGAACGGCACGGTCTCCGACCACCTCCCGCCCGGCATGAACCGCGTGCTGACCCGCCTCCAGGGCACGGCCGCCGCCGTCTTCGCCGCGGACTGGCAGCTGCTGTGGTGGAACCGCGGCTGGGCCGCGCTGATCGGCGACCCGTCCGGCGCGCCCCCGCAGCAGCGCAACTTCGCCCGCGACCGCTTCCCGGTCGAGGGCAGCACCAGGGTCCTGTCGCGGTGGCCGGTGATCGAGGCGGACCGCCCCGCCACCGACGCCGCCGTGGTCTCCGACCTGCGCCGCGCCACCGGGCGCTTCCCCCGGGACCGCCGTCTGGCCGCGCTGATCCGCGACCTGACCGCCGGCAACGAGCGGTTCGCCGAGCTGTGGGCGGCCGGCACGGTCGCCGCGCACCGCGAGGACCACAAGAGGGTCGAGCACCCGGTGGTCGGCACCGTGACGGTGGACTGCGACGTCCTGACCGACGGCGACTCCGAGCTGAAGATCGTCATCATGACGGCCGCGGTCGGCAGCGAGGACGAGACCCGGCTGCGGCTGAGCATCGTCGCAGGGGCGGAGTACGGGGCCGAACACGACAGCGCGCCCGCATCGACCGGCACGTCCGCGCCGAGCGCCGGGTTCCCGCCGGGCGCCGCCCCCTCATCCAGCACGGGGATCGCGCCCACCGCACCAGTGCGCTGATCGTCACCGCCCGGTCACACGGCGACAACACCCCGCTCGTAGCGTCGGCCGCACGCCGGTCGGCACCGTCCGGCCCCGCGAAACACCGCGCACGGACGCGTCGGGTGGGCACCTCCCGCAGGCACCCCCGCCCGTAGGCGCCCCGGCGCGGACACCCGCGGGCGCCCCGGGCATGTCTCAGACGATTGCCACCCGGCTCTCAGAGGAACCCCAGAAACCGTTCCTAGGGTCGGTGGCATGGAACAGCGCAGACCGTTGGCGGACCGCGAAGGCGGGGGGTGGGCGGCCATGGCCGGCACACACGGCGACGGTACGGGCGCGGCCCCGGTCCCACCGCGAGCGGAGGAGGACGCCGGCGCCCCCGAGCCCGCCACGCGGCTCGTCGCCCCCGGCGCGATACCCGCGGCGGCTGCGACCGGCTCCGCGCCCGCGCACGCCGCCGCCCGCTCCTGGACCCGTCCGCTGCTGATCTCCGTGACCGCCCTCGCCGCGATGGCCGTCCTCACGCTCGCCACGATCGTGCAGTCGCCGTCGGCGAAGGCGGGTTCCGACATCAACACCAACACCACCACCGACACGGCCACCCCGAAGGCCGGCGCCAGCCCGTCGAGCCCCTCGGCCTCGGCTTCCACCACGACCTCGCCGACCGACGTGTCCGCCACCGACGCCGGTACGGCCGACACCGCGGCCACGACCACCGCCTCGGCCCAGGCCGCCGTCACCTCGGCGGTCCGCGCCCTCGGCGTCAGCGGCAATGTGTCCGTCGCGGTCACCGATGCCGGTTCGACCGCCGGCACGAGCTCGGCGGCGACCTACGCCACCGGCGCGACCTCGTACGACACCGCGAGCATCGTCAAGGTGGACATCCTCGCCACCTTGCTGCTCCAGGACCAGAAGGCCGGCACCAACCTGACGGCAAGTCAGAAGGCGCTGGCCACCAAGATGATCGAGGAGAGCGACAACAGCGCGGCCCTCGAACTGTGGCGCACCATCGGCCGCAAGGCGGGACTGGCCACGGCGAACGCGTCCTTGGGGCTGACCCACACCGTCGGTGGCGACAACGACCTGTGGGGGCTGACCCAGACCACCGCGGGCGACCAGATCGCCCTGCTGCACGCGGTGTTCGACAGCGGCTCGCCCCTGTCGTCCACCTCCCGCGCCTACATCGCCCGGCTGATGCGGTCCGTCGTCGCCGGTGAGCGCTGGGGCGTGTCGGCGGCCGACACCGACAGCTCCGGCTACGCGCTGAAGAACGGCTGGCTCCAGCGCAGCGCCACCGGGCTGTGGGACATCAACAGCATCGGCGAGGTGACGTACGACGGGCACCGGCTGCTGGTCAGTGTGCTGTCGTCCGGGCAGCGGACCGAGCAGGGCGCCATCGACCAGGTCGAGCAGGTCGCCCAGGCCGCGGCGAAGGCGTACGTCGCCTCCGCCGCCTGACCGCCTGACCGCCCGGCCGCCGCAGTCCCCAGGCACCGGCGCGACCGCCCGCGCCGCAGCGACGGACCACCGCACCGCACCGCATCGCACCCCACCGCACCGCACCAGCGGCCCGGGATCAGCCCGCCGCCCCGCGCCTACCCGGCCACGTCGATCAGCACCTTCCCGACCGCCCCGTCCCTCACCGCCTCGTGCGCTTCCGCGGTCCGCTCCAGCGGGTAGCGGTGGAAGGGCAGGCCGACCTCCGGCCCGGCCCGCAGCGCGTCGTCGGCGAGCGCGGCGGACACCGCGGCCACCGCTTCGTCCTTCGCCTCGTCGGGCACCGTGTAGAGCAGCAGGCCCTGCCAGCGCAGGTTCTGGGCCATGGAGGCACGCACCGGCGCGGTGAACTCGCCGGCGTCATTGGCGTAGAACGCGATCACCGCGTTGTTCGCCGTCACCGCCGTGTCCAGGGCGGCATTGTGCGCCGGGGCGACCTCGACCACGATGTGCACGCCGTCGGGCGCGAGGGCGCGGATCTCGGCCGCGGCGTCCTGCTCGCGGTAGTTGACCACATGGTGCGCGCCCGCCGCCGTGGCCAGCGCGGCCTTCTCCGGGCTGCTGACCGTGGTGACGACGGTGGCGCCCGCCCAGCGGGCGAGCTGGATCGCCGCGTTGCCGACCGCGCCCGCGCCGCCGGCGACCAGGACCGTACGCCCCGCGAGGGCGCCGGGGGCGAGCCGAACCGGGCCGAACTCCGCGACGGTCAGGGCGCGGTGGGCGGTGATGGCGGGCACCCCGATGCTGGCGCCGAGGTCGAAGGAGGCGTGGTCCGGCAGCCGGACGGCCTTGCGCGCCGGGACCGTGGTGAACTCCTGCGCGGTGCCGTCGGGCCGCTGGTAGGCCGACTCCCACAGCCAGACGCGCTCGCCGACCCGCTCGGCCGGCACGCCCGCGCCGACCGCGTCGATCACACCGGAGCCGTCCTGGTTGGGCACCTGCGGATGCTGCGGGGAGGTGTTCTCGCGCGACTTCCAGTCCGTCGGATTGACCCCCGAGACATGGACCTTCACCCGCACTTCGCCGGGCCCGGGTTCGGGCACCGGCCGGTCGGTGAGGGTGAGGACATCGGGGCCGCCGCTGCTGCTGTAAACGATCGCCTTCATGCCACTTGCGAACCACGACCGACGCACGTCTCTTCCCGATCCGGCGCACCTTCGCCCGCATTCCCCCGGATGGCCCAGCGCGCCCGGCCCCGCGCTCCACCTGCCCGCGCGCGGGCCGCAGTTACCGGGTCACCAGGTCGCCAGGTCACCGAAGGTCAAGCGTCGAGTGCCCGCTCGGCCGCCGCCAGGATCTCGGTGACCCGCAGCCCGAACCGGGCGTCGCAGGCGTGCGGCGCACCGCTCGTCAGCGCGTCGACGGCCCGGGCCAGCGCCTCGGTCGGCGGGCTGCCGATGTCGGCGGGGAACGTCGCGATCCCGGGTGCGCCGCGGAACTCGATCGCCACGCCGGCGCCGGGCGGCGGCGAGGTCAGCGTCAGCACGGCCGTGCTGGACGCGCCCGAGGTGTGCCGCAGCGTCAGGTGGACCAGGTCCGCCGGGCCGCGTACCGCGTGCACCTCGGTGACGTCGCCGAGCACCGGCAGCAGCACCGACAGGGCGTGCGGGCCGACGTCCCACAGCCCGCCCTTCTCGCGCCGCCACGGCGAGTCGGCGTAGGCGCTGGCAGCACCGCCGAAGACCGCCCCGTACCAGTCGGCGCGGCCGGTGAACCACGGCCCTGCGGCGGCCTGCTGCTCGATCCACGCCGACGTGCCCGCGCCGAAGCGCAGCGTGAAGAACACCACCGAGCGCACTCCGGCGGACGCCACCGCGTCGGCCACCTCGCGCGCGTCCTCGACGGTCGCGGCCAGCGGCTTGTCCAGCAGCAGGTGCTTGCCGGCCCGCGCGGCCCGCACCGCCAACGGCGCCTGCACGGACGGCGGCAGGGCGATCGCCACCGCGTCCACGTCGCCGATCAACGCGTCCGCGTCGCCGTACGCGTGCCCGCCGAACTCCCGGGCCAGCTGCTCGGCGGCCTCCGGGCGGCGGCCCCACACCCCGGCCAGCTCCACGTCCGGGTGGGCGGCCAGCGCGGGGGCGTGCGCCTTCAGCGCCCAGGGTCCGGTGCCGAGCAGCCCCACGCGCAGCGTCATGACCGCACCTGCGCGGGCGTGTCGTGCTGGGCGTACGTCTCGCGGTCCAGCTCGCGTACGTCGACCGACAGCTGGAGCTCGGCCTCCGGCAGGGGCCGTACGGTGTCGCGCAGCGCCGCGAGCACCGCCTCGGCCAGTTCCCGCCGTACCTGCGGGGGGCGGCCGGACAGGATGCCCACCTGCGCGTGGACCATCGAGTAGTGCGGCGAGCCGTCGGCGATGTACGTCTCGTCGAGCCGGACGAAGCGGGTCTTGCAGCCCTCGGCGCGGCCGCCGGCGACCCGCACCAGGGCCTCGTGCAGGCCCTTGGCGAACTGCGGGCGGTCGAAGGTGTCGGCGAGGTTGGCGGAGTACTCCACGATGCTGTGCGGCATACCCTCGACCCTACCCGCGCCCGGCGTGCTGCGGACCGCGCGCCACCCCTGTCCCGCCTGCACCTCACGGCGGGGTTCCCGCTGGTCACGGCGGGCAGTTCACACGTGGTTAACAGCCGGGCAACGGCGGGGAAAAGCGCTGTTGGGACGCTGCCTACCGGCCCGATCAGCGCGGCTCGGTGCCGCACCCGCGCTCACGTTCGTTAAGGATGGCGTCACCGTGACCTACAAGGCTGAGTACATCTGGATAGACGGCACCGCGCCGACCGCCAAGCTCCGCTCGAAGACGAAGATCCTCGCGGACGGCGCCGAGCTGCCGATCTGGGGCTTCGACGGCTCCAGCACCAATCAGGCCGAGGGCCACGCCTCGGACCGCGTACTCAAGCCGGTCGCCACCTTCGCCGACCCGATCCGCGGCGGCGCGGACAAGCTCGTGCTGTGCGAGGTCTTCAACATCGACGGCACCCCGCACGAGTCCAACACGCGCGCCGCGCTGCGGGAGGTCGCCGAGAAGTTCGCCGACCAGGAGTCGCTCTTCGGCATCGAGCAGGAGTACACGTTCTTCCAGGGCTCGCGCCCGCTCGGCTTCCCGGAGAACGGCTTCCCGGCGCCCCAGGGCGGCTACTACTGCGGGGTCGGCGCCGACGAGATCTTCGGCCGCCCGGTGGTGGAGAAGCACCTGGACAACTGCCTCGCCGCGGGCCTGGGCATCTCCGGCATCAACGCCGAGGTGATGCCCGGCCAGTGGGAGTTCCAGGTCGGCCCGCTCAGCCCGCTGGAGGTCTCCGACCACCTGTGGGTCGCGCGCTGGCTGCTGTACCGCACCGCCGAGGACTTCGGCGTCTCCGCCACCCTGGACCCCAAGCCGGCCAAGGGCGACTGGAACGGCGCGGGCGCCCACACCAACTTCTCCACCAAGAAGATGCGCGAGAGCTACGAGGCGATCATCGAGGCCGCCGAGGCGCTGGGCCGCGACGACAAGCCGCTGGAGCACATCAAGAACTACGGCTCCGGCGTCGAGCACCGCCTCACCGGCGCCCACGAGACCGCCCCGTGGAACGAGTACAGCTACGGCGTGTCCAACCGCGGCGCGTCGGTGCGCATCCCGTGGCAGGTCGAGGTGGACCAGAAGGGCTACATCGAGGACCGCCGCCCGAACGCGAACATCGACCCGTACGTGGTGACGCGGCTGATCGTGGACACCTGCGGGACCGCGCTGGAGAAGGCCGGGCTGGTCTGAGCCGAGCCGGACGCCGCGCCGGTCCGTGCCCCCGTACGCCGCATGAAGGGCGCCCCGCCGAACTCGGTGGGGCGCCCTTCACACGTTCGTGTGACGCCCCCGGGTGACCATCGCATCAACGGCTCGTTCGACACTGCGTGAAGACGCAAGCGGCATCCGGCACCTCCTCCGCATCCTCCCGCGGCTCGTCCGCCACCATCTCGGTCGCACAGGCCGAGGCGGCACTGGTCGAGCACTACCCGCGGCTGGTCCGGCTGGCGTACGTGACGCTGCCCGCCGACCTCGGCAAGCACCGCCGGGCGCTGGCCGCGCACCGGCTGGTGCAGTCCGCGCTGCCGACCTCGCCCGCGCCCTCCCGGCAGGGCGGCGCGTACGGGGTGCTGCGGGTGCGGGTGCTGCGCGCGGCCCTGGAGTTCGGCGACCAGGGACGGCTGCGCGCGGCGCTGGAGAACGTGCGGCCGCCGCAGCTGACGGGGCTGCGGGCGCATCCGCAGGCAGGCGGCGACGCCGAGGCGGCGCTGTACCGCGCGCTGTCCTCGCTGCCGGCCCCGGCCCGGGCGGCGTACGCGCTGATGTCCGCCGAGGCGCTGGGCGAGCCGGACGCGCGCGGTGTGCTCGACGCGGCGGGCGTGGTCGACCCGCGCGAGGCGGTACGGCTCGCGGCGGGCGTGAAGGTGCCCGCCCGGAGCGGCGCGGTGCCGGGCGTGGTGACCGGGGTCGTCACGGGCGCGGGCCTCGACGCCGGTCCGGGGGCGGCTTTCGGTACGGACGCGGGGGGCGGCCGCGCCGACACCACGACGGGCCCGGTCGCGGGCCGACGGCTGCTGGCGTCGGGCGAGTTCGACGCCTGCACGCTGCAACTGCGCCCCACCGACCTGCTGCGGCGCCGCCGCCGGGGCCGGATCGCGGGCACGGCCGCCGCGGTGGTCGCCGCGGGCGCGCTGCTGTTCGCGGTGGTCGGCGGCGGCTCCTCGACGGAGCACTACGCGGCTTCCGGGACGCCCGGCGCCGACCCGCGCGCGCTGGACCCGGCCGCGCTGGTGAAGGTGCCGGCGGCCGGCTGGAAGGCCACCGCCCGGCTGGACTTCTCCGCCTGGCCCGCGCGGGGCGACCGTACGAAGGACACCGAGCTGCTCGGCCGGGCGCTGGCGGTGTGGGCGAACCCCGGTTCCTCGGTGGACGTCAGCGCCACCCCGGGCACCCCGCGCACCGGGCCCACCCAGCCGCCGCAACTGCTCTTCGCCGGGGACGAGGACGCCGCGACCGTGGTGATCTTCTACGACGGGCTGCGGGTGGTGCGCTACGCGCAGCCGAAGAGCGGTACGGGCCGGGCCGCGCTGGACTTCGCGCAGGCGCAGAACGCCGACCTGACCACCTCGGCGGCGCTGCTGGTGGACCGGGTGGATGGCAACGCCCGTTTCCTCACGGCCCCTTGGGTCACGCAGGCGAGCACCCGCGACCTGTTCCGCCCCGGCCAGGACGCCGCCGACCTTCACCGCAGCGCGGACGGCGTGACCGACCCGGTGCCGATGCCGGGGCCCAGCGCCGCGTCGAACGCGACGGGTTCCGCGGCGTGCGGGACGACGTGGCCGGTGATGGAGCTGCGCTCCTCGGCGTCGATCGGCGCGGAGAAGTCGTTCCTGGTCGCCGACCTCGGCGACCTCGCGCCGGTGCACCTCACCTACAGCCCACCGTCGTCGGTGGGCGGCGCGGTGGCACCGCGGGAGGCCACGGGGTCGCAGGCGCTGGCGAGTTGGGCGCACAGCGCGTGCCGGCTGGTCGAGCTGCGCGGGCAGGGCGTGAAGGCGGTCGACAACTGGGAGTTCGCGGACACCGCGCTGCCCGAGGGCGCGGGCGACGCGTCGTGGACCTGCGACCGGGCCGACACCTGGCGCGGGCCGGGCATCGCGCTGGTGCAGTTCGTGCCGCCGGCCGCGAAGGCGGCGGAGCTCGGCACGCTCGCCGGGCAGCAAGCCGACGGCAACGCGTGCAGCCGCTACGACCAGCACGTGATGGCCGGGGTGATGTGGAAGTCGCCCGCCGACCGGTGGTACCTGCTGGCGGCCGGCAGCCGCGACACCGCGTCCATCAAGGCGACGAACGGCGTCGAGGCCACGTCCCAGGGGGCGTTCCTGTCCACCCCGGCGGCGCGGGGGACGCGGGCGACGCTCAGCGGCCGCCTCGACGACGGCACCGCGCTGTCCCCCCTGGGCGACGACTAGGAATCCGGGCGGGCGGGGGCTGGACAGGCGGGGGCCGGACAGGCGCAGCTCAGGCGGTCGGCAGCCGGGCGCTCCTCCGCAGGTCTACGCGGCCTAGACGGGCCTGGCGACGGGAGCCGTGGCGGAGGGCGGCAGCGGGGACGGCAGCTTGGGCATGCGCAGTTGCATGGTGACGTGGTCGTCCTTGCGGCCGTCCTCCTCCCAGCCCTGCTTGACGTAGAAGGCACGGGCGCGGGCGTTGGGGGCGAAGACCTGCAGGCGGGCCAGCCCGATCCCGGCGGCCTGCCACTCGGCGACGCACGCCTGGTGCAGCGCGGTGCCGGTGCCGGTGCGCCACACCTCCGGGTCGATGTGGAAGTGGAACAGCTCGTCCCCGTCGAAGCGCGCGCCCAGGACGGCGAAGCCCACGAGGTGGTCCTGCCGGGTCGCGCACAGCACGATGCGGTCCCGCGCGGTGATGGCGCGCGCGGTGCCTGCCCGCTGCCGCTCCAGCTCGGCCGGGCCGCTGTACAACTCCGTTGCCAGGTGGCCTTCGTAGTACGTGGCCCTGGCGCGGGCATGGACGCCGCAGATCGCGTCCAAGTCCTCGATCGAGGCGTGCCGGATCGTGGCGTGCGGGGTGCTCATGGGTACATGGACGCGCAAGATGCCCCAAAGGTTCCCCCGCTCCCGCCAATCGTGACCCGTCTCACTTTGAGAAGCTCCCGTGAAGGGTTTGGTCACAACTTGTCCTCACTGTGCGGAAGTTGTGCAGACGCCCATCTTGGCAAGGCTCACATCAGGCTCTGATAAGCTCTTTTTATTCGCCCAGTTGGCACGTACGTCAAGTCAAATCACTCCATCGGGTGATTAGTTGCCGTTTTCGGACGCGCACGCCAAATGATCGAATACGGTCACTCCATGGTCACTTCACGACACGAAGCGTCGCATCGGATCTTCCAGGGCCGACCTGAGTTGATCACCCCCGTCTTCGGCGTCCTGGGGGTGCGGATACCGCACAACCCGGTCGTCGAGGTGCTGCCCACGGACGTCACCGAGATGCACCCGGTCGAGCGCCGCGTGGACACCGTGCTGCGGCTCCAACCGGACGACGGCACGCAGGGGTTGATCCTCGCGATCGAGGCACAGGGGCGCCGCGACGAGAAGAAGCCGTCGAGTTGGGGGTATTACCTGTCGTACTTGAGCGCCAAGTACGACTGCCCCACGCTGCTTCTGGTCGTCTGCCAGGACAAGACGACCGCGGAGTGGGCCGCGGGACCCTTCCACCACGGGTGGGGCGGGTGGACCGCGCTCACCGTCCGTCCGCTGGCGCTCGGTCCCGGGAACATCCCGCTGATCACCGACAGCGATCAGGCGGCCGAACACCTGGCGTTCGCCGCCTTCTCGGCCATCACGCATGGCCGCCACCCGAACAGCGCGGACATACTGGAAGCACTGGCGAAGGCCCTCGCCACGGCGGACCAGGAGTCACGCGACTACTACTCGGAAATGCTGGAAATCGGCCTCGGGGAGAACACCCCGGCACAGGATCTCTGGAGCAAGCTCATGAAGAACGGAAGCTACTTCCCCGGCCGCGGCACCCTCGCGGAGCGCAAGTTCCTGGAGGGCAAGAGCGAAGGCACGATCGAGGGCAAGATCGAGGGCGTGGCCGAGTCGGTGCTGCTCGTGCTGGACAACCGCGGGATCGACGTCTCGGACGAGACCCGCGACCGCATCCTGCGCCACTCGGACCGAGAAGACCTCATGCGGTGGCTGACCCGCAGCTTGACGGTCACCACGGCCGAGGAACTCTTCGAGGACACCGTCTGACGCCAACTGCGTTACTGCGCACGGCACTTCGCCGGATCGGGGGTTCCCGGTCCGGCGGAGGTGTGTGAGGGGTGATCCGGCGGCAGCGGTGAAGGATCTTGCAGAAAGTTTCTTGCAGAGTCTTTCGCAAGACGTTGCACCGCTGTTACGGTCCTGCCCAGCCCGAGCGGACACCGGCCTGTGGGATGGGGCCGGGGAGCCGCCGGATCGGGTGAACGGGCACTTCCCTCATCAAGGAGTCAGGTATGCGACGCGGCATATCCGTCGTGGCGATGGCCGCGGCCATCGTCCTCGGTGCCACCGCCTGCGGCGGCGGCAGCGGCAGTGGCGGCAGCCAGGACAGCGGCAAGGCGAAGGACCCCGCCCAGGTGTCGGGCACGGTCACCTACTGGGACACCTCCGACGCGAAGGTCGAAGCGCCGGCCTACAAGGCGCTGATCGCCGACTTCGAGAAGAAGTACCCGAAGATCAAGGTGAACTACCAGAACGTCGACTTCTCCACGGTGGAGCAGAAGTTCAAGACCGCCGCCCAGAGCGGCAAGGGCGCGCCCGACGTCATCAGGACCGACGTCGGCCTGATCCCGGAGTACGCCTCGCTGCACTACATCGCCCCGCTCGACGGCACCACCGCCCTCACCGACACCGGTGACTTCGTGGCCGGACCGCTCAACACCACGAAGTACGAGGGCAAGTCGTACGCCGTGCCCTCCGTGACGGACACCCTCGGGCTGCTCTACAACAAGAAGCTGTTCGCGCAGGCCGGTATCGCGGCGCCCCCGACCACCTGGGACGAACTGGTCGCCGACTCCGCGAAGATCAAGGCCAAGACCGGCGCGACCGGCACCTACATGAACCCCGACTCGTACTTCCTGCTGCCCTTCCTCTTCGGTGAGGGCGCCGACCTGGCCGACCCGTCGGCGAAGAAGGTCACGATCAACTCCCCCGAGGCGGTGAAGGCCGTCACCGAGGCGAAGAAGATCTACGACTCCTCCTCCGTGAAGATCGACTTCGCCAACGCCTACGACAACATGCAGACGTCGTTCAAGACCGGCAAGGTCGCCATGCTGATCCAGGGCCCCTGGTCGGTGGGCGACGACCTGACGGGCTCGGCGTTCAAGGACGCCGCCAACCTCGGCTACGCGTCCGTGCCGGCCGGCTCCACCGGCAAGCCGCTCGCCCCGACCGGCGGCCAGGACCTGGCGGTCTACCAGGGTTCGAAGAACCTCTCCGCGGCCTACCTGTTCACCCAGTTCATGACCTCCACCAGCAGCCAGGAGCAGATCGCCGTGAAGAACGGCACGCTGCCCACCCGCACCTCGGCGTACACCGCGCAGGTGCTCAAGAGCCCGCAGATCGCCGGGTTCAAGCCGATCCTGGACACCGCCCGCCCGCGGGTGGCGCTCCCCCAGGTCGGCAGCCTGTTCACCCCGCTCCAGCAGGAGTACATCAAGATCCTCCAGGGCAAGGCGAGCGTGCAGAGCGGACTGGACTCCGCGGCCAAGCAGTTCGGCAAGCTGCTGCCGGACTACGCGGTGCAGTAGCGCCCCCGGCTCCGGGCCGGCCGGCGGAGGTCTCGCCCCCGCGCCACGCGGCGGGCGGGCCCACGCGCCCGACCGGCCGGCCCGGTCCCTCCACCACCCCCGCACCCCCGGACGGTGCACCCGCAGGAACGCACCCCGCACCACGCCCCAGGCAACGACAGAGCCGAGGAGAGATGACCACCGCCACCGTAGAACGGGCCGAGCGCCCCGGCCGCCCCGCGCGGTCCAAGGAACCCGGGCCGGGCCTGCTGAAGTCCCTCGCCCGCGCCTGGGACAAGCACTGGTACGCCTGGGCGATGGTCGCCCCCGTCGTGATCGTCCTCGGCGTCCTGGTGCTGTACCCGCTCGGCTACGGCGTCTACCTGTCCTTCACCAACGCCACCGCGCAGAACGTCGCCACCAACATCGGCCCGGTGCATGTGCCGGCCAGCTACCACTTCGTCGGCCTGCACAACTACTGGCAGATCCTCTCCGGCGCCGACGGCGACTTCTACCCGCGGCTGGAGTGGACGGTGATCTGGACCGTCGCCTGCGTCGGGATCACCTACTCCATCGGGCTGGGCATGGCGGTGCTGCTCAACCGGCCGATGCGGTTCCGGCTGGCCTACCGGCTCGCGCTGATCCTGCCCTGGGCGGTGCCCGCGTTCGTCGGCGTCTTCGCCTGGCGGCTGATGTTCAACTCGCAGTACGGCGTCTTCAACGACGTCATCAACCTCGTCGGGCTGCCCTCGCAGGACTGGCTGGGCACGCCCTTCGCGCAGAAGGTCGCCGTCATCATCGTCAACGTGTGGTGCGGTGTGCCGTTCATGATGGTGGCCATCCTCGGCGGCCTCCAGGCCATCCCCAACGAGCTGTACGAGGCCGCGGAGATGGACGGCGCCTCGCCGTTCCAGCGCTTCACCAACGTGACGGTGCCCGGACTGCGCCCGGTGACCAGCACGGTGGTCCTGCTGAGCACCGTGTGGACGTTCAACATGTTCCCGATCATCTACCTGCTGCTGGGCAGCAACACCAGCGGCGACACCGACATCCTGGTGACCTTCGCCTACGAGAAGGCGTTCGTCGGCATCTCCGACTACGCGAGCGCGGCCTCCTACGGCATCGTCATCCTGCTGATCCTGGTGGCCTTCTCCACCTTCTACCGCAGCCGCGTCAAGACCGAGCAGAGCTGAGGAGCCGTCACCCATGAGTGCCACCCTTCCCCGCGGCCGCGGTCAGCGCAGCACGGGCGCCTCACTCGCCCTGCACGCCACCCTGATCGCCGCCAGCGCCGTCGCGGTCTTCCCGGTGCTGTGGATCGTCTTCATCTCGCTCGGCCCGGACAGCGCCTGGCAGCAGCCCGGCCAGGTGATCCACCACCTGGGCCTGTCCAACTACCGGTTCGTGCTGCTGCACAGCGGCTTCCCGCACTGGATGCTCAACTCGGTGATCGTCGCCGGGGCCACCATGGTGCTCGGCGTGTTCATCGCGGCCAGCGCCGGCTACGCGATCTCCCGGATGAAGTTCCCCGGCCACCGCCAGCTGATGTGGGTCTTCCTGGTCACCCAGATGTTCCCGGTCGCGGTGCTGATCGTGCCGCTGTACAACCTGATGGCGCGGCTGGACCTGCTCGACAGCTACCTCGGCCTGGTGCTGGTGTACTGCACCATCGCGGTGCCGTTCTGCGCCTGGATGCTCAAGGGGTACTTCGACACCATCCCCCGCGAGATCGACGAGGCGGGCCGGATGGACGGCCTCAGCCCGTTCGGCACGTTCTGGCGGCTGATCCTGCCGCTGGCCCGGCCGGGCCTGGCCGTCACCGCGTTCTACAGCTTCCTCACCGCCTGGGGCGAGGTCGCCTACTCCAGCCAGTTCATGAAGACCCACTACACGCTGGCCGCGGGGCTGCCCACGTACGCGTCCAACATCCGCGCCAACTGGGGTGCGATGACGGCCGGTTCGGTCCTGATCGCGATACCGGCGGCCGTGGTCTTCCTGCTTGTCCAGCGCCACCTGGTCACCGGCCTGACCGCCGGCGGCACCAAGGGCTGACACCCCGGGCACCTCGGACCCGCCGCGTCCGCGTCCCCGTCACGCCGGCGCTACACCCCCCGTACACCCGGCGGCCGCACAACCCCGCACGACCGCACGCCACTTAGTCGTTCCCCCGAACCCAAAGGGAATCAATGAGCCAGCACCTCACCGACGCGCCCAGCACCGCCGCCGCGACCGACGCCGACGCCGGACGCAGAGACTGGTGGCGCGACGCGGTGATCTACCAGGTCTACCCGCGCAGCTTCGCCGACGGCAACGGCGACGGCATGGGCGACCTGCCCGGCATCACCGCCCGGCTGCCCTACCTGCGGGACCTCGGCGTCGACGCGGTGTGGCTGTCGCCGTTCTACGCCTCCCCGCAGGCCGACGCCGGCTACGACGTCGCCGACTACCGCGCGGTCGACCCGATGTTCGGCACCCTCACCGACGCCGACGACCTGGTGCGCGCCGCGCACGCGCTGGACCTGCGGGTCATCGTGGACGTGGTGCCCAACCACTGCTCCGACCAGCACGAGTGGTTCCGGCAGGCGCTGCGCGAGGGCCCCGGCTCGGCGGCCCGCGACCGCTTCCACTTCCGCCCCGGCAAGGGCGAGCACGGCGAACTGCCGCCCAACGACTGGGAGTCCATCTTCGGCGGTCCCGCCTGGACCCGGGTCACCGAGCCGGACGGCACCCCCGGCGAGTGGTACCTGCACCTGTTCGCCCCCGAGCAGCCGGACTTCAACTGGAACCACCGCGCGGTGCACGACGAGTTCCGCTCGGTGCTGCGGTTCTGGCTGGACCTGGGCATCGACGGCTTCCGGATCGACGTCGCCCACGGCCTGGTGAAGGCCGACGGCCTGCCGGACATCGGCCACGGCGGGCAGGTCGCGCTGCTGGGCACCGCCGCGATGCCGTACTTCGACCAGGACGGCGTGCACGACATCTACCGGGACTGGCGCCGCATCCTCGACGAGTACGGGCCGGTGGGCGAGGCCGGCGGCCAGGAGCGGATCGCGGTCGCCGAGGCGTGGACGCCGACGATCGAGCGCGCGGCGCGCTACCTGCGCCCCGACGAGCTGCACCAGGCGTTCAACTTCGAGTACCTGACCGCCGGTTGGGGCGCGGACGCGCTGCGCGAGGTGATCGACCGGTCGCTGGAGGCGATGGGCGCGGTCGGCGCGCCCGCGACCTGGGTGCTGTCCAACCACGACGTGACCCGGCACGCCACCCGGCTCGGCAACCTCCCGCCGCTCACCGCCGGGCAGGCGCCGCCGGCGCCGCCGACCCAGCTGCGCACCCCCGGCGACCGGGAGCTGGGCCTGCGCCGGGCCCGCGCGGCCACGCTGCTGATGCTGGCGCTGCCCGGTTCGGCCTACCTCTACCAGGGCGAGGAGTTGGGGCTGCCGGACGTCACGGACCTGCCGGACGAGGTGCGCCAGGACCCGTCGTTCTTCCGCGCTGCCGGGCAGGACGGCTTCCGCGACGGCTGCCGGGTGCCGATCCCGTGGTCCGGCGACACGGCGCCCTACGGCTTCGGCCCGGTCGCGGGCGGACCGAGCTGGCTGCCGCAGCCGCCGGAGTGGGCGGGACTGAGCGTCGAGGCGCAGACCGGCGACCCCGACTCCACGCTGGAGCTGTACCGCTCGGCGCTGGCGGTGCGCCGCGCGCACCCGGCGCTCGGCGCCGGCACCGAGGTGACCTGGCTCGACGCGCCCGAGGGGGTGCTCGCCTTCCGGCGCGACGCACCCGGCGGCGCGTTCGTCTGCACGGTGAACCCGACGGCGTCGCCGGTACGACTGCCGCGCCCGGGCCGGCTGCTGCTGTCCAGCGACGGCCCGGCGGCGGACACGGAAGCACCGGCGGCCACCGACGCGGCGGGGGCTGAGTCGGAGACGGCCGCGACGGCGGCGGCCGAGGACGCGCAGCTCACAGGCGCCACGCAGGTTACCGACGGGTCGGTTCCGGCGGGCTGCTTCGTCACGCTCCCCGCCGACACGGCAATTTGGTGGGCGATCTGACATGGCGGTGTTCCGCCCCGTAGCATCCGGTGCTGTGACCGCGCGGCTCGCAGACATCGCAGCCCAGGCGGGGGTCAGTGAGGCGACGGTCAGCCGGGTGCTCAACGGCAAGCCAGGTGTTTCCGCGGCCACCCGCGAATCCGTGCTGGCCGCACTGGACCTGCTCGGCTACGAGCGACCGGTCCGGTTGCGGCAGCGCAGCGCCGGCCTGGTCGGGCTGATCACCCCGGAGTTGGGGAACCCGATCTTCCCGGCGATGGCGCAGGTCATCGGCCAGGCGCTGACCCGGCAGGGCTACACCCCGGTGCTGGCCACCCAGACGCCGGGCGGCTCCACCGAGGACGAGCTGGTGGAGATGCTCGTCGAACGCGGCGTGGCCGGCATCATCTTCGCCTCGGGCCTGCACGCCGACTCCACCGCCGACACCGAGCGGTACGCCCGGCTCCAGGGCCAGGGCGTGCCGTTCGTGCTGATCAACGGCTACTCCGACAAGATCGACGCGCCGTCTGTGTCGGTGGACGACCGAGCAGCGGTGGGGCTGGCCGTCACCCACCTCGCCGCGCTCGGGCACCGCAGGATCGGGCTGGCCGTCGGGCAGAAGCGGTTCGTGCCGGTGCAGCGGAAGATCGAGGGCTTCCTCGCGGCCATGGGCGAGGTGCTGGGGCTGTCGCACGACGACGCCGAGGCGCTGGTGCAGCACTCGCTGTACACGCTGGAGGGCGGGCAGGCGGCGGCTGGCGCGCTGATAGCCGCCGGCTGCACGGCGATCGTCTGCGCCTCGGACATGATGGCGCTCGGCGCGATCCGCGCGGCCCGGCAGCTCGGGCACGCGGTGCCGGGCGACATCTCGGTGGTCGGCTTCGACGACTCCCCGCTGATCGCCTTCACCGACCCGCCGCTGACGACGATCAGGCAGCCGGTCCCCGCCATGTGCCAGGCGGCGGTCAACGCGCTGCTGGAGGAGATCGGCGACAACCCGCCCCCGCACAGCGAGTTCGTCTTCATGCCCGAGCTGGTGGTCCGCGGTTCGACCGCCGCCGGTCCGGCCGACCGCGGGGCGCCGTCGGCCGGCTGACGGCCCGGCCGGACACCGACACGCGATGTCCGGTTCAGCGGGCCTGGCACCTGTTTGACCGGGCCGGTCTGGCAGACTGGTGTCCCATGGGGGAACCGACCGCCGACACCGCCAAGTCGCCGAAGGCCCGCCGTGCCGACCACGTCGACACCGCCGGGGCCGGCGCCGCCGGAGCGGACCGCGCAGGCACCGCACGTACCGGGCAGGGCGCTTCGGGACCGGACGCTTCCGGGCCGGATTCTTCCGGGCCGGACACGGGCGGCGCCTCCCGGGCCCCCGGACCGGGCTGGTCGCCCGGCGCGCTGCTGACCCGGCTGCGCACCCCGCGCCGGCCCCGGCTCTGGTTCGAACTGGTGCTGATCGGTGTCAGCTACTGGCTCTACTCGCTGATCCGCAACGCGGTGCCCGCCCAGCGCACCACCGCGCTGCGCCACGCCCACGGCGTGTGGGACTTCGAGCGCCATCTCGGCCTGGGCGTCGAGCACAGCGTCAACCACGCGCTGGACTCGGTGACATGGCTGATCGTGGGGATGAACTACTACTACGCCTCCCTGCACTTCGTCATCACCATCGGTGTGCTGGTGTGGCTGTACGTCGCCCATCCCGACCGCTACGCGCCGCCCCGGCTGGTGCTGTTCGCGACCACCTGGCTGGCGCTGATCGGCTTCTGGGCCTATCCGCTGGCCCCGCCGCGGCTGCTGCCGGGCGGCGGCTTCATCGACACGGTGGCCGTGCACGACACCTGGGGCTCGCTCTCCCAGGGCAGCCTGGCCCACGTGTCGAACCAGTACGCCGCCATGCCGTCGATGCACATCGGCTGGTCGCTGTGGTGCGGCGTGACCGTCTTCACGCTGGCCCGGCGCAGGTGGGTGCGGGTGGTGGCGCTGCTGTACCCGGTGTTCACCCTTACCGTCATCATCGCCACCGGCAACCACTTCTGGCTGGACGCGGTCGGCGGCGTGGTCTGCCTCGGCGCCGGCTACGGGCTGGTGTGGCTGCTGTACGGTCGGTGGGCGTACCGGCCGGCGCCCACCTCGTAGGCCGGCGGCACGCTCCTGGTGGACCAGCGCCTCACGCCTCGTAGAACAGCCGGTCCACCACCGCGCGGGCCCGGCGGGTGCGGCGGCGGTACTCCTCCAGCATGTCGCCGACGTGCCCGACCGGGTAGCCGAGGTAGCGGGCCACCGCGGCCAGTTCGCGACCGTCGCCGGGGAAGGTGTCGCCGGGGCGGCCGCGGACCAGCATCACCGCGTTGCGCACCCGGGTGGCCAGCACCCACGCCTCGTCCAGGATGCGGGCGTCCTCCGCGCCGATCAGGTCCTCGGCGCACGCGGCGGCCAGCGCGGACCGGGTGCCGGTGGTGCGCAGCGACGGCAGCCGCGCGCCGTGCTGGAGCTGGAGCAGCTGTACGGTCCACTCCACGTCGGACAGCCCGCCGCGGCCGAGCTTGGCGTGGGTGGTGCGGTCGGCGCCGCGCGGTATCCGCTCGCCCTCCATCCGCGCCTTGAGCCGGCGGATCTCCCGCACCGCCTCGTCGTCGAGGCCGTCGGCGGGGTAGCGCAGCGGGTCGATCAGGGCGATGAACCGCTCGCCCAGCTCCGCGTCCCCGGCGACCGGCAGGGCCCGCAGCAGCGCCTGGCTCTCCCACCCCAGCGACCAGCGCCGGTAGTACGCCTCGTAGGAGGCGAGGCTGCGCGACAGCGGCCCGGACTTGCCCTCCGGGCGCAGGTCGGCGTCGATCAGCAGCGGCGGGTCGGCGGTGGGGATCTGGAGCAGGCGGCGCAGTTCGTTGGCGACGGCGAGCGCGGCGCGGTTGGCGTCGGTGCTGTCGGCGCCCTCGCGGGGTTCGTGCACGAACAGCACGTCGGCGTCGGAGCCGTAGCTGAGTTCGCGGCCGCCGAAGCGGCCCATGCCGATCACCGCGACGCGGGTGGGCAGCGGGTGGGCGTCGCCGCCGGTGACGGCGTTGACCGCGGCGCGCAGCGCGCCCGCGACGGTGGCCGAGGTGAGCCCGTACACGGCGGTGCCGACCCGGTCGACGAGGACGGCCGGGTCGAGCGGGCCGTCGGACTCCTCGTCGTCGCCGTAGGTGTCGATGAGGTCGCCGGCCGCGGTGCGGAACAGCTCGCGGCGGCGCACGCCGCGGACGGCGGCGATGGCCTGCTCGGGGGTGTCGGCGCGGCCGACGGCGGCCAATACCTCCTGTTCCAGGGCCTGGTGGTCGCGGGGGGCCAGGCCGTCGCGGGAGCCGAGCAGCGCGACGGCCTCCGGGGCGCGCATCAGCAGGTCGGGGGCGAGCCGGCCGGAGGACAGCACCCGGGCCAGCCGCTGGGCGGCGGCGCCCTCGTCGCGCAGCAGCCGCAGGTACCACGGGGTCTTGCCGAGCGCGTCGGAGACCTTGCGGAAGCCGAGCAGTCCGGCGTCGGGGTCGGCGGAGTCCGCGAACCAGCCGAGCAGCACCGGCAGCAGGGTGCGCTGGATGGCGGCCTTGCGGCTGACCCCGCTGGCCAGGGCCTCCAGGTGGCGCATGGCCGCGACCGGGTCGGCGTAACCGAGGGCCAGCAGCCGGGTCCTGGCCGCTTCGGTGCTCAACCGGGTCTCTTCGCGGTCGAGTTGGGCGACGGCGTCCAGCAGCGGGCGGTAGAAGAGCTTCTCGTGCAACCGCCGCACCTCGCGGGCGTGCCGCTTCCACTCCCGGTCCAGGGACTGCACGGGTTCGACCCGGAAGCCCAGGCCCCGCCCGAGCCGGCGCAGTCCGGCCTCGTCGTCGGGCACCAGGTGGGTGCGGCGCATCTTCTGGAGCTGGATGCGGTGTTCCATCAGCCGCAGGAAGCGGTAGGCGGCGTCCAGGGAGGCGGCGTCGGCGCGGCCGACGTAGCCGCCGGCGGCCAGCTCCGCCAGCGCGGTCAGGGTGGTGGGGCTGCGCAGGCTCGCGTCGGTGCGGCCGTGCACGAGTTGCAGCAGCTGCACCGCGAACTCCACGTCGCGCAGGCCGCCGGGGCCCAGTTTCAGCTCCCGTTCGACCTGTGCGGCCGGGATGGTGTCGACCACCCGGCGGCGCATCTCCTGCACGTCGGTGACGAAGTTGTCGCGTTCGGCGGCCTGCCAGACCATCGGGCGGATCGCGTCGACGTACGCGGCGCCGAGCGCGGCGTCCCCGGCGACCGGGCGGGCCTTCAGCAGTGCCTGGAACTCCCAGGTCTTGGCCCACCGCCGGTAGTAGGCGAGGTGGCTGCTGAGGGTGCGCACCAGCGGGCCGTTCTTGCCCTCCGGGCGCAGGTTCGGGTCCACCGGCCAGATGGTGCCCTCGGCGGTGGTGTCGGAGCAGACGCCCATCATGCGCACCGCGAGCCGGGTCGCGGACCGCAGCGCCGCGGTGTCGCTGCCCCCGCCACCACCCCCGCCCTCTCCGTCGCCGTCTGCGGTGGCCGCGGCTGCCTCGGCCGGTTCGGCGACGAAGATGACGTCCACGTCGGAGACGTAGTTCAGCTCGTGGCCGCCGCACTTGCCCATCCCGATCACGGCGAGCCGGCAGGCGGCCGCGTCCTGCGGCAGTTCGGCGGCGGCGATCGCCAGGGCGGCGCGCAGCGTGGCGGTGGCGAGGTCGGCGAGTTCGGCCGCGGTGCGCACCAGGTCGTTGGTGCCGCACACGTCCCTGGCCGCTATGCCGAGCAGGCACCGCCGGTAGGCCGCGCGCAGCGCGTCGGCGGTGCGGGCGGCGGCGAGCAGCTCCTCGAACTCCTCGACGCCCGGGTGCAGATCGCGTGCCTCGTACGTCACCAGGGCGTGCCAGTCCGCGGGGTGGCGGGCGAGGTGGTCGCAAAGCGCCTCGGAGGCGCCCATCACGCCCAGCAGGCGGTCGCGCAGGGGCTTGGCGCTGGTGACGGTGTCCAGCAGGGTGTGGCGCTCGCCCGGGTCGAGCGCCTCGGCGAGCCGGACCAGGCCGAGCAGCGCCTGGTCGGGGTCGGCGGTGGCGCCGAGCGCTTCGAGGAGCACCGGGTCGCCGCGGACGCCCGCGAGGGCGTCGTCCTGCAGCAGCCGCTCGGCGGCCGCGGCATCGGTGAACCCGTGCCGCAGCAGACGGGAGAACGTACTGCTGCGTCGACCCTGCATCGGCCCTCCCGGGGTCACCGCGGTTCGCCGCGCTGCGGCACATGACGGGCGGCCGACCTGCGCCGGCCGCCGTGACGAGCCTAGCCGTCCGGCCGGTCCGCGGCGCCCGGCGGGGCCTGCGGTCCGGCCGCGCCGGGCGTACGGGTCGGGGCGCCGGGCGTACGGGGCCACGGCGTACGGTCCGGTTCGCCCTGCATACGGTCAGGGGCGGCCTGTGTACGGTCAGGGCCGCCCGGCGTACGTTCCGGTTCGCCCGGCGTACGGTCGGGGCCGCCCGGCACCAGCGCGCCGTCCCGTACGGTCCAGTGCCCGGCCGCGCCCGGGCGCCCCGCGAGGTAGTGCGCGATGTCCGCGTCCCGCCAGCCGCCCGCCTCGCGCAGGCCCGCCGCGAGGTGGTCGAGGTAGGCCGCCGACGGCACCGTCCAGGGCACCTCGGCCATCGCCCAGGGCGCGGTGAACGTCAGCAGCGGTACGCCGTCCAGCGAACCGGCCCGCACCAGCGTCTCGTAGCGGCCCGGGCCCAGCCGGTCGCGGCCGGTGGCCAGCACCCGCGTCAGGTCCAGGTCGCGGCCGGGCGCGGCGTACATCTCCTGCGCGGCGATGTCCGAGAACTGGCCCACCGTGACCAGGTGCGCGCGGGCCAGCACGCGGCCGGGCGCGGCCGGGTCGTAGAAGGCGCGGCCGCCGCCCCACACCGGGGAGTGCGTGGCGAAGTACATCGTGCCGGGCAGTTCCCACGGCACCGACCGGGCCGGGGGCGTGGTGTCCCGGCACCCCGGGTACTCCCGCGCGCCGCCGGCCGGGCGGCCCCCGGCCAGGTACCGGTGCAGCCGCGCCAGGTGCGTGTTGGAGCCGTAGGAGACGTACCAGACCGTGCGGGCGCCCATCCCCCCAGTGTGGCGCGGGTGGGGCGCTACTGCATCGGAGTGGCACGGGTGCCGGGGCGGGTTCACAGTGGTAGGAGAGCCCGCGTTTCGCCGGCGGGCAGTCGAGAGAGAAGGGGCTTGCCCCATGACAACCGCGGAGAACTCTGCCAAGACCGGTCCCGGCCGCCACAAGGAGACCGCCGGGCGGACCACGATCGCTGACTCGGTGGTGGCCACGATCGCCGGGATCGCCACCCGGGAGGTCGAAGGGGTCCACGCGATGGGCGGCGGCGCCACCCGCGCGGTGGGGGCGGTCCGCGACCGGGTCGCCCGCTCCGACGCGCATACCCGCGGCGTCAAGGTCGAGGTCGGCGAGGAACAGGCCGCGATCGACCTCGATGTCGTCGTCCTCTACGGCACCCATATCGCCGAGACCGCCTCCGACATCCGGGGCAGCGTCACCAGCGCCGTCGAGCTCATGACGGGCCTGGAGGTCGTCGAGGTCAACGTCAACGTCCGCGACGTGCACGTACCCGGTGAGGAGTCCGACGAGGAGGAGGAGTCCCCCGGGCGCGTCCGCTGACCCCTCCGCCCCGGCAGGCGGCAGCCAAGCGGTCCTCGCCGAACCGCGGTGGCCCCGGCGGACGATCCCGCCGGGCCCACCGCACGTGCGTGCCGATGCCCCGGATGACCCGCGCTTACAGGTTCGGGAGGTTCTTGCGCAGCTCGAAGGCGGTGACCTCGGAGCGGTACTCCTCCCACTCCTGCTTCTTGTTGCGCAGGAAGAAGTCGAAGACATGCTCGCCGAGGGTCTCGGCGACGAGTTCGCTGCGCTCCATCAGGGAGATGGCCTCGCCGAGGTTCTGGGGGAGCGGTTCGATGCCGAGGGCGCGGCGCTCGGAGTCGCTGAGGGCCCACACGTCGTCGTCGGCGCCGGCGGGCAGTTCGTAGCCCTCCTGGATGCCCTTCATGCCCGCGGCGAGCAGGACGGCGTAGGACAGGTAGGGGTTGGCGCCGGCGTCCAGCGAGCGGACCTCGACCCGGGTGGAGCCGGTCTTCCCGGGCTTGTACATGGGCACCCGGATGAGCGCGGAGCGGTTGTTGTGGCCCCAGCAGATGTACGAGGGGGCCTCGCCGCCGGCGCCCGCGGTGCGCTGGGAGCCGCCCCAGATCCGCTTGTAGGAGTTGACCCACTGGTTGGTGACCGCGGCGGTCTCCGCGGCGTGCCGCAGCAGGCCCGCGATGAAGGAGCGACCCACCTTGGAGAGCTGGAACTCCGCACCGGACTCGTAGAACGCGTTGCGGTCGCCCTCGAAGAGCGAGAGGTGGGTGTGCATGCCGGAGCCGGGGTACTCCGAGAACGGCTTGGGCATGAAGGTGGCGTGCACGCCCTGCTCCAGGGCGACCTGCTTCATCACCAGCCGGAAGGTCATCACGTTGTCCGCGGTGGACAGCGCGTCGGCGTAGCGCAGGTCGATCTCCTGCTGGCCGGGGGCGCCTTCGTGGTGCGAGAACTCCACCGAGATGCCCATCGACTCCAGCATCGTGATGGCCTGGCGGCGGAAGTCCATGCCGACGTTCTGCGGAGTGTGGTCGAAGTAGCCGGAGTTGTCCGCGGGCGTCGGCCGGGTGCCGTCCAGCGGGCGCTCCTTGAGCAGGAAGAACTCGATCTCGGGGTGGGTGTAGAAGGTGAAGCCGAGGTCGGAGGTCTTGGCCAGCACGCGCTTGAGGACGTAGCGCGGGTCGGCGTACGACGGGGAGCCGTCGGGCATCAGGATGTCGCAGAACATCCGGGCGGTGCCGGGTGCCTCCGCGCGCCAGGGCAGGATCTGGAAGGTACTCGGGTCCGGCTTGGCGATCATGTCGGACTCGTACACCCGGGCGAAGCCCTCGATCGCGGAGCCGTCGAAGCCCATGCCCTCGTCGAACGCCTGCTCCAGTTCGGCGGGCGCGACGGCGACCGACTTCAGGTAGCCGAGCACGTCGGTGAACCACAGCCGTACGAAGCGGATGTCCCGCTCCTCCAGGGTGCGGAGAACGAACTCCTGCTGCTTGTCCATATGCTTCCATCCTCGCCGCTCAGCACCGCTCCCCCGCCGTCGCCATACCGGGGGATCAGGAGCATTGCACCACACCGTTTCGCACGCGTTGCGCGCGCCGCTCCTCCATGGTGCACCCCGGGCGGGGCGGGCGCCGCACCCCGTCCGGGCTGCGGCCCGGCCGCTCAGCCGAAGGTGTCGATGGCGGAGATCTTCCAGCTGCCCGCCTGGCGCACCGCGTCGACCGCGAGCATGGCGGCGGAGTAGGCGCTTCCGGCGTTCGCGCCCTTGGCGGTGGAGGTGTTGGACTGGTCGGCGTAGACCAGCACGCGGGCCCGGTCGCCGCTGATCATCTCCACGCCGGTGGCGGTGACCGTGGTGGTCAGCACCAGCTTCTGCTTGGGGGCGGCCGCCTTCACCTGCGCGATCATCGTGGCGTACTGCTGGACGGCCTTGCCGGTGAGCACCTTCTTCGCGGCGGCGTCGGTGCGGGCGGTGTTGCTGTAGTCGTAGGAGAAGACCGAGTTCACGTCCTGGGCGATCTGGCCCTTGACCTCGGCGGTGCGGGCGTTGTCGGTGAGCGCGGTGTTGGCGGTGGCCGCGTCGTCGTGCAGCGCGGACGCCTTGCCGGCCGCCCAGGCCGCGAAACCGCCGAGCAGCACCGTCAGTGCCGCCAGCAGCGCGACGGCGAGCGGGAAGCGGCCGGGCCGCCGCGCGAGGCGGGTCCGGGACGGCCCGACGGCGTCACCGCTGCCGTCCGCTTCCGGGTCCGTGTCCTCGTCCACCGCGGGTAGGGCGGCCGGTTCCGGCGCGGCGGGAGCCGCCGGGTCGGCGGAAGGGTCGGCGGCGGGACCGGCCGTACGGTCGGGGGCCGGCCGTACGACGGTGCGCGCGCCCACCGCGGCGAGTCTGCGCTGCCGGTTGATGAGGTGGCGGGTGGTGGTCGACATGGGCTGCGGTCCTCTCGCGTACGAACGTACGGCGTGCGGCATACGGCGCTGCTGCGGTGCGGGGCGCGGGCGGTGCGGCTGTGCGGGGGCGCGGGCGGCGCGCCGGTGCGGGGTCAGTGGCCGGCGGTCGTCGTGGGGGTGGGGGTGGCGGTCGCGGGGGCGGTGTCCGTCGAGGTGGCCGCGCTGTCGCCCAGCGGCGCGTCGCCGAGCGCGCTGAGCTTCCACCCGGCCGCGGTGCGGGTCATCTCGCCGAGCAGCCGGCTCTCCTTCACCGCCGGCTTCGCCTTGGGCGCCTGCACGGTGATCTGGAGCGCGACCATCACGTCCGCCTTCCCCGTACGGTCGTCGAGGTCGGTGACCGCGCCGCTGAGCACCTTCGCGGTGCTGACCGTCTGCGCCTGCTGCACCTGCTTCTCGAAGGCGCTGCGGCCCTGGACGAGTTCGTCGTGCAGGTCGCCGGTGGTGCTCTGCTCCCACACCGCGAGCCCGGCCGCGACATGGGCGTGGTCGAGCGTGTTCAGGTTCTGCACCGCCTGCTCGCCCGCCGCCAGTACGGTGTCCCGGCTGCGCGCGAACGCCGCGTCGTCGTCATGGGCGGCGGAGTACCACGACCAGCCGGTCCACGCCGCCGCGACGGCCGCGGCCGCCACGAGGGCGACCGCCACGCCGAGGACGGGCCGCCGCCCGGTCGGCGCGGGCCGGGTGTCCTTCGGCGCGGGCGCCGCTTCCTCGTCGGTCTCCGCGGGGGCCTTCGTGGAGACCTCGGCAGGGGCCTCGGCGGCCCGGGGGTCGTCCTTGCGCGGTGGGCGCGAGCCGAAACGCATACGTGGCATCTGCCTCTCCCCTAGCGGGCCTTGAGTGCGGTGATCCGCCAGTGGCCGTTGATCTGCTCGGCGGTGACCGAGAGTTGGGCGGCGGCACTGGTGGCGGTGGAACCCGCGCGCTGCGCGGTCTGGTCGAGGAAGACCAGCAGCCGGGCGCGGTCGCCGGTGAGGCTGACCACACCGGCCCGTACGACCCTGGTGGTGAGGGTGAGTTGCTGGGCGGCGACGTTCTGCTTGATCTGCGCGAACAGCGCCTGGTACTGGGTGGCCGCGGCGCCGGCGAGGACGCTGCGCGCGGCCTGCTCGGTGGCGTCGGTGCCGTCGGGCGTGTACGCGAAGATCTGGCTCAGCGCGCTGCTGACGTCGCCGATCGCCTGGTCGGTGGTGGCCGTGTCGGTGAGCGCGCGGTTGCGGGTGGCCGCCGGGTCCTTGAGGTCCTGGGCGGCGTAGAGCAACCCGCCGGAGCCGAGCAGCAAGGCGGCGACCACCGCGGCCCCAACGATGCGCCGCCACCCGTACGCCCGCGTGCGCCCCAGCAGCCCCCGGAGCCCCCGGAGCCGTCCTCCCGGCACGCCGGCGTCCACGGGCTCGGCTTCGGACTCGGGCGGCTCGGGCTCGGTCGCAGCCGCGGGTTCGGTGTCCGCCCCGGCGTCAGCGTCCGCGTCGGTGTCCGCGTCCGTGTCCGCGAGGACCTGCTCGGTGTTGTCGATGGTCGTCATCTCGTTGTCCCTCGCCCTCAGCTCGCACCGATCGGGACCGCGGTGAGCGCGGCGAGTTTCCAGGTGCCGTCCGTACGGGACAGGTTGGCTTCGAAGCGTTTGCGGTCGGTGGTGGCCGTGCCGGCCGCGGGGGTGAGCCGGACCTGCACGGTGACGATGAGCTGCGCGGTGCCCGCGCGGGTGTCCAGCTCGGTGACGGCCGCGTCCGTGACGGTGCCGCGGGTGGAGGTGGCGGCCGCCTTCATCGTCGCGGTGTCGGACGCGTGGGTGCGGGTGAGCTGGGCGTGCAGCGGGCCGGTGGTCACGCCGAGCCAGTCGTCGAGGTCCCGGGCGACGTGGGCGGCGTCCACGGTGTTGAGCCGGGCTACCCCGCGCGTGCCCGCGGCCAATGCGGCGTCGCGCGCCTTGCCGTACGACAGCGCGCCGTCGCCGCGGGTGTCGGCGTAGGACCAGGCGGAGTAGCCGGCCAGCAGCAGCGCGACGGTGAGGGCGGCGGCCCAGGCGACCGCGGTGCGCCGGGCCCGCAGCGCCCGGGCGGCGCGTGCGGTACGGCCGCGCGCGGGCGTACGGCCCTGGGGCGCGGGGTCCGGCTCGGCCGCACCATCCGGATCAGCCGGCTCCGCCACGTCCTCGGGCTCGGGCTCCGCCGCCTTCGGGCTCTTCGTCGTCCCGCTCATCAGTGGTCCTCCAGTCCGAGCAGGCCCGCCATGGTGGTGGGCCCGGCGGCGGGCAGCGCGGGCAGCGCGAGGGCGCCGGGCAGCGCCGAAGCCGCGGTGGTGGTGGCGGCGCTCACGGAGGTGGTCGCGGAGGTGGTCGTGGAGGTGGTCGTCGGCAGGACGGAGCCGGGCTGCGCCGGGCTCGGCACTCCCCCGCCGCTGGGCGCGTGCGCGGAGCCGCGTACGTCGGTGCCGGAGGAGGCGGGCGCGGTGCAGGTGGCCGCGGTGTTGAAGGCGGTCGTCGGCGGGCTGGTGTCCAGGCCGTTGCGGTAGGTGGTGCTCCCGTACCCGGAGGTGCACGGCAGCGGCGAGAAGAAGGTGACCGCCATACCGAAGTCGAGCTTGCCGTCCTTGACCGCCGAGGAGCCGGCGGCGGCCACGGCGGGCATCTTCACCAGGAACTCCTGGATGCCGTTCTGCCGGGTGACCGCGACATCGGAGGTGGTCAGCAGGTTGGCCAGCACCACGCTGAGGTTGGGGCCGACGTCCCGCAGCAGCGCGCTGACCTGGGTCGCGGCGCCGGGGGCGGCGGCGATGAGCCGGCGCAGGTCGGTGTCGGAGTCGTCGAGCTGCTTGGCGAGCTGGTTGGCGCTGGTGGCGAAGTTCCTGATCGCGTCGGACTCGTCGACCTGGGTGTGCAGCACCGTCTGCCCGTCGTCGATCAACTTGGTGTCGGTGGGCAGGTTCTCGTCGGCGGCGGTCAGGAACTCGCTGCTGGTGTCCAGCAGGGACTGGAGGTTGTCGCCCTGGCCGCTGAAGGCGAGGCCGAGTTCGTCGACGTCGGTGTGCAGGGCGTCCAGCGGCACGGACTTGGTGAGGTCGTTGACGCTGGTGAGCAGGTTGGTGACCGGCGCGGGCACCTTGGTGCTGGCCTGCACGATGGTCGAACCGCCGTGCAGGTAGGGCCCGTTGTCGGTGGCGGGTTGCAGGTCGATGTACTGCTCGCCGACTGCGGACAGGTTGGCGACGACCGCGGTGAGCCGGGCGGGGATGCGGGGGGCGGAGTTGTTGATCCGCAGTTCGGCCCGCACGCCGTCGGCGGTGAGCCGGATCGGGCCGACCCGGCCGACCGACACGCCCCGGTAGGTGACGTCGGAGTGCTCGAACAGGCCGCCGGTCTGCGGGAGTTGGACGTCCACCGTGTAGTAGCCGCGCAGGCCCACGTAGCGGCCGAGGTCGGCGTAGCGGACGCCGACGAAGCCGATCACGAGGACCGCGACGATCAGGAAGGCGAGGTTCTTGGCGAGGGTGGCGCGGGTCAGCATCAGTTGCTCCCCGGGGTGGTGGCCGACGAGGAGGAGGGCGGGGACGGCGGGGACGGCGAGGAGGAAGTGGCGGGCGCGGAGGAGGTGGACGCCGAGCCGGTCACCGAGGGCAGGGGCAGCGGCAGGTCCTTCGCGGAGGTGCCGGACTTCTTCGCGGAGGAGGTGGCCACCAGGCCGGGGTAGTCGCTGTCGCCCGCCTGGAGTTCGGGGATGAGCTGGGTGCCGGCGCTCGCGGTGAGGTCGAGGTAGACGTTGAGGTAGTCGCCCTTGACGCCGTTGAGCACCTCGTCGGTGAACGGGTAGGTCAGCAGCACCTGGAGGGAGTCGGGCAGGTCGTCGCCGGCGTCGGCGAGCCGCTGGAGGGTGGGGGCCAGCGATCTGAGGTCGGCGACGATGTCGTCCTTGCTCCGGTTGACGGTGTCGGTGGCGACCCCGGAGAGGGTGTCGAGCGAGCGGAGCATGGTGACCAGCGAGCCGCGCTGCTGCTCCAGCACCTTCAGGCCGGGGCTCAGGGAGGTGAGGATGGTGCCGATCTTCTGGTCGCGGGTGGCGAGCGTCGCGGAGAGCTTGTTGACGCTGTCGAGGGCGTCGGTGATGTCCTTCTTGTGGGCGTTCAGGTCGGAGACGAGCGTGTCGACCTGGGTGAGCATGTCGCGCACCGCGGGTTCGTTGCCGCCCAGCGCCTTGTTCAGCTCGGTGCTGATGGTGTGGATCTGCTGGATGCCGCCGCCGTTGAGCACCAGGGAGAGCGCGCCGAAGACCTCTTCGACCTCGGGGTTGCGGTTGGTGTGCGAGGCGGGGATGGTGTCGCCGGACTCCAGCCGTCCGGTGGAGGTCTCGGTGCTGGGCGGGGCGGTGAGTTCGATGTACTTCTCGCCGAGCAGGCTGGACTGCTCCAGCTGGGCGTAGGCGTTCGCCGGGAGCTTGACCTTGCCGTTGAGCTGCATCGTCACGACCGCCGACCAACTGCCGTGCGCCAGCGAGATCTTGGTGACGCGGCCCACGGCGACGTCGTTGACCCGCACCGACGCCTGCGGCACCAGGTCCAGCACGTCGGCGAAGCGGGCCTTGACGGTGTAGGGGTGGCTGCCGACGTCGGCGCCGCCGGGCAGCGGCATGTTCTGCACGTTGGTGAAGGAGCAGCCGGTCAGGGTGAGGGCGGCGGCGGTGAGCAGGGCGGCGGCGGCCGCGTGGCGTGCGTTCACTTCGCCGCCCCCTTGCCGGCGGAACCGGCGGAGCCGGTGGAACCCGGTGAACCGGAGGAACCGGCCGTGCCGCCGGTCGTGGTGTCGCTGCCGTAGACGGTGCCGACCGGCGGCAGGGGCAGCGGCACCGCGTCGTCGGCGGCCGTACCGGACGTCGTGCCGGTGGTGCTCGCCGTACCGGTGGTGGTCGTCGTGTTCCGCTTGACCGCGGACGCGCCGGTGTCGGTCGGGTCCACGCTGCCGCCCATGCTCAGCTCGTTGATGTCGGCCCGGCCGTCGAGGGTGCCGGTCGCCGGGTTGTACGTGTTGAGCAGGTTGTCGGCGGCCAGCGGCGCGTCGTCGAGGAGTTCGGCGAGCGAGGCGCGCTGGTCGACGAGGGTCTGGGTGATCGGGGTGAGCTTGTCGATGCTGGCCTTGAGCCGGCTGCGGTTGTCCTGGATGAAGGTCTTCACCGAGCCGAGCGCGGTGGACAGCTGCTGGAGCGCGCCGCCCAGGTCCTCCTTGTCGTCGGCGAGGAAGCCGCTGACCGTGGAGAGCTGGTCGGTGGCGGTCTTCACCTTGCCGTCGTTGTTCTTGAGCATCGTGGTGAAGGACTGGAGGTAGGCGAGGGTCGCGTACAGGTCGCCGCTGTGGCCGTTGAGGGTCTTGGTGGCCTGGCCGAGCTGGTCGATGCTGTCGCCGATGTCCTTGCCGTTGCCCTTGAGGTTCTGCGCCCCGACGTCGAGCAGGTCGGACAGGGCGCCGTCGGTGTTGGCGCCGTCGGGGCCCAGCGCCTTGCTGAGCTGGGTGACGGAGGCGTAGAGCTGGTCGATCTCGACCGGGGTGGTGGTGCGGCTGGCCGGGATGACGCCGTGGTCGGGCAGTTGGGCGCCGCCGGTGTACGCCGGGGTGAGCTGGACGTAGCGGTCGGCGACCACGCTGGGCGCGACGACCACGGCCCCGGCCTTGGCGGGCACCTTGATGCCGTGGTCCAGCCGCAGGGTCACCTTCACCTGCTTGCCCTGCGGCTTCACCGACTCCACCGTGCCGACCTTCACCCCGAGGATGCGCAGGTCGGAGCCGGCGTAGACGCCGACGGTGCGGTCGAAGTACGCGGTGACGTGCTTGCCGGACGGCCCGCCGAAGGCGACGAACCCGGCGGTGACGGCCCCGGCGGCGACGATCGCCAGTACGACCAGCACGGACAGGGCGCGCAGCGGTACCCGCAGCCGGCGGCCGGTGCGCGGCGGCCGGGGGGTGGTGCGGCGCAGCCGCCGCGGGAAGAGGGTCACGACGCTCCTCCGGTCGCCTTGGGCGGCATGCAGCCGGTGGTCGGCTGGGTGCCGCTGGGCAGGTAGTTCTTGGGCACCAGGCCGCACAGGTAGCTGTCGAACCAGCGGCCGTTGCCGAGGGTGTTGCCGACCACCTGGTAGTAGGGGCCGGCCAGGGCCAGCACCTTGTCGAGGCTGGCCTGGTTGGCGAGCAGCACCCCGGTGACGCGGTCGAGGGCGTCGAGGGTGGGGGCGAGCTGCTGGGTGTTGTCGGTGACCAGGCCGTTGAGCTGGGTGCCCAGGGACTGGGTGCCGGTGAGCAGGGAGTGGATGGCGGTCCGCCGCTTCTCGACCTCGCCGAGGAGCAGGTTGCCGTCGGAGATCAGCTGCTGGAAGCGGCTGTTCTGGTCGGAGAGGGTCTTGGTGAGCTGCTTGCTGCCGCTGAGCAGGGAGGCGAGTTGGGCGTCGCGGCTGGAGATGGTCTTGGACAGCGACGACAGGCCGGTCGCGGCGGTGCGCACGGAGTCCGGGGTGTCCTTGAAGGTGTCCGCGATCGCCTGGAAGCTGGCGGCGAGCTGCTTGGTGTCGATCGCGTCGAAGGTCTGCCCGAGGCCGTTGAACGCCTGCGTGACGTCGTACGGTGAGGTGGTGCGGGACTTGGGGATGGTGTCGCCGGGGTTCTGCTTGGCGTTGCCGAGCGGGTCCAGCGCGAGGTACTTCTCGCCGAGCAGCGTCTTGATGGCGATGGCGGCGGTGCTGGCGTTGCCGATCCAGGTGTGCCGGACCCGGAAGGTGACCTTGACCTGGGCGCCGTCCAGCCCGACGTGGGTGACCTTGCCGACCTTGACGCCGGCCACCCGTACCTCGTTGCCGCTCTTGATGCCGGCGGCTTCGGTGAAGTACGCGGAGTAGGTGGTGCCGCCGCCGATCAGCGGCAGCGCGTCGGCGTTGTAGGCGACCAGGCTGAGCAGGGCCAGCACCAGCAGGCCGACGATGCCGACCGCGACCTGGTTGCGTTCGCGCAGCGGCCGGAAGAGCGGGCCGCGCCGGGCGGGGTCGCGCAGGCGCAGCGCGGGGGCTCGCAGCCTCATGGCCGGCACCTCGATTCGGTGATCGCTATCCCGGTGGGCGGGGTGCTGCCGTCGGAGGTGGTCACGCCGTGCACGGTGGCCTGGCACAGGTAGAGGTTGAGCCAGGAGCCGTAGGAGGCGAGCCGGCCGATGGTCTGGAGCTTGCCGGGGGTGGTGGTGAGGAACTGCTGCAACTGGGGTGTGTTGTCGCCGAGGTTGGTGGAGACCCGGTTGAGCTGGGCGATGGAGTTCTTCAGCGGCTGCCGGCCGTCCTGGAGCAGACCGGCGGTGCTGGTGGTGAGTTGGGAGATGGCGGTGATGGACTGGCCGATCGGCTTGCGGTCGGCGGAGAAGCCGGTGACGAGCTGCTGGAGCGAGGTGATCAGGTCGTTGAAGCCGGCCTCGCGGGTGTTGACGGTGGTCAGCACCGAGTTGAGGTTGTCGATCACCTGGCCGATCACCTGGTCCTTCGCGGCGAGCGTGGTGGTCAGCGTGCCGATGTTGCCGATCAGGCTGTCCACGGTGCCGCCCTCGCCCTGGAGGACCTGCACGATCTCCCCGGACAGCTGGTTGACGTCCTTCGGGGAGAGCCCCTCGAAGAGCGGCTGGAAGCCGTTGAAGAGTTCGGTGAGGTCGAGCGCGGGCTTGGTGTGGCTGAGTGGGATGGTGCCGCCGGGGTGCAGGCCGGCGCCGACCGGGCCGCTGCCCTGCTCCAGGTCGATGTAGCGCTGGCCGACGAGGTTGAGGTACTTGATGGTGGCGGTCGCCGAGGCGGGCAGGGTGCGGTCCTTGCGGACGGAGAAGTGCACTTCGGCGATCCGGTGCCGGACCACCTTGATCGAGTCGACCTGGCCGACCTTGACCCCGGCGATGCGGACGCTGTCGCCCTTGTTGAGCCCGGTGGTGTCGGTGAACTCGGCGTTGTAGCCGGAGGTGCTGCCGACGCCGGCGCCGGCGATGCTCACCGCGAGCACCGTGGTGGCGAACGCGGTGACCAGGATGAAGATCAGCGACTTGACGATCGGTCCGGTCAGGCTGCGGCGGTTCACTTCACCGTCACCTCCGCCCCGCGGTAGACCGGTCCGGTCAGCAGGCTGCTCCAGTCCGGCAGCTTCGTGGGCGAGGTGTCCATGCTGGGCGCGAGCAACTCGTTGACCAGCTCGTTCTCCTGCGGCGAGTTGGCGACCGGGGTGGTGCCGCGGCCGGTGTACGGGACCGGGTAGCACTGCGGGTCGCCGCTCGCGTCGTACACCGGAGTGTCCTTGCCGGCGACGTACTTGCCGCGGGAGGCGACAGCGGTGACGTCGACGTGCAGGCCGGGTTCGTCGGTGCCCTTGCCGAGCGCCTTGTCCATCTCGGGCACGAAGTCCGCGAGGGTGCGCAGGGTGCAGGGGAAGGACGGGGCGTACTTCGCGAGCAGTTGGAGGGTGCCGCGGCTGTCGGCGGCGAGGTGGATCAGGTTCTGCTTGTTCTGCCGCAGGTAGGTGGTGATGTCCTGGGCGGTGGCGGTCGTCGAGCCGTACAGCGTGCTGAGGTTGGCCTGCTGCTCGGCGATGGTGCCGCTGGTTCTGGTGAAGTCGGTGAGGGCCTGCACGATGTCGGGCGCGGCCGCGTCGTAGGTGTTGCTGACCGTCACGAGCTGCTTGATGTCGTCGGTGAGCGCGGGAAGTTGGGGGTTGAGCTTGGTCAGGTAGCGGTCGAGCTGGACCAGGGTGGTGCCGAGTTCCTGGCCGCGGCCGTCGAGCGCGGTGGAGACCGCGTTGAGGGTGGCGGCGAGTTTCTGCGGCTGGACGGCCGTCAGCAGCGGCATCACGTTGTCCAGGACCTGTTCGAGTTCGACGGCGTCGGCCGACCGGTCCTGCGGGATGGTGGCGTGCGCGGCGAGCGTGGCGCCGGTGCCGGTGGTGCCCGTGCCGGTGGCGGCGCCGGCCGGCGGCACCAGCGCGACGAACCGCTCGCCGAAGAGCGTGGTGGGCAGCATCTGCGCGGTGACCCCGGCCGGGATGTGCCGCATCTGACCGGGGTCGATGGCGAGCGTCAGCCGGGCGCCGGCGCCGTCGGCGTGGATGGCGGTGACCCGGCCGACGACGACGCCGCGCATCTTCACGTCCGCGCCCTGGTTCATCTCGTTGCCGGCGCTGCCGGTCTCCACGGTGACCGTCACGGAGTGCGTGAACGACTTGTCGTAGACGGCCACCGCGAGCCAGGCCAGCAGCGCGGGCACCAGCAGGAAGACGATGCCCGCGGTGCGCCGGCGGGCGGTGCCGCCGAAGCGGCGCAGGCGCGGCCGGGCCGGGGGTGCGGGCGGCGCGGGCGCCGGCCCCGGGGTGCGGGTGTCGGTGGTGGTCATCCCGCCACCCGCACGGTGGTGGTGGCGCCCCACAGCGCCAGCGACAGGAAGAAGTCGGTGAGCGAGATGATCACGATCGCGTTGCGCACCGACCGGCCGACCGCGATACCGACACCGGCCGGGCCGCCCTTGGCGGTGAAGCCGTAGTAGCAGTGCGCGAGGATCACCACGACGCTGAAGATCAGCACCTTCAGTATGGACAGCAGTACGTCCTCCGGTGCGAGGAAGAGGTTGAAGTAGTGGTCGTAGGTGCCGGGCGACTGGCCGTTGAACCACACGGTCACCAGCCGGGACGCCGCGTAGCTGCTGAGCAGGCCGATGCCGTAGAGCGGGATGATCGCCACCACGCCGGCGATGATCCGGGTGGTGACGAGGTACGGCATCGAGCGCACGCCCATGCTCTCCAGCGCGTCGACCTCCTCGTTGATCCGCATCGCGCCGAGCTGCGCGGTGAACCCGGCGCCGACGGTCGCGGACAGCGCGAGCCCGGCGATCAGCGGCGCGATCTCGCGGGTGTTGAAGTAGGCGGAGATGAAGCCGGTGAACGCCGCGGTGCCCAGTTCGTTCATCGCCGCGTAGCCCTGGAGGCCGACGACGGTGCCGGTGGCCAGCGTCATGCCGATCATCACGCCGACGGTGCCGCCGATCACGCTCAGGCCACCGCTGCCGAAGGCGACCTCGGCGAGCAGCCGCTGCACCTCCTTGAGGTAGCGGCGCAGGGTGCGCGGCACCCACAGCACGGCCTTGATGTGGAAGAGCAGGTGGTCGCCGGTGTCGTCGAGCCAGCGCAGCCAGCGGCCCGGCCGCACCCGGCGGGCGCGGGGCGGCGGCGCGGGGGGCCCGGGCGGCTCGGGCCGCGGGGCGTCCTTGTCGAGCAGGGCCATCGCTCAGGCTCCCTTCTGCGGCACGAGCTGGAGGTAGATCGCGGTGAGCACCACGTTCACCACGAACAGCAGCAGGAAGGTGATGACCACGGACTGGTTGACCGCGTCGCCGACGCCCTTGGGGCCGCCCTTGGGGTTCAGGCCGCGGTAGGCGGCGACGATCCCGGCGATGAAGCCGAAGATCAGCGCCTTGATCTCGGAGATGTACAGGTCCGGCAGCTGGGCCAGCGCGGAGAAGCTGGACAGGTACGCGCCGGGGGTGCCGTGCTGCACGATCACGTTGAAGAAGTAGCCGCCGGCGGTGCCGACCACCGAGACCAGGCCGTTGAGCAGCAGCGCGACGAGCATCGTGGCCAGCACCCGCGGCACGATCAGCCGCTGCACCGGCGAGACGCCCATCACCTCCATCGCGTCCAGCTCCTCGCGGATCTTCCGCGAGCCGAGGTCCGCGCAGATCGCGCTGCCGCCCGCACCGGCGATCAGCAGTGCCACGATCAGCGGGCTGGCCTGCTGGATCACCGCCAGGACGCTCGCGCCGCCGGTGAAGGACTGCGCGCCCAACTGCTGGGCGAGCGAGCCGACCTGGAGCGCGATCACCGCGCCGAACGGGATCGACACCAGGGCCGCGGGCAGGATCGTCACGCTCGCCACGAACCAGAACTGCTCGATCAGCTCGCGGACCTGGAAGGGCCGCCGGAAGGTGTCCCTGATGGTGGTCGCGCCGAGCGTCATCAGCTGCCCGGTCTGGCGCAGCGCCCCGGTGCCGGGGAAGGGGCGGCGCGGTACGGCGGGAGCGGGTGCGGGCGGGCGCGGCGCCGGCCCCGGCACCGGCGGCGCGCTCACGCGGTCACCCCCGCGGCGGGGCCGGTCCTCATGCGTGCTCCTCCTGTACGGGGGCGGCGACCGGGGCGAGACCGGCCTTCATCGCCGCGCGGGCGGCCGGCGGCAGGTCGTCCCACATCGCCAGCACCCGCGCCCGGCGGCGCTGCACGGCCGCGCGCGGCGGCAGTCCGGGGCTCGGTTCGAGCTGGGGTGCGATCCGGCGCGGCAGTTCGTCGACCGCGGTGAGCTGTTCGCGGGCGAGGGTGGCCTCGTCCTTCTCCTCGGCCATCCCGATCGGGCCTTCCTTGCGGCCGCCGAGGAACTGCCGTACGACCGGCTCGTCGCTGGTGAGCAGCAGTTCGCGCGGGCCGAAGGTGACCAGGCGGCGCCGGAAGAGCATCCCCATGTTGTCCGGCACCGTCGCGGCGATGTCGAGGTTGTGGGTGACGATCAGCATGGTGGCGTCGATCTGCGCGTTGAGGTCGATCAGCTGCTGCGAGATGTAGGAGGTGCGCACCGGGTCGAGCCCGGAGTCCGGTTCGTCGCACAGGATGATCTGCGGGTCCAGCACCAGCGCGCGGGCCAGCCCGGCGCGTTTGCGCATGCCGCCGGAGATCTCGCCGGGCAGCTTCCGCTCGGAGCCGATCAGGCCGACCATGTCCATCCGCTCCATGACGATGCGGCGGATCTCCGACTCCTTCTTGCGGGTGTGCTCCCGCAGCGGGAAGGCGATGTTGTCGAAGAGGTTCATCGAGCCGAACAGCGCGCCGTCCTGGAACATCAGGCCGAAGAGCTTGCGGGTCTCGTAGATGTCCCGCTCCTTGCCGCCGACCATGTCGACGCCGTTCACCAGCACCCGGCCGCGCTCGGGTTTGAGCAGGCCGATCACGGACTTCAGGAAGACGGTCTTGCCGGTGCCGGAGGGCCCGAGCATCACGCTGACCTCGCCGGCCGGCAGAGTGAGCGTCACGTCCTCCCAGACGGTCTGTTTGCCGAAGGACTTCGTCAGACCCTCGACGGTCACTTCGATTCCCATTGCACCTCCCGGGGGTGGTTGCGGTGGACGGACGGGTGGGGGACGTGAGTACGGTCGAACTCCGTACGGCGGGCCGTCACTTGGTGGACCCGGCGCGGACGGGGAGCTGGGGCAGCGGGATGTCGGGCTGGTCGCAGTTCTCGGGCGTGGTGCCGTCCATCGAGCACAGCGGCGCCTGGACGAAGTTGAGGGTGTTGCCGGGTCCCGACAGGGACGCCGTGAAGAGCGAGTTCAGGTTGTCGCCGCCCGGCGTGACACAGCCGGTGAACGGGGGGATGACCAGGTTGTCGTCCACGAGCGGGCCGCCCGATGCGATCGTGTAGTCCGGTCTGCCGTCGTCCCCGGGCAGTCCCTCGTCCTGGCGTCCGGTGAGGACGACGTTCAACGGCCTGGTGGTGTGGCAGCCGGCTCCGAGGTGCATGGACACGCCGTTGACCTTCACGTTGCTGATCCGCAGATCCTGGTACCCGCCGACGACCGTGATCTGGGGAATTCCCTGCGACGGGTACCCGGAGCTGACCACGGTCATCGGGCCATCGGCGACGAAGTCGACGTCGGCGGTGATGGGGACGAACCCGAAACTGAGGAACGTCGAATGGGAGGAGGGAAGTTCGATCCCGAGAAGGGAGTCGACCTCGTAGTAGTTCTCGCTCGTGTTGAGAGCCAGCCTGCGGTTCGAATTGAGGGTCGCCAACCCGGGCTTCCCACGAGGGTCGTTGACGATCATCGCGCCGCTGAGCTTGTTGACGTTGGAGAAGCCGGTGAAGTAACCGCACAGGATCACATCCGGATAGACGAACCCTGCGGGGGGCAGCACGATGGCGCCGGCCGGCGGAACCGGCAGCCGGCTCGGGTCCAGCTCGCCCTTCGGCGCCGCGCCGCAGGACGTCACGCCCGAGCGCGGCGGGGTGTCGAGCGGGACGATGCTGCTGCGGGTGCCGTCGGCCGGACTGCCCGCGGACGGGGAGGACGACGCCGAACCGGACGGCGTACCGGCTGTTCCCGTGGGGCTGGTCGGAGCGCCGGTGCCGGACGTCGGGTCGCCGGTGCCGGGCACGGTGACCGTCGCGAGCGAGATGTCCTGGCTGGCCTTGGCCGCGCACAGCCCGGTGATGTCGGTGAGCGCGCCGGAGCCGGCGCCGTCGGCGGGGTCGGCGGCGGTCGTGCTCCCGGAGCCGTCGGCCGCGGTGGCGGCGGCGGTGTCCGCGGAGGTACCGCTGCTGTCGGAACCCGCCCCGCTCGTACCGGAGCCGTCGCCGGTGGACGGGTCCGGCGTGGGCGTGGCCGGGTCGGTGGGGGTGCTGGTCGCGGCCTGCGGGTGCAGCGTCAGGTCCAGGTCGCCGGCGGCGAAGACCAGGTCTCCCCCGGCGGTCACCGACACGCCGGGCACCTTGCCGGTGAAGACCAGGTCCAGGTCGCCGCTGCCCGCCACCGTGGTGGGCTGCGCGGTCAGGTCCGGCCAGACCGCCACGGTGCGCGAGGTGCCCTGCGTGACGTTGGCCTTCATGTCGGCGCTGCCGCCGAGGGTGTCGGCTTCGGCCGGGACCAGCGCGGTGACCGCGGCCCGCGGGATGCCCACGGTGAGCGTCAGGTCGCCCGGCTGGATCGGTTTGCCGACCACCCCGTTCGACGGGTAGGTCTGCTTGATGCCGACGCTGATGTCCTGCGGGTCCTGGCCCGCGCCGAACTGGCAGGTGTACGCGAGTGACACCCCGTCGGCCGCGCCGGTCGCCGCGGAGTCGGTGCCCGGCAGCAGCCCGGCCAGGAGCGCGGCTGCCGCGACGCCCGCGAGCTGCACCACTCGACGCGGACGCGGTCGGCTCACGCGCACGGCACCCCTCATTTCCGAACTCCTTTTCCAGCCCTGGCGGCAGGACATTACGTGTGGGTAATAAGGCCGGACAAGTGATCGAACACCCGGAGATCCGGCCAATTTCCGGAACCGAGGATTCTTGTCACCCCGTGACAAACCCCAACCGGAATTTTGTCCTCCAGTGAGTGGCCGGGTCAGCCGGCAGCACCGTCCGGGCGGATGGTCTGGGCGGGCGTGACGGGCATGGTGAAGCCGAAAGTCATCCCGTCACCGTCGTTGAGGAACCCGAGGAACGTCCCCTTGACGTCGTACGCCTCCAGGTCGCCGTCACCGAGGGTCAGTTGGTGCGTGGCGTTGTCGTAGCTGAAGGCTTCCGATCCCGTGCCGGAACCGGCACCGCCCGGGCCGTCGAAGTCAGCGGCCGTTCCCACCCCCGACCAGTGCATCGACATCCCCGTCAACGTTCCGGTGGTCGTGTCAGTGGCCGTGTCGTATCCCGCCACTTCCATGTTCCAGGGAAGTTGACCACCCGTCACGGTGAGGACGAGTCCGACGGGACCGGAGCAGGTGAACGGCGCGACGGACGTCCACGCTCCGATCGCCAGGTTGGTCGGCACGCTCCCGGCGGCCAGCGTTCCCACGGCCGCAAGCGGCGTCAGCTCCGACGAGCTCCCACACGCCCACTTCGTGCCGGTGACATCGTCAGCGACCGTCCCAGGACCGGTCGCGGTGAACGCTCCCCCCGGCATCACCGTCCATCCGCCGGCCGCCGCGGACCGCGGTGCCGCAGACGCCGGGACGCCCGCCAGCAGCGCGCCGCCGAGAACAGCCGCGCACAGCACAGCACTTGCTCTGGTCCTACTGCGGGTGAACCTCATCCCGCCCCTCCCCTTCGGGTGTGCTTCTCACGACGTGAGGCCGCCTGTCGTGCCCCTCCTGGCGCAGGGACCCCGGCCTCGTGGCGCGGGCCGGGGTCCCTGGTGGTGCGGGTGGGCGGGGGTGTGGCGATCCGCCCGTCAGGAGATCTGCCGGGTCACGGCGAGGTGATCTGGAGGGTGGTCGGCGAGACGGTGTAGTCGCCGGAGTACGTGGTGGCGTCACCGGAGTTGATCAGGCCGAGGCAGGTGCCCGACACGTTGTACGCGTGCAGGTTGCCGGTGCCCAGCACCTTCAGGTCGTGCGTGGAGTTGGTGTAGGTGACGTCCAGCGTGGCCGGCGTGGTGGCGCTGGCGCCGGCGAAGGTGGCCGTGCAGCCGAGGCCGCTGATGTGCGCCTCGACACCGGTCAGGGTGCCGGTGGTGACGCCGCCGCTGTAGCTGACCGCGTTCAGCGACCACGGGAGGTTGTCGGCCGTGACGGTGAAGGTGATGCCCAGCGGGCCGGAGCAACTGGTCCACGCCACGGAGGCGATCGAGGCGATGCCCGTGCCGCTGGCACCGGTGGTGTTCGCCGCGGTGCCGGTCGCGGTGGACGTCTTGCAGGTGAGCGTGGTGCCGGTGGCGGTGTCCTTCAGGACGGTGTTGGTGGAGGTGCCGGTGAAGGCGCCGCCGCCGGTGACCGTCCACGTGCCGGCCGCGGAGGCCGGGCTGATGGCGAGGCCGAGGGCCGCGGCGAACGCGGCGCCGGTGACGACACCGCCCTTGACGAGAGGCGAGATCTTACGCACGGGCTGTTCCTTCCTGGGAGTTGACGTGCCTGATAAAACCGTCGTCCGCGCTGCTCGAAGCGCGAATTCGGTTGCGACTCACTACCTGGAACGTGGGGTACCGATTCCGGTCGGTTGCCCTTGCGGGGCAGGACGTTACGCACGGGTAACGAGACGGCGCAACAATCGGGCCGAAGAATCTCCACCGATCACTACCGGCCGGTATTTTTCTGTCACCGGGGCAACATCGCCGCCGGCGGCTTTGTAAAGGAGTGAGCACTTGCAGACCGCCGGCCCGCCCGTCGGCGTCCGCCGCGGCGCACCCCGCCGCCCCTGCGGTACGGTCGCCCCGCCGCTCCGGCCCGGGCCCGCGCGGCACCGGCCGACAACGTTTGCGTGTCCATGGGGCTGCGCTCCGTAGACGTTTGGTCTATCTTGCAGCGAGGTCACCGACGCGCGATGGGGCGCTGGGGAGGGGGCGGGGATGACCATCATGCGGCAGACCCCGGAGCACACCGAGTCGCCGGGGCCGATTCCGCGGGAGTTCGCCGCCATCATGCGCCCGGAACTGCCCAGCCTTTTAAAAGAGATGGCGGCTGAAATCGTCACCGCGATCCCCGAATACGGGCACCTCCTGGAGGGCCCGAACAGCCGGGTGATCAAAATCGGGATCGAGCAGAGCATCGCCACGTTCGTGGACCGGGTCGCCGCTCCCACCGCGACCACCTCGCTGCGCGACGACCTGTGCCGCCGGTTCGGCCGCTTCGAGGCGTACGAGGGCCGCAGCCTGGACAACCTCCAGGCCGCGTACCGGATCGGCTGCCAGGTGGCGCTGCGCCGGGTGCGCACGGTCGGGCGCCGCTACAACCTCTCCGCGTCCTTCATGCTCACCTTCGCCGACGCGCTCTTCGCCTACATGGGCGACCTGGCGGAGCTCTCCCGCGAGGGATACGTGCAGGCGCTCGCGGAGTTGGGCGAGGAACCGGACAACCGGCGGCGCCGGCTGCTGCGGCGGATACTCGGCGGCACCGCGGTGGCGCGCAGCGCGCTGGCCGAACTCGCCGAGCACGCCGCGTGGCCGCTGCCGGAGGAGGTCACGATGGTGGCCGTCGCCCCCGGCACCCGGCCGGCCCGGACCGCGCTCGACCGCGACGTGCTCCAGGACTTCGCCGACCCCGAGCCGCACTTACTCGTGCCGGGGGCGTTCACCGAGGAGCGGCGCGCCTCGCTGGCCGCCGCGCTCGGCGGCTGCCGGGCCGCGGTCGGACTGACCACGGGGCTCGGTGAGGCCGCCGACTCGCTGCGCTGGGCCCGGCACACCCTCGCACTGGCCGGCTCCGGGGTGGTCGGGGGCAGCGCGGCCGACGGGGCGGACGACGCGCTGGTCCTCAGCGAGGACCACCTGCTGCCGCTGTGGCTGCTGGGCGACCCGGCGCTGGCCGACCAGATGGCCCGCAAGTACCTCGCGCCGCTGGTCGGGCTGACCCCGGCGCAGCGCACCCGGCTGATCGACACCCTGCGGATCTGGCTGACCACCCGGGGCACCGCGGGCCAGGTCGCCGACCAGTTGGGCGTCCACCCGCAGACGGTCCGCTACCGCCTGCGCATCCTGGACCGCGCGTTCGGCGACCAACTCGCGCACCCGGACGACCGGTTCGCGACGGAGATCGCGCTGCGCGCCCTGCACCTGCGCCGCCACGGCGAGGACGGCACCGCGCCGGCGTAGCGCGTCGGCGTATTGCGTGACGCCCCTCGTCCCGGCGTGCGGTACGCGGAACAAGGGGCGCCCGGGAGGGGTCAGGAGGCGTACGCCTCCAGTTCCGACAGCTGGCCCGCCGGCCAGCCGGTGTTCGCGGTGAAGGTGAGCCGCAGGTAGCGGGTGGCGGCCGAACCCAGCGTGACCGTCGCGGTGTTGCCCGAGGACGGGTCGAACGTGTAGTCGGCGGCGCCCTTGAGCGTGGTGAACGTCGAGCCGTCAGTGGACCCGAGCACGGAGAGGGTCTGGGTGCGGGTGGCCCACGCGGTGGCCGGCGGCAGCTTCAGCACCAGCCGCCCGAGGGTCCGGGTGGCACCGAGGTCCACGGTCAGCGACTGCGGGAAGGCGTTGTCGGTGCTCTCCCAGTACGTACTGGCGTCGCCGTCCACCGCGTTGGACGCCGTGTAGACGTCCGCGTGCCCGGTGTCGGTGGCCGGCCGGCCCTGGGCGAGGTTGCCGTCGGAGGGCGGGGTGGTGCCCCCGGTGGAACCGCCGTCCGTCGAGCCGCTCGTCGAACCGCTCGTCGTACCGCCGTCCGTCGAGCCGCTCGTCGTACCGCCGCTGCTGTCGCCCCCGCCCGGCTGCGGCCAGGTGGTGCAGTCGCCCCAGGTGCCGGACCAACCGCTGTTGCCCGAGCCCTGGTTGACGGTGAAGGGCGTCAGGTCCGCCGGGTACGGGCAGTCGTAGACGCCGGTGGCGCCGGTGCCGGTGGCCGTGACATCGCTGAACGTCGCCGACCCGGGTGTCTCCGCCTGCACCACCACGGTGCCGGTGTTCGTCGCGGTCGCGCCGTCCACGGTCACACCGCTGACGTCGTAGCCGTGGCCGCCGCCGGAGACGAACTCGAAGTCGCTGTAGGGGCTGTCGACGAAGGTGGTGTCGGAGATCCGCACATCCACGGACGTGATCGCCGAGTCGTACGAGTCGACCCGCAGCGCCCCCATCGGGTGGCCCCAGTTGGGGTTCAGCGCGCCGGTGCGGATGAGGGTGTTCCCGGAGACCGTGACCTTGCCCGAGAGCGGGTTGAAGGGCTGGAGGAACGCCTGGTTGGAGATGGCCAGGCCGCTGCCGAGGGCGTTGGTGTCGGCGATGACGTTGTCGGACACGGTGTTGTCCGAACCGCCGTAGATCGCGATGCCGTTGGCGAGGTTGGGCTGCACGATGGTGTTGCCGGTGAAGGTGTTGCCGGTGTCCGGCGAGCCCAGCGACCACATGGCGAGCGAGTCGTCGCCCTGGTTGCGCAGGAAGTTGTTTTTGACGGTGACGCCCTGCGCGCTGCCGTCGAGGTTGAGCCCGTCGGCGGTGGTGCCGATGATCCGGCTGTCCTCGACCGTGAGGTTGTCGTTGTCGCCGGTCAGCCACAGGCCGCACTTCTCGCGCTGCACCCACATCCCGGAGACCACGGAGTTCGGGCCGAGGCTGCCGGTGACGAAGTTGTCGGGCGAGCTGTCGTTGCGGGTGCTGACGTCGCCGAACACCGCGAAGTCGTAGAGCTTGGTGTTGCCGGTGGCGGACGTCTGGTCGATGAAGTGCGAACTGTGCACCACCGAGTACCAGTTGCCCGCGCCGCGCAGCGTGACGTCGTCGACCGGGAGCTGCGAGGTGACCTTGAAGTCGCCGGCGGGTATCCACACCTCCTTGCCGGCGGCCTTGGCGTCGGTGATCGCCTGGCGGAACGCCTGGGTGGAGTCGCCGCCGCCGCTGGGGTCGGCGCCCTCGTCGACGACCGACACCGAGTCCGCCGGCTGCGCGGCGGCCGCCGCGACCTGCTCGAAGTCGGCGACGTCGATGGTGGCGGTGCCGGTGTCGCCGGAGTCGATCTGGAGCTTGACCGTGTCGCCGGCGGCGAGGTTCTGGCCGAGTTGCAGCCGGGAGTCGTCGAAGAAGTGATGGGTTTTGGAGCCGGCGATGTTGCCGGTGTCCACGTAGCTGTACTGCGAGGTGACGGCGAGTTTCCGGCTCAGCTCGGTGCCGTTGACGTAGACCGAGAGGGTGCCGGAGGCGCCCTGCGGCAGGTTGTAGGCGACGTCGACGGCGTTCGCGGACTTGGTGAGGGTGAACTCGACGTACTGGCCCTGGCCGAGGGTGACCGCCTGGCGGCCGGACGCCTCGGAGGCGACGGTGCCCTGGGTGTAGTCGGGGCCGATCACGGTGCCGTCGGTGTGCGCGGCTTCGGCCTCGTACTCCGTGAACGGCACCGAGGCGCCGCCGGCGGCGTCGAATGGGGAGACGGCCGATGCCTTGGCGGCGGGGCCGGCGGCGGTGGGGGCCGCCGAGGCGGTGGCGGTGGCGGTCAGGGCGATGAGTCCGCCCGCGGCCACTGCCGCCGCGGTGGCCGCGGCCAGCACGAGCGAGGAGCGACGTCTGGTGTCCATGGGGTGGGGGGCTTCCCTTCTGACGGGAGTCGCTGACGTGACGCACACCCTAGGGATGCCGAACACGTCACAGCAAGATGTCGATTGGATTTCGCAAGATTTGGATAGCTTGCAGAGATCTCGCAAATACCCTGCAAGAAACTTGCGGTAGCTGTACTAGAATCGACGCCATGACACGACGACTTGCCGAGGTGGCAAAGAAGGTCGGGGTGAGCGAGGCCACGGTCAGCCGCGTGCTGAACGGGAAGCCGGGCGTCTCCGATGCGACCCGGGCCGCGGTCCTCACCGCCCTTGACGTGCTCGGATACGAACGGCCCACCCAGCTGCGCGGCGAACGCGCCCGACTGGTCGGCATGGTCATGCCCGAGTTGCAGAACCCGATCTTCCCCGCGTTCGCCGAGGTGGTCGGCGGCGCGCTCGCCCAGCAGGGGTTCACCCCGGTGCTGTGCACGCAGACCGCCGGCGGCGTATCGGAGGCGGACTACGTGGAGTTGCTGCTCCAGCAGCACGTCTCCGGGGTGGTCTTCTTCGGCGGGCTCTACGCCCAGGCGGAGTCCCCGCACGACCACTACGCGCGCCTGGCCGAACGCAACCTGCCCACCGTGCTGATGAACGCCGCCATCGACCATCTCGACTTCCCCCGCGTCTCGTGCGACGACGCGGTGGCGGTCGAGCAGGCGATGAACCACCTCATCTCGCTCGGCCACCAGCGGATCGCGCTGGTGCTCGGCCCGCCGGACCACGTGCCCTCGCGCCGCAAACTGGCCGCCGCCCGCCGGGTGGACCCGTCGGTCACCGTGGAGCACGCGCTGTTCACGCTGGAGGGCGGGCAGGCCGCGGCGAGCCGGCTGCTGGCCCGCGGGAACACCGCGTTCATCTGCGCCTCCGACCTGCTCGCGCTCGGCACGATCCGGGCCGCCCGGCGCCGCCGGCTGTCCGTGCCCGGGGACGTCTCGGTGATCGGCTACGACGACTCCTCGCTGATGAACTGCACCGAGCCGCCGCTGACCACCGTGCGGCAGCCGATCGAGGCGATGGGGCGGGCCGCGGTGGACCTGCTCGCCGGGGAGATCAGCGGCGCCTCCGTCGACCACGACGAGCTGTTCTTCGAGCCGGAGTTGGTGGTCCGCGGCTCCACCGGCCCGGCCCGCGCCAACGCGTAGGCGCCGCCGAGGGACGTCCGCCACCCAGGGGCGCGGGAGACCGCGCGGCCGGCCCGCCGCCATGCCGCGCCGGGCCGGCCGCGCGGTCTCCCGCGCCCCTGCGCGTTCCCCGCCCGCCAGGGCACCCCTGAGCGCCCTCTCCCTGCTGTGACCAAGTCGTGTCTTTGCGAAATTCGCGCGACATCTTGCGGACATCTATCGGGTTAAGTACGTTGAGCCAACCCGGGACGGCGGCGCACTCTCGCGCCGGACGCATGTGCCTCACGTGCCACGGGGGTCCCAGATCGCAGTCCAACGACGCGCAGTGGTTCAGGGGAAGGGCAGAACATGAGCAGAATCGGCTACCGCAGACTGGTGGCAGTCGCTCTGGTCGCGGGGATCGGGTTGACCGGTACCGCGTGTTCCAGCAGCAAGAAGGACGGCTCGGGCAGCACCAGCAGCGCCGACGCCGCGACCCCCTTGGACCCGAAGACCAAGGTGACCATCAGCGTCGACTGCGAGCCGCCGACCACGAAGAAGGCCGAGCGCCGGGAGTGGACCGACGACGTCGCGGCGTTCAACAAGATCTATCCGAACGTCACGATCAAGAGCAAGGACGCCTTCCCCTGCGAGGACCCGGCCAAGTTCACCGCCCAGCTCCAGGCCGGCACCCAGACGGACACGTTCTACTCGTACTACACCGACCTCGCGCAGGTGCTCGACGCCGGCCAGGCCGCCGACATCTCGGACTACGTCAACGCCAAGACGATCCCGAACCTGGCGAGCATCGACCCGAGCGTGCTGAACGTCCTCAAGGACGGCGGCAAGCTGTACGGGCTGCCCACCTCGAACTACAAGATGGGCCTGATCTACAACCGGAAGATCTTCCAGGAGGCCGGGCTCGACCCGAACAACCCGCCCACCACCTGGGACGAGATCCGCCAGGACGCCAAGGTGATCTCCGACAAGCTCGGCGGCAAGGGCATCACCGGCTACATGGACAACTCCGGCGGCAACCAGGGCGGTTGGCACCTGGTCTCGGAGATGAACGGCGTGGGCGTGCGCGCGGTCAGCGAGGACGGCACCAAGGCCGCCTTCGACACCGCCGCCACCAAGCAGGTGCTCCAGACGCTGCACGACATGCGCTGGACCGACAAGTCGATGCCGGCCGACCCCGGTGTGCAGTGGGGCGACGTCCAGAAGGCGATGGGCACCGGCAAGATCGGCATGTACGTCGGCGCGCCCGACGACGTGACGCTGGAGGTCCAGCAGTACCACGCCGACTACAAGGACCTGGGCATGGCCCCGATCCCCGGCGGCAAGATCGCGCTCATGGGCGGCAACGACTACATGTTCAAGAAGTCGGACAGCCCCGACCAGATCAAGGCGGGCATCGCCTGGATCAACTTCAAGTACCTGACGCTGGGCAAGGGCCAGTTCAACTACGCCCGCACCAAGGCGGACGGCCTGCCGGTCGGCCTGCCCGAGCCGTTCTTCTTCACCGGCTCGGCCAAGGACCAGGACAACCAGCTCAAGACCGCCAGCGCCACCATCCCGGTGGACAACTTCAAGGCGTACACCGGCGTCGACACCCCCGTGCTCGCCGAGCCGCCGAACGCGCAGAAGGTCTACACGGTGCTCGACACCGTGATGTCGGGCGTGCTGACCAACAAGGGCGCCGACATCGACAAGCTGCTCAAGACCGCGACCGACCAGGTCAACCAGCTGCTGGCCGCCAGCAGCTGACCGTACGCCCCACGGGGCCGGTCCGGCGACCGGCCCCGCAGGCACCCGATCCGACCCGCGGCAGCATCCGCGCCACCCCAGCGTCAGCTCCACCTCCAGCTTCAGCCGAGGAGCCCCCATGGCGGCGACGACCGTCCCCGAGAACACGACCAAGCGCCACGCCGGGCGCCCGGCCGGCCCGGACCGGCCCGGCGCCAGACGCGGCCTGCCCCGCAAGGCGGCGGCGAACCTCCAGGCATACGGCTTCCTCGTCGGCGCGGTGGTCTGCTTCCTGGCCTTCTCCTGGTACCCGATGGTCCGGGAGTTCATCATGAGCTTCCAGGACAAGAAGCGCGGGGTGACCTCCTGGGTCGGGATGCGGAACCTCGACCGCGTCTACCACGACCCGTTCTTCTGGACCGCGTGGAAGAACACCGCCGAGTACACCGGCTACGCGCTGGTCATCGGCTTCGCGCTGCCGTTCTTCGTGGCGATCGTGCTCAACGAACTGCGGCACGCCCAGGCCTACCTGCGCATCCTGGTCTACCTGCCGGTGATGCTCCCGCCGGTCGCCGGCGGCCTGCTCTTCAAGTACTTCTACGACCCGGACTACGGGCTCTTCGACCACATCCTGAAGACCCTCCACCTGCCGACCTCGCAGTGGCTGGACTCCTCGCACACCGCGATGATCTCGGTGGTGATCGCGGCCACCTGGATGAGCATGGGCAGCGCCACCCTGGTCTACCTCGCCGCGCTCCAGAACATCCCCGGTGAACTGTACGAGGCGGCCGACCTGGACGGCGCCGGGCTGTGGAGCAAGATCTGGCACGTCACGATCCCGCAGACGCGCATGGTGCTCTCGCTGATGCTGCTGCTCCAGATCGTGGCGACCATGCAGGAGTTCACCAACGTCTTCGTGCTGGCCGGCGGCAACGGCCCGGAGAACTCCACGATGACCGTGGTCTACATGATCTACCAGTACGGATTCCGCTACAACAACCTCGGCAGCGCCGCCGCGCTCGGCCTGTTCCTGCTGCTGGTGCTGATCGTCTTCTCGGGCGTCTACACGCGGCTCAGCCGGACCGACGAGCAGGAGGGATGACGGACATGGCAGCCATCTCCACACCGCAGAACCGCACCCTGATCTCCGCGGCGGCGCTGAACCGCCGCAAGGGCCGGATCACCTACCGAATCGTGCTGACCGTGGTGCTGGTCGTCTTCACCCTGGTCTTCCTCGGCCCGCTGTACTGGATGGTCACCGGCGGCCTGAAGTCCGCGAGCGAGGTCGTCGCGAACCCGCCGACGTACTTCCCCAAGCACCCCAAGCCCGGCACCTACCACACCGCGTGGACCCAGCTGAAGCTCGCGCGGCTGCTGTTCAACACGCTGTACTACGCGTTCGGCGCGCTCGCCTTCCAGCTGGTCTTCGACGTCGCCGCCGCGTACGCGGTCTCCAAGCTGCGCCCGGTGTTCGGCAACGTGATCCTGGCCGGGATGCTGGCGACGCTGATGATCCCCTCGGCGGTGCTGATCGTCCCGCAGTACGTCACCGTGCTCGACCTGCCGCTGCTGCACCTGAACCTGGTCGGCACCCCGTGGGCGATCTGGCTGCCGACGGTGGCCAACGGCTTCAACATCTTCCTGCTGAAGCGGTTCTTCGACTCGATCCCGAACGACCTGATGCACGCCGCCGCGATCGACGGCGCCGGGCCGCTGCGCACCCTGTGGTCGATCATCCTGCCGATGTCCCGGCCGATCCTCGGCGTGGTGTCGATCTTCGCGGTGGTCAACGTCTGGAAGGACTTCCTCTGGCCGATGCTGGTGGAGCCCGACCCGGACAAGCAGCCGATCAACCTCGGCATCAACTCGCTGTCGCAGGGCGTCCCGGAGAACGTGATCATCGCCGCGCTGGCCATCTCCGCGGTGCCCACCCTGCTGATCTTCCTGCTCTTCCAGCGCAACATCATGTCCGGTCTGACCGCGGGCGGCCTGAAGGGCTGACGCCCGCGGCACCGCCTGCGCACCACTTCCGCAGCACCCCTCAGCACTCCGCCGCCGGCCCCTGCCATCATCCCCGCGATCGGGGCCGGCGGCGGAGTCCCACCTGCCCGAAAGGACGTTGACGTGGCAGACACCCCTCAGCCCGAGGCCGACGAGAACTGGTGGCGCGACGCGGTCATCTACCAGGTCTACCCGCGGAGCTTCGCCGACAGCAACGGCGACGGGACCGGTGATCTCGCCGGCGTGCGGTCCCGGCTGCCGTACCTGGCCGAGCTGGGCGTCAACGCACTGTGGTTCAGCCCCTGGTACCCCTCGCCGATGGCCGACGGCGGCTACGACGTCGCCGACTACCGCGACGTGGAGCCGGTCTTCGGCTCGCTCGCCGAGGCCGAGAAGCTGATCTCCGAGGCTCTCGCGCTGGGCATCAGAACGATCATCGACATCGTGCCGAACCACGTCTCGGCCGCGCACCCCTGGTTCCGGGAGGCGCTGGCGGCCGGGCCCGGCTCGGCCGCGCGCGAACGGTTCTGGTTCCGGCCCGGCCGCGGCGCGCACGGCGAACTGCCGCCGAACAACTGGCCCTCGCAGTTCGGCGGACCGGCCTGGACCCGGACCACCGACCCCGACGGCACGCCCGGCGACTGGTTCCTGAACCTCTTCGACTCCGGCCAGCCGGACCTGAACTGGAACCACCCCGACGTGCTCGCCGAGCACGAGGACATCCTGCGGTTCTGGTTCGACCGCGGCGCCGGCGGCGTACGCATCGACTCCGCGGCCATGGTCTGCAAGGACCCCGCCCTGCCCGACCTGCCCGACCCGGGCGCCGGCGCCGAGGCGGCACTGCCCGCGCACCCCTACGTCGACCGCGACGACCTGCACGACATCTACCGGAGCTGGCGGCGGATCGCCGACTCCTACCCGGGCGTGCGCATCCTGGTCGGCGAGGTGTGGCTGCCGGACGCCGAGCGGTTCGCCCGCTACCTGCGGCCGGACGAGATGCACACCGCGTTCAACTTCGACTTCCTGGCCTGCCCGTGGGAACCGGACCGGCTGCGCACCTCGATCGACGTCACGCTCGCCGCGCACGCCCCGGTCAGCGCCCCCGCCACCTGGGTGCTGTGCAACCACGACGTGACCCGCACCGTGACCCGCTACGGCCGGGCCGACACCGGGTTCGACTTCGCCACCAAGGCGTTCGGGATTCCGACCGACCTGGAGCTGGGCACCCGGCGGGCCCGCGCGGCCGCCCTGCTGACCCTGGCGCTGCCCGGGTCGGTCTACCTCTACCAGGGCGAGGAGCTGGGGCTGCCCGAGGTCGAGGACATCCCGACCGGCAAGTTGCAGGACCCGATGTACCTGCGCTCGGCCGGCACCAACCCCGGGCGCGACGGCTGCCGCGTACCTTTGCCGTGGTCCGGTGCCACCCCGCCGTTCGGCTTCGGACCGGACGGCTCGGCCGAGTCCTGGCTGCCCCAGCCGGCCCAGTGGGCCGCCCGCACCGCCGAGGTCCAGTCCGCCGACCCCGGCTCCATGCTCTCGCTGTACCGGGCGGCGATCCGGCTCCGCAAGGACACCCCGGAACTCGGCCACGGCACCGCCTTCACCTGGCTGGACAGCGCCCCCGGCGTGCTGGCCTTCCGCCGCTCCCCCGGCTTCGTCTGCGTCGTCAACCTCTCCCCCGACCCGGCTCCCCTCCCCGCGCACCGCACCCTGCTGCTCACCTCCGCCCCCCTCGCCTCCGACGGCCTCCTCCCGCAGGACACCGCCGCCTGGCTCCTCGCGTAGCGCCGCCTCCCCCTGGGGCCGCCCTCCCCCACAGGCGGCCCCTTCGGTGTGCCCACCCGCCGGAAGTCCCCCGGAAGCCGTGAGAAGTCCCCTCGGAAAGGAGGAGGGCGGGAGCGACATCGCGTCGGGGTGACGATTAGAGTGGGGGGCGTGCCTCAACTACGTCTCGCTCTGAATCAGATCGACTCCCGTGTCGGCGACATCGCCGGGAACCGCGCGGAGGTGGTGCGCCGGGTCCGGTACGCGGCCGAGCAGGGGGCCCACCTGGTCGCGTTCCCGGAGATGATGCTGACCGGCTATCCCGTCGAGGACCTGGCGCTGCGGTCGTCCTTCGTGGAGGCGAGCCGGACGGCGCTGGTGGAGCTGGCCGCGGAACTGGCCGCGGCGGGCCTGGGCGCGCTGCCGGTGGTCGTCGGCTACCTCGGCCGCAGCGAGAACGCGCAGCCGAAGTACGGCCAGCCGGCCGGCGCGCCGCAGAACTGCGCGGCGGTGCTGCACGAGGGGAAGGTCGCGCTGCGGTTCGCCAAGCACCACCTGCCGAACTACGGGGTGTTCGACGAGTTCCGCTACTTCGTGCCCGGCGACACCATGCCGGTGGTGCGGGTCGGCGGCGTGGACGTGGCGCTGGCGATCTGCGAGGACCTGTGGCAGGACGGCGGCCGGGTGCCGGGCGCGCGGGAGGCCGGCGCGGGCCTGCTGCTGTCGGTGAACGCCTCGCCCTACGAGCGGGACAAGGACGACACCCGGCTGGAGCTGGTCCGCAGGCGGGCCCGGGAGGCCGGCTGCACCCTGGCGTACCTGGCGATGGTCGGCGGTCAGGACGAGCTGGTCTTCGACGGCGACTCGATCGTGGTGGGCGCGGACGGCGAGGTCATCGCGCGGGCGCCGCAGTTCACCGAGGAGTGCGTGCTGCTCGACCTGGAGCTGCCCGCGGCCGCCGCCGAGGTGCCGGCCGGGCGGGTCGCGGACGGCCTGGAGCTGCGGCACGTGGTGCTGTCCGCCGAGCCGGTCCCGGCGTACACCCCCCGGTATCCCGGCACCGAGGCCGAGCCGCTGGGCGACGAGGCGGAGATCTACGGCGCGCTGGTCACGGGCCTGCGCGCGTACGTCGCCAAGAACGGCTTCCGGTCGGTGCTGATCGGCCTGTCCGGCGGGATCGACTCGGCGCTGGTCGCCGCGCTGGCGTGCGACGCGATCGGGGCGGAGCACGTGTACGGCGTCTCGATGCCGTCGGCGTACTCCTCGGACCACTCCAAGGGCGACGCGGCCGAGCTGGCCCGCCGTACCGGCCTGAACTTCCGTACGGTGTCGATCGCCCCGATGTTCGACGCGTACATGGAGTCGCTGAAGCTGACCGGCCTCGCCGAGGAGAACCTCCAGTCGCGGCTGCGCGGGGTGACGCTGATGGCGATCTCCAACCAGGAGGGCCAGATCGTGCTGGCCCCGGGCAACAAGAGCGAGCTGGCCGTGGGCTACTCCACGCTCTACGGCGACTCGGTGGGGGCGTACGGCCCGATCAAGGACGTCTACAAGACCACCGTCTTCCGCCTCGCCCGCTGGCGCAACGAGGACGCGGCCGCCCGCGGCGAGACCCCGCCGATCCCGGAGAACTCGATCAGCAAGCCGCCGAGCGCCGAACTGCGCCCGGGCCAGGTCGACACGGACTCGCTGCCGGACTACGACGTGCTGGACCGGGTCCTGGAGCTGTACGTCGACCGGGACCGGGGCCGCGAGGAGATCGTCGCCGCGGGGTACGACGAGGAACTGGTCACGCGGGTGCTGAAGCTCACGGACACCGCCGAGTACAAGCGGCGGCAGTACCCGCCGGGCACCAAGATCTCGGCGAAGGGCTTCGGCAAGGACCGCCGCCTGCCCATCACCAACCGCTGGCGCGAGGGCGGCTGACCCCCCGCCGCCCCGGCCGCCCGCAGCGGGGGCGGCAACATTCGGCCCGGCCCGGAACTCTTGCCCGGGCCCGGGGGCGGCTGCTGTGATCCGGCCCATGGATGCTTCTGCTGCGGGGCCCGGGCCGCTGACGGCGACGTACGACCGGATCGGGGTCGGGTACCGGGACGTGCGGCGCGCCGATCCGCGGCTGGCCGCCCTGATCGACCAGGCGCTGGGCGGGGCGCGCACCGTGGTCAACGTCGGCGCGGGCGCCGGGTCCTACGAGCCGGCCGGCCGGGAGGTGACCGCGGTCGACCCGTCGCAGGTGATGCTCGACCAGCACCCGGGGGCGCGGAAGGTGCTGGCCGGCGCGGAGCGACTGCCCTTCGCCGACGGCGCGTTCGACGCCGCGATGGCGGTGATGACGGTGCACCACTGGCCCGACCTGCGCCGCGGCCTGGCCGAGCTGCGCCGGGTGTCGCGGCGGCAGGTGCTGTTCACCTACGACCCGTACCACCGGCCGGAGTTGTGGCTCCTGACGGAGTACCTGCCGGAGATCGGCGCGTTCGAGCGGGCCCGCTTCACACCGCTGGCGACGGTGGTGGCGGCGATGGACGCGCACACGGTGCTGCCGTTCCCCATCCCGCACGACTTCACCGACGGCTTCCAGAGCGCGTACTGGCGCCGCCCGGAGCTGTTCCTCGACCCCGACGTGCGCCGGGCGAACTCCACCTTCGCCCAACTGCCCGCCGCCGTCGTCGAACCGGCGATCGAGCGGCTGCGCGCGGACCTCGCCTCGGGCGCCTGGCACCGCCGCCACGCCGACCTGCTGGCCTTGGACGCCGTCGACTACGGCTACCGCCTCCTCGTCGCGGGGGGCTGACCCCGCCCGGCAACAGCGCCGCGGCAACGGCAGCGCGGCAACAGCGCGTTGGTCAGGGGACGTCGAGCCGGGCGGCCACCGGCAGGTGGTCGCTGCCGGTGCGGGGCAGCGTCCAGGACGAGACCGGCTCGATGCCCTTGACCATGATCTGGTCGATCCGCGCCATCGGGAAGGACGCCGGCCAGCTGAAGCCCATGCCGTTGCCCGCGGCGCCCTGGGTGGAGCGCATCTGCGAGGTGACGGAGGCGAGCGCGCGGTCGTTCATGGTGCCGTTGAGGTCGCCGAGGAGCACCACGTGCGGCAGGGTCTCCGCGGCGATCGCCGAACCGAGCGCGTCGGCGGCCCGGTCGCGCTGCCCGGCGGTGAACCCGGCGTCGAACTTGACGCGTACGGACGGCATGTGCGCGACGTACACCGCGACCTTGCCGTGCGGGGTGGCGGCGGTGGCGCGCATCGCCCGGGTCCAGCCGAGCCGGATGTCGACCGGACGCACCGAGCTGAGCGGGTACTTGCTCCACAGCCCGACGGTGCCCTGCACCGAGTGGTAGGGGTAGGCGGCCGCCAGGTCGCGGCTGTAGCGGGCGACCTGCCCGGCCGCCAGCTCCTCCAGCGCGACCACGTCCGCGTGCGCGGCGATCACGTCCTTGGCGGTGCCGTCCGGGTCGGGGTTGTCGGCGTTGACGTTGTGCGTGAGGACCGTGAGATTGCCGCCGGTCCCGGCCTTGTCGGTGAGCAGCCCGCCGAAGAGGTTGAACCACACCGCGGTCGGCAGCAGCACCGCGATCAGCGCGGTGACCGAGCGCCGCAGCAGCGCCACCACCAGCAGCACCGGCACGAGCAGGCCGAGCCAGGGCAGGAACGTCTCCAGCAGGCTGCCGAGGTTGCCGACCCGGTTGGGCACGTCGGCGTGGAAGAGCAGCAGTCCGGCGAGCACGACGGCGACCACCGCCGTGACGATGCCGCGCCGCCACATCCCCGCGGGCCGCCACCACCGCAGGAAGCGGGCGCGCAGCCGGTCCCGGGCCCCGGCCGCCCCGGCGTCCGGCCCCACCGGGTCCGTGCCGTCCGTGCTGGTGTCCGTGCCGTTCTGCGCCTGGGTCATAGAAGTCCTTGCCTGCCTGCCACTTGCCGGTGCTTCGAACCCTAGAGCCTGCCGCGGTGATCGCCGCGACCGCCGCGGCGCCGCGCCGCCCGGCACGCGGATCCGCCCGGCACGCGCATCCGCCGTACCGCACCTCCGTCGTACCGCCGCGGGCACGCGCGCCGGTAGGGAGCGCCGTCGTACCGTCACCGGTCGCCGACTCCGAGCGACCGACTCTACGGGATTCGTATGTGAAGCGACGGTCAGGTGCGGGTCGCGGGTTCCGCGGGCGGTACGGATCGACCGGACTGTGACGAGACCTGGACATAAGCGGCCGGCGGCCGTTGGCCGTTCCGGTGGTCGTGACGGCGGCCGTTCGCGGGTCAGGCGCGCGGGCGCATCCCGTCCAGCAGCGTGTCCACCACCCGGTCGGCGAGGTCCGCCGGGAGCGACGCGTCCGGGTAGAGCGTGGCGCGGGACAGCACCGGGCCGACCACCATGTCGCAGAGCAGTTCCAGGTCGGCGCCCAGCTCGGGGCGGATCTCGCCGCTGGCGATGCCGCGTTCCAGCACCGCGACGAGCATCCGGCGGCGGCCGGCGATCACGGTGTCGTGGTAGCGCTGCCACAGGCCGGGGTTGCTCCGCATCTGCGTCACCATGGTGCGCAGCAGCGCCGACTCCCGCTTGGCGAGGCCGCGCCGGCGGATGAACTCCACCGCGCGGACCAGGTCCTCGCGCAGGTCGCCGGTGCCCGCGCCGGCCGGTGGCGGCGGGCCCTCGACGGTGGCGAGCACGTCGAGCAGCAGCGCCTCCTTGCCGGGCCAGCGCCGGTACAGCGTGGCCTTGCCGACGCCCGCGTGCCGGGCGATGCCCTCCATCGTCAGCTCACCGATCTGGGTGCCGTCGGCGATCAGCCGCAGGACGGCGTCGATGACGGTGCGGTCGACGGCGGCGTTGCGCGGGCGTCCGCGGCCGGAGAGGCCCTCCGTCACTGCTCGGCACCCACCATCTCCCGCTCTCCCGAGCCGCCGCCGGGCGCCGGGGACAGCGCGGACTTGGGCGGCAGGAAGACGTAGGCGACGACGCCGCCGAGGATCGCGACGGTCGCCGAGGCGGTCGCGGTGATGTGCATGGCGTGGATGAACGCGTCGTCGGCGGGCCGCACCAGGCTCGCGCCGCCCGGGCCGAGGCGCTGGGCCACCCCGAGGGTCGCCTCGATGGACTCGCCGGCCGCGTGCCGCTGGCCGGCGGGCAGGTGGCCGAGGTGGGAGCTGATGCCGTTGCGGTAGACGGTGGACATCACCGAGCCGAGCACGGCCACCCCGAGGGCGCCGCCGACCTGGCGGAAGGTGTTGTTGACCGCCGAGCCGGACCCGGCCTTCTCCCGCGGCAGCGCGGACATGATCATCACCGTGGCGGGCGGCATGATGTGCGCCATCGCGGTGCCCATCACGAAGAACAGCACCTCCAGCTCCCAGATCGGGGTGGTCCGGCCGAGCAGGAGGAAGCCGAGGAAGGCGATGCCGGTCAGCACCATGCCGCCCGCGCACACCGCGCGGGCGCCGATCCGGTCGACCAGCAGCCGGGCGCGCGGCGCGAAGATCATCTGCGAGGCGGCGAGCGGGATCAGCAGCAGCCCGGAGCGCAGGGCGCTGTAGCCGCGCACCGACTGGTTGTAGAAGACGACGAAGAAGGTCACGCCCATCAGCGCGAAGAAGACCAGGCCGATCGCGGCGACGGAGGCGGCGAACTGCCGCTTCTTGAAGTAGCGCACGTCCAGGGCGGGGTGGTCGCTGCGGGCTTCGTACCAGACGAACACCCCGAGGATGGCCAGGCCCGCCACGGAGGTGCCCCACACCTCGGGGCGGGTGAAGTCGCCGTACTGGCCGCCCTTGATGATGCCGTAGATCAGCAGTACCAGGCCGGCGATGGACAGCAGCACGCCCAGCGGGTCGAGCCGGCCGGGCCGGGGGTCCTTGGAGTCGGGCACGATCAGGAACATCGCGATCAGCGCGACGACCACGATGGGCACGTTGACCAGGAAGACCGAGCCCCACCAGAAGTGCTGGAGCAGCAGGCCGCCGGTGATCGGGCCGACCGCGATCGCCAGGCCCACCACGCCGGCCCAGATGCCGATGGCGCGCGGCTGCTCCTCGCGCTCGAAGACGTTCATGATGATCGCCAGGGTGGCCGGCATGATCAGCGCGCCGCCCAGGCCCATCACCCCGCGCCACGCGATCAGTTGCCCGGCGGTCCCCGCGAACGCGGAGAGCGCCGAGCCGCCGCCGAACACGAACATGCCGGCGAGCAGCACCTTCTTGCGGCCCAGCCGGTCGCCGAGCAGCCCGGCGGTGAACAGCAGGCCGGCGAAGACCAGGGTGTAGGAGTTGATCGCCCATTCCAGCTCGCTCTGGCTGGCGCCGAGCCCGGTCGGGGCCGGCTGGGCGATCGTCTTCATCGCCACGTTCAGGATCGAGTTGTCCAGCACCACGACCAGCAGGCTGAACAGCAGGACGGTGAGGATCGCCCAGCGGCGGCGATGGATCACCTCGGGCACTTTTGTGACTATCGCATCAGCGGCCATCCCCCGAGCCTACCGCTTTTACGATACGACCCCGTCTCGTATCGCAAAGCCCCGGCAAAGCCCCCAGCTCAGCCGCGGATCGGCCAGGGCACCCGGGAACGGTCACGGGGAGGGGGTTGCCCGCGGGCGGCGGCCGGGCGGGTCCGGGGGTTTCCCGGCGGGTCCGGGGGTTTCCCGGCGGGGCCGGGCGTGCCAGCATGGGAGGTGGTCCGGGGACGCCGTCAGGGCGCCTCGAGATGACAACTGAAGGAGCCGTCACCATGACGCAGCTTCCGGCTGCCCAGAAGGCCGCCGACAACCCGAAAGCCCTCTACGGCGGGTCCGGCACCCGCCGCGTGACCGTGCGCGACCTCGGCGCCGCCAAGGAGCGCGGCGAGAAGTGGCCCATGCTCACCGCGTACGACGCGATGACCGCGTCGGTCTTCGACGAGGCCGGCATCCCGGTGCTGCTCGTCGGGGACTCGATGGGGAACTGCCACCTCGGCTACGACACCACCGTGCCGGTCACGCTCGACCACATGGCGATGCTGTCCGCCGCCGTGGTGCGCGGCACCCGGCGGGCCCTGATCGTCGCCGACCTGACCTTCGGGTCGTACCAGGAGGGCCCGGTGCAGGCCCTGCGCAGCGCCACCCGGCTGGTAAAGGAGGCGGGCGTCGGCGCGGTGAAGCTGGAGGGGGGCCGGCGCTCGCTGGCGCAGACCGAGGCGCTGGTCGAGGCCGGCATCCCGGTCATGGCGCACATGGGGCTGACCCCGCAGTCCGTGCACACCCTGGGCTACCGCGTCCAGGGCCGCGGCGACGAGGCGGCACACCGCCTGGTCCAGGACGCGAAGGCCGCGCAGGACGCGGGCGCCTTCGCGCTGGTGCTCGAACTGGTGCCGGCGGAGGTCGCCGCCGAGATCACCAACGCGCTGGAGATCCCGGTGATCGGGATCGGCGCCGGGCCGGACACCGACGCGCAGGTGCTGGTGTGGACCGACATGGCGGGGATGACCGGCGGGAAGGTGCCGCGCTTCACCAAGCAGTACGCGGACCTGCGCCGCACCCTGGGCGACGCGGCGAAGGCGTACGCGCAGGACGTGGTGGGCGGGGAGTTCCCGGCGGCGGAGCACACCTTCCACTGAGCGGGGAGCACACCTTCCACTGACCTGACGCAGGCGGGCGGGTCCGGTACGCCGGGCCCGCCCGGACTTTTCACCCCGCGATCTGAGACATTCCGCCCCCGCGCCCGTATGGACCGGTGAGCGCCGCGGCCGCGGCGACCCTCCACACCTCCGGGAAGCCGTCCGCCGATGTCTCGATCCGCGATACGCGAACTCGACCGGGAGCCGCCGGTGCGGCAGGATGCGCCCGTGGACGGACCCCCGCCGGAGATACCGGAACAGGCCGGCGCGGTGCGCCCGCCCGGTCCCGGCCCGGAGCCGGACCTCGGCCCCGACCGCTCGGGCCCGGAGGAAGACCTCATGCGGGCCCTGTACCGCGAGCACGCGGGCGCCCTGCTGACCTATGTCCTCAAGCTCGTCGCGGGCGACCGCCACCTCGCCGAGGACGTCGTCCAGGAAACCCTGCTGCGGGCCTGGAAGAACGCCGCCCGGCTCGACCCGCGGGCCCGCTCCCTGCGGCCCTGGCTGATCACGGTGGCCCGCCGGATCGTCATCGACGGCCACCGCAGCCGCCAGGCCCGCCCGCCGGAGACCTCGCCCGCCGTGCTCGACCAGCTGCCCGCGCGCGACGAACTGGAGCGCTCGCTGCGCCTGATGACGATCTCCGACGCCCTCCAGGACCTGTCCGAAGCCCACCGCGAGGCGCTCGTGGAGACGTACTTCAAGGGCCGTACGGTCAGCGAGGCCGCCGAGGAGCTGGGGCTGCCGCCGGGGACCGTGCGCTCCCGGGTCTTCTACGCGCTGCGCGCCGCACGGAACGCGCTGGAGGAGAGAGGGGTGACCACCTCGTGACCCCCATGCCGCCCCATGTGGACGTGGGCGCCTACCTGCTCGGGGCGCTGGACGACGCGGAGATGTCCGCGTTCGAGGAGCACCTCGCCGAGTGCGACGCCTGCGGGCGGCAGCTCGACGAGCTGAGCGGCGTGGTGCCGGTCCTCGCCGAACTGCGCGCGGACGGTGTCGGGATGCCCGGGCCGCCCGGCGACGCGCTGCTGGAGCGGATGCTGCGGCAGGTCGCCGGTGAGCGCCGGGCGCGGCGCAGGCGCCGGCTGGTCGCGGTCGCGGTGGCCGCGGTGCTGGTGGTCGGCGGCCCGGCGATCGCGGTGCTGACCACCCGCGGCGACGGCTCGGCGGCCCCTGCTGCCGCCGCGCAGGACTCGGCGAGCGACCCGTCGACCGGGCTGTCGGCGGTGGTGGGCCTGACGGACAAGGCGTGGGGCACCGAGGTGAGCCTGCGGCTGGCCGGGGTCTACGGACCGGACCACTGCCACCTGGACGCGGTCGGCCGCGACGACTCCCGGGAGACGGTCGCGACCTGGTCGGTGCCGCAGGCCGGCTACGGCACGGGCGCGCATCCCCAGGCGCTGACCGTCAGCGGCGCCACCGGCATGCACCCGACGGCGATCAACCGGTTCGAGGTGCGCACGGCCGACGGCACCCTGCTGCTGACCATCCCGCAGTCCGGCACCCAGCCGACCGACCGGCCGCGCGGCTCCACCGGCTGACCTGCGGCGGTGCCCCCGCCGTACCACCGGTCGGGCGGGGCGCCGGCCGCCGACATCCCGCCGACAGGGCGCTGTCGGCGGGATGTCGGTGCCGTGTCGGTGGGCCCGTGCAGGGTGGTGGACATGACGACGCGACTGACAGACAACGGTGGGACCGCCGCCGTCGAGGTGCGCGGTCTGGTCAAGCACTACGGACCGACCAAGGCACTGGACGGGGTGGATCTGGAGGTGCGCCAGGGCACGGTACTCGGCGTGCTCGGCCCGAACGGGGCCGGCAAGACCACGCTGGTGCGGGTGCTGTCCACGCTGGTGCAGCCGGACGCGGGCACCGCGCGGGTGGCGGGCTTCGACGTCCTCAGGCAGCCCCGGCAGCTGCGCCGGGTGATCGGCCTGACCGGGCAGTACGCCTCGGTGGACGAGAAGCTGTCCGGCCGGGAGAACCTGTACATGATCGGGCGGCTGCTGGACCTGCCCCGCAAGGACGCCCGGGCCCGCGCGGACGAGCTGCTGGAGCGGTTCTCGCTCACGGAGGCCGCCAAGCGGCCGGCGATGCAGTACTCCGGCGGGATGCGCCGCCGGCTGGACCTGGCGGCGAGCATGATCGGCCGGCCCGCGGTGCTCTACCTGGACGAGCCGACCACGGGTCTGGACCCCCGCACCCGCAACGAGGTGTGGGACGAGGTGCAGCGGATGGTCGCCGACGGCGCCACGGTGCTGCTCACCACGCAGTACATGGAGGAGGCCGAGCAGCTCGCGAACGAGCTGACGGTCATCGACCGCGGCCGGATCATCGCCGGCGGCAAGGTGGCCGAGCTGAAGGCGAAGGTCGGCGGCCGGACCCTGCGGATCAGGCCGAGCGAGCCGGCCGCGGCGGCCGGAATGGCCGACGCGATCGCGTCGGCGGGCCTGGACGGCGTCGCCGGCGCCCGGATCGACGAGGACGGCCTGGTCAGCGTGCCGATCCTCAGCGACGACCAGCTCACCGCGGTGGTGGGCGTGCTGGGCTCGCGCGGCTACGGCATCGCGCACATCGACACCCATCTGCCCAGCCTGGACGAGGTGTTCCTCGCCATCACCGGCCAGAAGTCCTCGGCGGCGCCCGGGGAGCAGCAGGACGCGGACGGCACGGCCGACCGTGCGCAGGACACGACGGAGAACGTGGAGGTCCCGGTATGAGCACCGCGACGGCGACGGTGACCGCCCCGGCGCGGGTCGCCTCGGACGAGGGCAGGATCGGCCTGCGGGCCAACCTGCGGCACATCGGCGCCCTCGCGCGCCGCAACATGCTCCAGATCAGGCAGGACCCCGAGTCGATGTTCGACGCGGTGCTGATGCCGGTGATCTTCACCCTGCTGTTCGTGTACGTCTTCGGCGGCGCGATCTCCGGCAAGGGCCACCAGCACGAGTACGTGAACTACGTGGTGCCCGGGCTGATGGCGATGATGGGCATGAACCTGTCCATGGCGGTCGGCAGCGGCATCAACGACGACTTCCGCAAGGGGGTCATGGACCGGTTCCGCACCATGCCGATCGCCCGGTCCACGGTGCTGATCGCGAAGATCGTGGTGGAGGTCGGCCGACTGCTGATCGCGATCGCGATCCTGCTGGGCATGGGCTTCGCGCTGGGCATGTCCATCGGGACGGACGTGATGCACCTGGCGGCGGCGATCGTGCTGTCCGTGGTCTTCGGCGCCTCGCTGATGTGGATCTTCATTCTGCTGGGCCTGACCATGAAGACCGCCCAGGCGGTGCAGGGGGTGGGCATGCTCGTACTGATGCCGTTGCAGTTCGGCAGTTCGATCTTCGCCAGTCCGACCACGATGCCGGGGTGGCTGCACAACTTCACCAAGGTCAATCCGCTCTCCAACCTCGCGGACGCCTCCCGGGCGCTGATCAACGGCGGGGCGGTGGCGCACTCGGTGTGGATGACACTGGCCTGGGCGGTCGGCATCACCGCGGTCACCGCGCCGCTGGCGGTCGCCCGCTTCCGCAAGAAGACCTGATCCACGGCGGGCCCCGGCGGGCGGCCCGGCCCGCGAGGAGCCCGGCCCGTACGGGCCCCGAGGAGCGGTCAGTCCACGTCGCACATCAAGGCGACGGCCCCGGCGACGTCGAGGCCGTCGCCTTCGGCGTACGCGGCGGCGTAGCCGTCCTCGCCGAGCAGTTCGCGCAGCCGGGCGCGGGTCCGTTCGATGTCCCGCTTCTCCAGCGGCGGGATCGCCACCGGCCGCAGCCGGTCGTGCGCCGCCAGCAGCCGGACCGCCCGGGTCAGCCGGGCCGGCCCGGCGCCGGGCTCGGCCGCACCGAGGAGCAGCAGCAGTTCGGCGACGGCGGGCGTCATCACCATCGCCACCCGGGGGGCGATCACCCGGGCCAGCGGGTGGGCGTTCATCGCGTTGACGCCCGCGGAGAGGATGGCCAGGCCGCCGGCCGGGTCACCGGAGCGGCCGACGAGGTAGCCGCGGACGCCCTCGAGCATCCCGTCGACGAACCCGGGCACCGGGAAGGCGTTCTCCTTGCTCTCCGCGACAGTCCGCTCGACCAGGGCCAGCGCCTCGGGCACCCGGTCCAGCCGGGAGAGCAGGCCCGCCAGCTGCACCCGGCCGTAGAAGGCGGCGCCGAAGCTGGCGTTGCCGAACCGCTCGGCGTCGGCGATGCCCTCGCGCATCACCCGCTCGCCCTCCTCCACCTCGCCCAGGCTCGCCAGCGCCTCGCCGAGCCGGACCAGCACCACCGGCACGTGCTGGTGCGCCCCGACCTTGCGGGCCAGCACGATGCCCTCGCGGCAGCAGCGGGCCGCGCGCTGCCAGTCGCCCATGTTGCCCGCGGCCTCGGCCTCGCCCGACAGGGTCTCCGCGGTGCCCCACTCGTCGCCGATCCGCTCGAACAGCTGCCGGCTCTCGCCGATGTCGGCGAGTGAGAGGTCGAGCCGTTCGCTGATGTCGTTGTTGACCTTCGCCCGCAGTTGCAGAGTGTAGGCCAGCTCCCAGGTCCGGTCGAAGCGCCGGCAGCACGCGATGGTCTCGTTCATCAACTCGTGCACCCGGTCGAAGTTGCCGGAGAAGAACGCCCCGAAGGCGCGGGTGATGCCGGGCTGGCGGGCCGACTGCGGCAGGTGCGGCGGGTAGGTCTCGATGAGGGCGGCGCCGGCCCGGATGATCCGCTCGTTCGACCACCAGTCGTCCTCGCCGTCATGACTGGACAGCTCCATGACGTGGACGTAGCGGCGGGCCTCCAGCAGCTGTTCGCCCTCCAGCGGCGGCGGGTCGTCCAGCAGGCCGCGCTCCAGCGGCACCAGGCTCGGCGGCTCGGCGAACGGGTCGGGGCCGAGCGCGACGACCGCGGCGGGCCAGTGCCTGCGCTCCGAGACGTAGTTGCGCACCTCCCAGAACCAGGCGCAGCCGATCACCAGCAGCAGCGCCTCCTGCTCGTCGCCGCCCGCCACCGCCCGGCCCAGCGCGGCCCGCAGGTTGTCGTGCTCGGTCTCCAGCCGCTCGAACCACAGGAGTTGGCCGCGCTCGCGCAGCTTCGGGTCGGCGGTGCGGACGTACTCGCGGAAGTGCACGATGTGGCGGCGCTCGATCAGGGCGCGCTCGCCGGACGCGTCGAGCCGCTCGGCTGCGTACTCGGAGATGGTCTCCAGCATGCGGTAGCGGGTGCCGTCGCCGTGCTGGTCGGCGAGGACCAGGGACTTGTCGACGAGGGAGGCGAGCAGGGCGGCGGTGTCGGGCGGGGCTATCCACTCGGCGGGTGCCCCGCGGGCGGGGTCACCGGTCACGGGGTCGGCGGTTCCGGGGGCGGGGTCGGCGCAGACCGCCTCGACCGCGTCCAGCGTCCAGCCGCCGCGGAAGACCGCGAGCCGGCGCAGCAGCACCCGCTCGGCCGGCTCCAGCAGGTCCCAGGACCAGTCCACGACGGCGCGCAGCGTCTGCTGCCGCGGCAGGAGCGTACGGCTGCCGCCGGTGAGCAGGCGGAAGCGGTCGTCGAGCCGGTCGGCGAGCTGGCGCGGCGAGAGGCTGCGCAGCCGGGCCGCGGCCAGCTCGATCGCCAGCGGCAGGCCGTCCAGCCGCCGGCAGAGCTCCGCGCACGCCACCGGGTCGTCGTCGACCCGGAAGCCGGGGCGGGCGGCGGCGCCGCGGTCGGCGAGCAGCCGCAGCGCGGTCGGGTCCGGCAGCGGGTCCAGCGGCCGCACCAGCTCGCCCGGCACGCCCAGCGGTTCGCGGCTGGTGGCGAGCACCGACAGGCGCGGGCAGGAGGCGAGCAGCGACGCGGTGAGGGCGGCGGCCGCGTCGATGACGTGCTCGCAGTTGTCCAGGACGAGCAGGAGTTCGCGGCCGGTGCAGTAGTCGACGAGCTGCCGGGTCGCGTCGCGCGCGCCGGCCGCCTCGGCCGCGAGCGCGACCCCGGCGGCGCTGCCGTGGTGCAGCAGCGTCTCGCGCAGCCCGAGCGAGCTGATCACCGCTTCGGGGAGGGTGCGCGGGTCGCTGACCGGGGCCAGTTCGGCGTACCAGACGCCGTCCGGCCAGCGGCCCGCGACCAGGTCCCCGGCCTCCTGCGACAGCCGGGTCTTGCCGGTGCCGCCCGGGCCGGTGATCGTCACCAGCCGGCCCTGCGCCAGGTCGTGCCGCACCGCCGCGAGGTCCCGCTCCCGGCCCACGAAGCTGGTCAGCCGGGCCCGGGCGTTGCCGGGCGCGCTCACGGTGCCGCCGCGCGGTTCCGCCCCGGCGCCGGGCGTACGGTCGTACGTCCACCCGGCGGGTCCGGAGCCGTTCGCGCCGGGCGGCGGCGCGGCGTCCGGGGTGCGCGCGGTGTCCGGGGCGGGCTCGGCGGGCGGGGGCTGGACGTGCGGGGGCTGGAGGAGTTCCGCGTGCAGGCGGCGCAGCTCCTCGCCGGGGTCGGTGCCGAGTTGCTCGGCCAGGTCCCGGCGGACCGCCTCGTAGGCGGTGAGGGCTTCCGCGGTGCGGCCGGCGGCGCGCAGGGCCCGCAGGTGCAGGGCGCGCAGCGGCTCGTCCAGCGGGTGCGCGGCGGCCAGTTCGGCGAGTTCGGGCAGCACCTGCCCGGCCCGGCCGAGGGCGAGGTCGGCGGTGAGGCGGTGCCGGTGGGCGTCCAGCCGCAGGGCCTCGCTGCGGACGGCGGCGGTGCCGCGGTCGGGCAGGTCGGCCAGCGCGGGGCCGCGCCACAGCGCGAGCGCGTCGCCGAGCAGCCCGCCGGCCTTGACCGGGTCGCCGTCGGCCAGGGCCCGGGCGCCTTCCTCGGCGAGCCGCTCGAAGCGGTACAGGTCCACGTCGTCCCGGGCGGCCTGGAGCCGGTAGCCGCCGCCGAGCGAGGCGACCGCGTCGTGGCCCAGCGCCCGCCGCAGCCGTCCGACCAGGGCCTGGAGCGCGCCGACGGCGTCGGCGGGCGGCTCGCCCTGCCACACCTCGTCGATCAGGGCGTCCGCGCCGACCACCCGGCCGGGCCGCAGCGCCAGCGCGGTGAGCAGCGCGCGCAGGCGCCCGCCCGCGAGGGCGACGGGGGCGCCGTCCTCCCGCAGGGCCTGGGTGGGGCCGAGGATCGTGTATCGCACGGCCCCATTCTTACGGAGTCGGCGCGGCCGGTGTCACGAGGTGCGGCGCCCGGTACGGGCCGCTCGGGCCGGTGCCGGCCGTCCCCCGGGTGGCGCACCGGGCGGAACCGGGGCCGGCCGCCGTCCGTTCTGCGGACGAGGCACGTGTCCGAGCCCGCCCGGGATGGCATGATCGGGCGGCACCGCACCCGAACCCCGCCCCGCGAGGAGCCCGTACATGACCGTCACCCCGCTGCGTATGACCAGGAGAGGCGAGAACCGCCGGATCAGCCCGGTGTTCCTCGGCATCACCGCGGTGATGGTGGTCTCCGGCTGGGCGGTGTGGTCGGGCTACGCGTCCGACGCCGGCTTCGCGGTGTTCCTGTTCGTGCTCTCCGGCTGGCTGTTCTCGCTGTGCCTGCACGAGTACGCGCACGCCCGCACCGCCCTGCACAGCGGCGACACCAGCATCGAGGCCAAGGGCTATCTGACGCTGAACCCGCTGAAGTACGCCAACGCGGCGCTGTCGATCCTGCTGCCGCTGATCTTCGTGGTCCTGGGCGGTATCGGCCTGCCGGGCGGCGCGGTGCTCATCGAGCGCAACCGCATCCGCGGCCGGCTGCGGCACAGCCTGATCTCGGCGGCGGGCCCGCTGGTCAACGTGGCCTTCGCGGTGCTGCTGATGCTGCCCTTCACGCTCGGTCTCGCCGACTCCTGGCCGCAGGACTTCCGGGCCGCCCTGGGGTTCCTCGGGCTGCTCCAGGTGACCGCGGCGATCATGAACTTCCTGCCGATCCCGGGCCTCGACGGCTACGGCGTGCTGGAGCCGTGGCTGTCGTACGAGGTGCGCCGGCAGGTGCAGCCGTTCGCGCCGTTCGGGATGCTCGCGGTCTTCGGGGTGCTCTACATCCACTCGGTCAACGTGAAGTTCTTCAACGCGATGTACCACGTCATGACGTGGTTCAAGGTGCCGGACTGGATGCCGTCCTACGGCTACTACCTCTTCCAGTTCTGGCGGCACTGAGCGGCGCGGGACACTGCCGCGCCGCCTCACCCGGCGGTGTGCTGCTGCCCGGCGGCCGCCGCCAGCTTGGCCCTGCGGTAGTAGTACCAGCACATGTTGCTGGTCAGTCCGGCGAGCAGGACCCAGACCACCCCGATCCAGTGGCCGTTGACGAAGGAGACCACCGCGGCCGCCACGGCCAGCAGGCACACGATCAGGGAGTAGAGGGCGAGGCGGGGCATGGCGGTCGGGCTCCTGTGCTGGTCGGGGGGAAGGTGACGGGCGGGGTCGGTCACACGTCGGTGAGGCGCAGGCCGGCGTGGGCCTTGTAGCGGCGGTTGACGGAGATCAGGTTGGCCACCAGGGACTCGACCTGGTGGGCGTTGCGCAGGCGTCCGGCGAAGACGCCGCGCATGCCGGGGATGCGGCCGGCGAGGGCCTGTACGAGGTCGGTGTCCTTGCGGGAGTCGCCGAGCACCATCACGTCGGTGTCGATCGTCTCCACCCGCGGGTCCTGGAGCAGCACCGCGGACAGGTGGTGGAAGGCGGCGGTGACGCGGGAGTCGGGGAGCAGCGCGGCGGCCTGCTGGGCGGCGCTGCCCTCGTCGGGGGTGAGCGCGTAGGCGCCCTGCTTGTCGAAGCCGAGCGGGTTGACGCAGTCGACGACGAGCTTGCCGGTGAGCGGCTCGCGCAGCGCTTCGAGGGTCTTGGCGTGCCCCTCCCAGGGGACGGCCACGATCACGATGTCGCTGCGGCGGGCGCACTCGGCGTTGTCCGCGCCCTGCACACCGGTGGCGCCGAACTCGCCCGCGGCCAGTTCGTCCGCGGCGGCCTGGGCGCGGGCGGCGTCGCGCGAGCCGATCACCACGGACTGCCCGGCCCGCGCCAGGCGGTAGGCCAGGCCCCGGCCCTGGTCGCCGGTGCCGCCCAGCACCCCCACGGTCAGGTCGGACACGTCGGGCAGCGCCCAGGGGTCCTTGGCGGCGGGCTTCTTCACGTCGTCAGCGGTCATGGCCCCTATCTTCCCACCGGCTGCCCTCCCGCCCGCTTCCGGGCGGCTACGCGGGCAGCGCGTCGTCGGCGGTCGCGTCGTCGGGGACGTCGGCCGGGCTGTCGGCGGGGGCGTCGGCGGGGGTGGCCGGTTCCACCGGGGGCGCGTTCCGCGAGTCGTACGCCATCAGGGCGGGCAGGAACAGCGCCAGCAGGCCCACGGAGGCGACGCAGGCCAGCCCGCCGGACCAGACCGAGATCCGCGCGGTGCCGAGCGCGGCGACACCGCCGGAGCGGACCTGGCCGAGCTGCGGCCCGGTGGAGTACGACAGCAGCTCGATCCCGGCCAGCCGCCCGCGCAGGGAGTCGGGGATGGTCTCGTTCCACATGGTGGAGCGGCCGATGCCGCTGACCATGTCGCAGGCGCCGGCCGCCCCGAGGAAGACCAGCACCACCCAGATGTGCCCGGTCCAGCCCGCGCAGGCCATCGCCAGCCCCCAGCCGGCGGCCGCATAGACCACCATCCGGCCGTGCCGCCGCACCCGCGTGGCCCAGCCGCTGGTGAGGCTGACCAGCAGCGAGCCGACCGACCCGGCGGCGTACATCAGGCCGAGCGACCAGCGGGCGTGCAGGTCGTCGGCGAGGAAGGGGAAGATCGCGGCCGGGTAGGCGAAGAACATCGCGGCCATGTCGATCAGGTAGGTGCCCAGCAGTTCCTTGCGGCTCCAGGCGTAGCGGGCGCCCTCGGCGATGCCGCGCAGCGACGGCGGGCGGGCGTCGTGGGCGGCGGGCGAGCGGCGCAGGAACACGCTGAGGGCGACGGAGACGGCGAAGGTGGCCGCGTCGACGCCGTAGGACCAGCCCAGGCCCGCGTAGGCGATGACCAGGCCCGCGGCGGAGGGGCCGGCGATCGCGCCGATCTGCCAGCGCAGCGCGTTCAGCGAGGCGGCCGCGGCCAGTTGGTCGCGGGGCACGATGCGCGGCACGATCGCGTCCAGCGCGGGCCGTTGCAGGCCGGCGAGCGCGCTGGACAGGGCGGCGCCGGCGTACAGCGGCCACACCGCGGGGTGCGGGGCGAGCGCGTTGGCCAGCAGGCCGACCACCAGCAGGCCCTGCGCGGCCTCGGCGGCGACGATCAGCGTCTTGCGGTCGACGGCGTCGGCGAGCGCGCCGCCGTAGAGCCCGAAGACGATCAGCGGCACGAGCTCGACCGCGCCCACCGCGCCCACCGCGACCGCCGAGCCGGTGATGTCCTTGATCTGGACCGGCAGCGCGACCATCGTCAGGAAGCTGCCGAAGTTCGTCACCACCCCCGCGGTCCACATCAGCCGGAAGTCGCGGGAACTGCGCCAGGGCGCGAGGTCGGGCAGGAGACGCTTCAGCTTCACCCGGGTGAATCTGCCGGGCGCAGGGGGGCGCGGGCAACGTGTTTTCCGGCACGTCCGCCGCCCGCGGTGCAGGTCAGGCGGGTGGACAGCGCCTGGCCGGCGGTGCCTTGGGCCCGGGGGCTCAGTCCTGGGCGTCCCAGTCGTCGTTGCGCTCCGCGACGCGCTCCATCGCGTGCTCGGCCTCCGCCTTGGTCGGGTAGGGCCCGAAGCGGTTCTTCGCCGGGCAGTCCGGCCCCTCCTCGACCCGCTGGTGCTTCAGGCAGTAGAACCACTCGCCCGGCTTGCCCGCGGGCTTGTCCGCCTTGTGGAACACCATGACGCTCTCCCTCGCTCGCGGCCGCCACCGGCCGTGTCCCGACGCCGCCCGGCGCACCTGCCGCGCGGCCCGGACCTCCTCATCGTGCCCGATCTCCCGTGGATACACTCGTCGGCATGTCTGGTCAGTCGCCGCTCGTGCCCGGCACTCTGTCCCCCTCCCGCCAGGTCCCGGGGTCGATCCCGCGGCCCGAGTACGTCGGCCGGCCGGGCCCCGCCGCGTACACCGGCTCCGAGGTGCAGGACGAGGAGACCGTCGAACGGATGCGGGTCGCCTCGCGGATCGCGGCGCGGGCGATGGCCGAGGCCGCGAAGGCGGTGGCGCCGGGGGTGACGACGGACGAGCTGGACCGGATCGCCCACACCTACATGGTCGACCACCGGGCCTACCCCTCCGACCTGGGCTACCGCGGCTTCCCCAAGTCGATCTGCACCTCCGTCAACGAGGTGATCTGCCACGGCATTCCGGACTCGACGGTGCTGCGGGACGGCGACATCGTCAACCTCGACGTCACCGCGTTCATCCACGGCGTGCACGGCGACTGCAACGCGACGTATCTCGTGGGCGACGTGGCCGAGGAGTCGCGGCTGCTGGTGGAGCGCACCGAGGAGGCGCTGAACCGGGCGATCAAGGCGGTCCGGCCGGGCCGCCGACTCAATGTGATCGGGCGGGTCATCGAGTCGTACGCCAAGCGCTTCGGCTACGGCGTGGTGCGGGACTTCACCGGGCACGGCATCCACACCGCCTTCCACTCGGGCCTGATCGTGCCGCACTACGACGACCCGCGGGCGACCACGGTGCTGCGGCCCGGGATGACCTTCACCATCGAGCCGATGCTCACGCTGGGCACCCACGAGTACGACATGTGGGCGGACGGCTGGACGGTCGTCACCAAGGACCGCAGGCGCACGGCCCAGTTCGAGCACACGCTGGTCGTGACGGCCGACGGCGCCGAGGTCCTCACGCTCCCCTGACGGGCGGCGCCCGGTAGGGTTTGCGGCGATCCCCATCGGGTACGAAGGAGAGCCGACGCGCCATGATCCGCCGCAGGTTGTGCCTCGGGGCCGCCGCCATCGCGCTGACCGTGCCACTGGCCGGCTGCGTGACCGTGCACGGCGAGCGCGCACTTGTTCCGTCGCTCCGGCCCGCCGAGGCGGCCAAGGTGCTGGCGGACTTCGCCGCGCAGAACAACAAGGCGACCAGGGCCTACGACGAGCAGGCGATCACCGCCGCCGAGGCGGGGCCGCTGGGTGCGATCGACCAGGCCGGGGTACGCGCGAAGCACGCCAACAACCCGGGTGGGAACACGAGTTACTCGCCGCTGAAGTTCTCCGACGCGAAGTTCCTCATCCCCGAGCAGCGCGGCTGGCCGAAGTTCTTCGTCGCGGAGGCGAAGACGAACCGCAACGGGGACGCGCGCTGGCTGCTGGTGTTCCGCCACGGCGGGGCGGGGCAGCCGTGGAAGGCGGACTTCCTCGGGGTGGCCACGGCGGACGAACTGCCGGACTTCGCCGTCGACAAGGACGGGCACGCCGAGGCGGTGCCGCTGGCGGGTACCGATCTGGCGGTGCAGCCGGGGCAGTTGAGCGCGCAGTACGCGAACTACCTCGACAGCGGTGCCGGTGCGTCCGGGGGTTCCGGTGCTTCCGGCGGGTCCGGTTCCGGTTCCGGGAAGAACGGGGCCGCCGCGGCCGGGGTGTTCGCGGACGGGCCGGCCACCTCCGGGCTCAAGGACAGCCGCGCGAAGTCCGCGCACACCGCCAGCACCGTGACGCAGTACGCCGACCAGGCCGATGTCGCGGGCGACTTCGCGCCGGTCGCGCTGCGCACCACCGACGGCGGCGCCGTCGTCTTCTTCGGCTCCCGCCACCAGTCGCGGGCGACCTTCCGCGCCGACCACCCGCTCACCCTCGACGACGACACCAAGGCGCTCACCTCCGGCACCCCGAAGACGTCGATCACCCTCTACCGGGTGGCGCAGAGCATGGTGCGGGTGCCGCCGAAGAAGGCGGGCGCGAAGGTCACGTTCGTGAGCTACCTGACGGGCCTGGTCTCGGCGAAGGGCGAGTAACCGGGCCGGGAGCCGAACCATCGGCCGGGCCGCCGGCGGGCGGTGCGGGTCGGCGCCTGGCGGGCGTGCCGGTGTCAGCGGCCCCAGGCGACCGGCGCGGGCTCGAACTCGTAGCCGAACTGGGCGCAGGCGTCGGTGAGGATGGCGAGTACCGGCAGCGGGTCGGGCAGCGGCAGGTCCGGGCCGTGGCCGTCGAGCCACTGGACGCTGTGGCCGGAGGGCAGCCGCGCGGGCGGCAGCAGGACGTAACTGCCGCGGCAGTGCCAGCGGATGCCGGGGTGCTCGTCGGCGGTCTCGGGGTGGCTGTCCAGCGCGCAGGGCCACCACTCGTCCTCGTCGGCGGGGGTGCCGCGGGTGGCGGTGAAGAACAGCAGCCGCTCCTCGCCGTGGGCCGCGACCGGCCCGAGCGTCGCCGCGTCGGCCGTCAGCCGCTCCAGGGCGAGCCGGCCGGCGTCCGCGGGCACGTCGAGCACGTCGTGGCCGATGCCGGTCGCAGTGACGAAGTTCGCCAGCGGGTGGGTGCGCAGCCAGTCCTCGACGCGCTGGGGATCGGTGGACGCCTGGGTCTGCCAGGCGAGCGAGACCGGGTGCAGGCCGGGGATCGGACAGCCGATCCGCTCGCAGGAACAGCCGTAGTTCTCCGGGTGGGCCGCCGGGACCAGCCGGAAGCCGGCCGCGGCCGCGGCCCGGGTCAGCTCGTCGCGCCGCGGGTCGGGGCCGGCGGGGCCGGAGCGGGAGCCGCGCGCGGCGCGCGGTGTCCGGGCGGGGCGGACCGGGCGGGTGGGGCGCTCGGCGGGCGAGGCGGACGAGGCGGACGAGCCGCTGTCCGCGCCGCGGCGCAACCAGTCGGACAACCTGTTCCTGCCTGCCATCGAGCTCCTTCCCTCGCCCCTGGGCCACCGCGATACCCGACACGGTACGCCGACGGTGGAGGCAATCCTGCCTCCTACCTGGATTGAACAGCCACTCGGGGTGGAAGTCTTCCCGTGCAACCTTTACCGACGAGATGTCGGCAAGACCTTGACCGATCGAGCGCGGCACGTCTTACTTAGGTATACCTAACTCGTTGACTTCCGGGAGACCGCCTTGCCGCCGCTGCCTGTCGCCACGCCCTTCTCGACCGTCATCCGCACCGCGAGCCAGGACCTGCACACCGAGGTCAACAACACCTCGTTCATGAGCGACATGCTCGGCGGGCGGCTCGGCGTCGAGGCGTACGCCCGCTACACCGAGCAGCTGTGGTTCGTCTACCGCGCGCTGGAGGACGGCGCGGCCGCGCTCGCCGGCGACCCCGTGGCCGGGCCCTTCCTCTTCCCCGAGCTCTCCCGGGTGCCCTCCCTGGAGCGGGACCTCGCACACCTGCGCGGGCCCGGCTGGCAGCAACGGGCCACCGCCGTGCCCGCCACCGCCGCGTACGCCGCCCGCATCGCCGAGGTCGCGGAGACCTGGCCGGCCGGCTACGTCGCCCACCACTACACCCGCTACCTCGGGGACCTCTCCGGCGGGCAGGTCGTGCGCGACACCGCGCAGAAGACGTGGGGGTTCGACCACAAGGGGGACGGCGTCCGCTTCTACGTCTTTGACGGCATCCCCAACCCCGCCGCCTTCAAGCGGTCCTACCGTGCCCTGCTCGACGCGCTCCCCCTCGACGCCCCCGAACAGGCCCGCGTCATCGCCGAGTCCCGCCGCGCCTTCACCTTCAACGGCGCCCTCCTCGCCGACCTCGCCACCGCCTGACGTCTTTTGGCGGCGCCGTGTTCCCCCGGGGTGCGCTGATCCCCCCGGGGGCCCGGGCGGGGGGCGGTCAGATGAGGAGGAGGTGGCCGTGGGCGTTCATCAGGTCGCGGACCTCCGGCAGGTCGTCGTACGCGCGGAGTCTGGTGAGGACGACGCGGACGCGTTCGGAGGTGCGCGTGCTGGTGAGGTCGCCGGACACGTCGATGGTGCGGTGCGCCTCTTCCACCGCGCGCTCGGGCTCGTTCGCATCGGCGAGGGCCACGGCCAGCCACGAACGGTAGAGCGCCACCTCGCGGGTGTGCGTGGCGTCGTACCGGCCGAGCACGTCTTCGAGCAGGGGGACCGCCCGGAGCGGCCGGCGCAGTTCGGTGTAGGCGCGGGCGTCCATCACCTCCAGTTCCGCCTGGGTGACCCAGTAGGCCCAGGCGGGTGCGTCGTCGGTGTCCGCTGATCCGAGTGCGTCGTGGGCGGCACCGAGTGCCTGGATGGCGGACCGCGCTTCCCCGGCCTTCGCGTGGGCCCACGCGACCCGGTCGAGGAACAGGGCTCGGGTCTTCGGCGGCGCGTCCGGTCCGGCTTCGTCCACCGCCGCGTGGGCGAGGTCGATCCCCTCGCGTTCCCGGCCGGTGTTGGAGTGCTGGTAGGCGAGGGACCCGGCGAGGTTGGCGACCAGCGGCCGGTCACCGGCCTGGCGTGCGGCGGAGATACCGAGCGTGTAGGCCCGTTCGGCGTCCGAGTGGCGTCCGGCGTCCGACGCGATCCAGCCCGCGATCTGGGCCAGCTCCCCGATCTGCACGAGCAGTGCGCGACCGGTGCGTTCGCTGAACGCCGCCTCTCGGTGCAGGCGCACCCCGGCATGGAGTGCGCGGAAAGCCGGTTCGATCAGGTCGCCGCCGGAAAGCACGTCGTCGGCCAGGCGCAGGGCATGTACGCGGGCGGCCAGGTCGGCCACGGTCTCGGCGCCGATCCGTCGGCCTTGTGGGGCACTCAGGGGGGCCATGAGGTCACCGTCGGGAAGCAGCTCCGCCAAGGTGGCGGACGGGCCGGGCAGAACTCCACCGGGAGCGTTGCGGGCATACGCGGCGGCCCGCTCCATCTCGGATGCGGGAACTCCCAGCGCCTGGGCCAGAAACGGCAGCCAGGTATCCGGAATGCGTTCGCCACGCTCCCAACGTGACACTTCATTACGGGTGATCGACTGCGTGCCCGACAGATCCGACAGCCGCAGCGCAAGAGTTCGCTGGGACTTGTCGGCCCGTCGCCGAAGCTGTGCCACGTACGCGCCGAACCGGCGCCGTCGTTCGATTTCGCTCGCCATCTGGCCCCCTTCCTCCCCAGTCTGGCCCCTCTCTGGCCCCCTGTCTGGTTCCTCACCCGCACGTGCCGAACGGCTTCGATGGACGGTGAGACCCCGGCGGCCGTGCAACCGGCCCCGGGGCGTGGCCGATCCGACACCGTTCCGAGGAGCAGCAGATCGACATGCAGGAAACTACTGGGTTTGCGGGCCTGGACACGGACCCGGCGCATCGCCTGTCGCCAGCGGCATTGCTGGAGGACCTCTCGTAGCTCGGTCGCAGCAGAACCCGAACCCTTCGGACCACATCGGAGAAAAGGAAGAGACGCCCGCATGGAGAACGACGACGACAGCACGATCGGCGACGCCAACGGAAGCGGCAACGGGAATGCGAGGAGCAAGAACGTCCGGGCGGTGGACCGGTTTTCGGCACGGGCGCTGTACGCCAACCGGCTCGCGTACGAACGGGAACGCTCCGGGATGAGCCTGGTGCAACTCGGCGAGAAATGCCGGTACGAGCAGTCGTACCTGCACCGGCTGGAGACCGGCGGCCGTTTGGGTACCGTACAAGCCGCCCGCGCGCTGGACGCGGTGTACGGAACCGGGGACCTGCTGGAGCGGCTCTGGTGGCTGGCGAAACGCGAGACCAAGGACCGACTCGTCCTCGGCCTCGCCCCGTTCGAGGCGAACGCCGCCGGCATCCAGGAATACGCGAACAGCACCGTCCCGGACCTGCTCCAGACCCGCGCCTACGCGCGCGAACAACTGCACCTCGCGCAACTGAGCGACGAACAGGCCGAGGAGCAGGTCACGGCACGGATGGACCGGCACGCGCGGCTGACCGGACCCGAGCCGGTGCACTACCGGGCCCTGATCGACGAAGCGGTACTGCGCCGCAAGGCCCGCGACCCCAAGACGTGGACCGCCCAACTGGAGCACCTCATCGAGGCAGCACAGTGGCCAGGCGTCGCCCTGCACGTACTGCCCTACGGCACCGGACCCCACCACCTGCGCAGCGCCCTGGAACTGGTCTACCTGCGCAACGGCGCCACCATCGCCTACACCCAGGGCAGTTGGAGCGGCCACCTCACCGACGACCCCGAAGAAGTCGAACCGCTGCGCATCGCCTTCGACTCCCTGCGCGACACCGCACTGCCCCCCGCCGCCTCCCTGACCTTCCTACGAGCCCTGCTGGACGAACACACGCAGCACGGGACGCCGGAGGAGGGTGCCGCGTCGTGAGCCCGGTACCCCGGGGGCGTCAGCCGGTGGTGCGGCGCGGGCGGGGGGAGCGGGCTACGAGGGCCGTGGCCGCGGCACCGGTGACGACGAGGGCGGCGGCCGCGCCGAGGAGGAGGGGGACGGGGGTGTCGGACCCGGTGGACGCGAGCGTGGCGCCGTCGGTGGTGCCGTCGGTGCCGCCGACCGTGGCGGCACCGTACGACGTGTCCGCCGCGGAGGTGCCGATGGAGGCGGTCGAGGCGGTGGGGAGCGCGGCGTTGTCCTCGAGGGAGACCGCGACGGTCACCGGGTCGAGCGCGTCACCAGCCTGGTAGAACCCGCTGAAGACGCCCGCCGCGTCGGCGGTGAGCGAGGCGGCGGCCGAACTGACGGTGACCACCTCCCCGTTGACCGTGGGCGACACCTTGCTGAGGGTGGCCACGTCGAGGTCGTCGTAACTGCTGGTCTTCCCCGTGGACATGTCCTTGCTGGTGACGTCGGCGGTCAGGGTGCCGGTGCTGCCGCTGGTGGTCACCTTGAGGTTGCTGAAGGACAGGTCGAGCAGGTAGGTGCCGTCGGTGAGGTGCCCGAGGAAGTGGACGCCGCCGGCGAAGGACACGTTGAGCGCCTTGCCGTCGGCGTCCCAGGTGCCGGTTCCCTTCGGAAAGCGGTAGCCGGCGGCGGTGTCGGCGGCGCCCCCGCTCAACTCGGCCTTGCCGTCGGCGATCGGGCCGGTGACGTAGCTGCGGAAGGACTCCTTCACGCCCCAGTCGAGGTTGCCGTCCACCACGGTGGCGCCGGTGCCCTCGTCGGTGTCGGCGTCGGCGTCGGTGTCGGTGGGAGCCGCGGGCGCGGTGGTCGCCGGGTCCGTCGTGGCGGGAGCCGACGTGGTCGGCCCGGTGGTCGGCCCGGTCGTGGCCGGCTCGGTGCTGGGTGCCGTCGTGGGTGCCGTCGTCGGCGGGGTGGTGGGCGGGGTGGTCGCCGGGGTCGTCGTGGCCGAGCCCGCCGTCACCGCGAGGTTCGCGGGGTCGAGCGCCGTGCCCGCCTGGTACATCCCGTTGAACGCCTGCGCGCCGTCCGCGGTGAGCGCGGTCGCGATCGCGTCGTAGGTGATGCTGCCGTCGGAGCCGTGGCCCGCGGTGGCCGCCGACAGGTCGAGCGAGGCGAAGTCCACGTCCTCGGAGGTGGTGCCCGCCGAGGTGACGTCGGCGGTGAGGGTGCCGGTCGTGCCGGTGGTGGTCAGCTTGATGTCGGCGAGCTTGATGTCGAAGCCGTGCAGTGTGGAGGCGAACTCCACGCTGCCGTCGAACGCGACCGTCACGGAGTGCGTGCTGGTGTCGTACGTGCCGGTGCCGTGGGTGAAGCGGTAGGTGCCGTCGTCGTTGGCGGTCGCGCCGTCGGCGGTGGTGATGGTGCCCGCCGCGATGCCGGTGACGTAGCCGCGGAAGGACTGCTTCACGCCCCAGTCGAAGGTGCCGCCGCTCAGCGGCAGGGTCGGCGGTGGGGCGTCCGCGGCGGCGGCGAGCGCGGGCAGGCCGAGCGCGGCGGCGCCCCCGGCCGTGGCGGCGGCGATGGCGAGGGCGAGCAGGCGGGAGCGGTGCCGTCGGGGCATACGGGTGAGCGCGGACATGGCGGAATGCCTCCTTTGGGGCGCAACGGGTGCGATGCGCAAGGGGTGTACGGGCAACGGGAGTTGGGGGGACCGGCGGCAGCGGGCGCGGGGTATCCGCTGCCGCCGGCTTCAGTCGGCCTCGGGCCCGGATGTCGGTCCGGGCCCGAGACCGGGCTCAGGGGCGGGTCCGTCACCGGACCCGGGTACGGTGACGGCCCGGTCGCCGCGGCGCCCGCGGGCGCGGACCCGGGCGAACGCGGCCGCCGCGAGGACGGCCGCCGCGCCGAGGGACAGCGCGGTGACCGTCCCGGCACCGGCGCCGGTGCCGTCGGAGGCGTTTTCGGGGTGCGGAGCGGCGGCGGGCGCGCTGCCGGCGGGCGGTGCGGGCGCCGTCGCGGGTGCGGCGGCGGCCGTGGTCGGGGCGGTGCCGATGTCCGGCAGCGCGGGCAGCTTCGCGCTCGCCGTCAGGGTGGCGGACACGCTGATCGGGTCCATCGACGTGCCCGCGGTGTACAGGCCGTTGAACTTCGCGGCGCCCCGCGCGGTCAGTTCGGTGGGCGCGTCGGCGACCGTGAGCAGGCCGTTCCTGGGTGTGGGCGCGGCGGGCGCGGTGAAGGTGGCGAAGGCGGTCCCGTCGGCGTAGAGGGTGCCCTTGGCGCCGGCGAGGTGGACGCGTACGCCGCTGAGCGCGAGGTCGAGCCCGTACGATCCGTCGGCCGCGCGCAGGCCGAGGAAGCGGACGGTTCCGGTGAACGAGGCGTCCAGAGTGCGGGTCTTCGCGTCGTAGCTGCCCTTGCCGCTGCCGAAGCGGTAGACGGCGCCGCCGTCCTGGGCCCCGCCGGAGACCTGCGTCCGGCCGTGCGCGATGTCGCCGCTGACGTACTCGCGGAAGGTGCGGCGTATGCCCCAGTCGACGGCGCCGCCGGTCAGCGGGCCGGACGTGGAGCTCGAACTTGCAGTTGACGGGGGCGACTTGGCGGGCGAGCCGGTGGTCGCGGCGGCGGGGCGGTGCAGGTCGACGGAGAAGGTGACCGGGTCGAGGACGGTGCCCGCGGTGTAGTAGCCGGCGAAGGCGCGCGCGCCCTGCGCGGTGAGCGTCGCCGGGACGGTGCCGAGGTCGAGCTGCGTGCCGGTGGCGCCCTTGGTGCTGACCTTGCCCAACGCTAGGGCGGCGAGCGGTACTTGGGCGGTGGTGGTGAATTTCCCGGTGTCCTTGTCCTTGCTGCGCATGTCGGCGTAGAGGGTGCCGGTGCGGCCGGAGATCCGCACGGTGGGGCGGGAGATGGCCAGGTCGAGGACGTAGCTCCCGCTGCTCTGGCGGTGCCCGACGAAGTGCACGCCGCCCTGGAAGCCGGCGGTGAGCGCGCCGGTGGCCGGGTCGTACGTGCCCTGCGCGGACGGGAAGCGGAACTGGCTGCTGCCGACGGTGTCGGCGCCCCCGGTCAGGCTCCAACTGCCTTGTGCGATGGGGCCGGTGACGTAGCTCTGGAACGACGCCTTGATGCCCCAGTCCAGCCGGCCGCCCAGCACCGTGCGGGTGGGCGCGTCCTGCGGAGCCGCGTGCGCGGCGGTCACCGGCGCGAGGAGCGCGGCGGCGAGCAGGGCGAGGCAGGTGGCGATGCGCGGCCGGAGCCGTACGCGGCGGCGCACACGGGCCCGGACCCGGGCAGGGCGGAGCAACGGCATACGGACCTCCCAAGAACCGACCGACTTAGGTAAGGCTAACCTAAGCTAACCTCATGGGCGGCGGGAAGCCCGCCCCCGGAGGTCCGGGACGGTGACGGTGACCGTGACGACGACGAGGAGGCGGCGAGCAGTGCGAAGAGGGCCGGTACACAGCACGGACGGGACGGGGAACGTGGGATCGCGCTCGACGGAATGGCGGTGGGCCGCCGCACTCGCCCTCGCACTGGCGGTCCTGCTGGCCGGGTGCGGCGGCAGCGCCTCGCCGGGCACGCCCGCCCCGGCCGGGTCCACCGCCTCCGCCGCCGACCTGGTACAGCCGCTGTCCGGCACCCCCGCGCCCCAACTGCCCGCCACCGTAAGGTCATCCGACGGCCGTACCGTCACCGTGCGCAGCGACGACCGGATCATCCCGCTCACCGGCGGCCTGTCCGAGGTGGTCTTCACCCTCGGGCTGGGCAGCCGTGTGGTGGCCCGCGACATCTCGGCGACCTTCGCTCAGGCGGCCAAGCTCCCCCTGGTCACCCGCGCGCACGACGTGTCCGCGGAGGGCGTGCTCTCGCTGCGTCCGACGGTCGTCCTCGCCGAGTCCACCACCGGCCCGGCAGACGCGATCGCGCAGATCCGGGCGGCGGGCGTACCGCTGGTGGTCCTCCCGGCCGCGACCTCGCTGTCCGACGTCGGCCCGCGGATCGACGCGGTGGCCGCCGCGCTCGGCGTGGCGTCCGCGGGGAAGAAGCTGCGTACGCGCACCGCGCAGCGGATCGCCGCCGTCCGCCGGGAGGTTCCGGCCGAGGCGCGCAGGCCGCGGGTCGCCTTCCTCTACCTGCGCGGCACCGCGTCCGTCTACCTGATCGGCGGGCGCGGCTCCGGCGCCGACTCCCTGATCGCCGCGGCCGGGGGCACCGACGCGGGCGTGGCGTCCGGCCTGACGAAGGACTTCACCCCGATCACCGCCGAGGCCCTGGTGAAGGCCGCGCCCGACGTCATCCTGGTGATGACCGAGGGGCTCCGGTCGGTGGGCGGGGTCGCGGGCCTGGAGAAGGTGCCGGGCGTCGCCCAGACCCCGGCCGGACTGGACCGCCGGGTGGTCGCGATCGACGACGGCACCCTGCTGAACTTCGGCCCGCGCACGGATGTGGTGCTGCGGGAACTGGCCGACGGAATACGGGAGTCGGCGAAGTGACGGCATCCCAGGACACCACGGCCGCCCCCGCGGGCCCCGATGCCGGCGCGCCCGCCGCCAAGCCCGCTGCTTCCGGCGTCCGTTGGCCATGGGAGCGGCGCAACACCCTGCTCGGTACGGGACTTGCCGTCGGCCTGGTGCTGGTGGTGCTGCTGTCGGTCGGCGTGGGGGCCTATCACCTCGGCACCGGTGACGTCATGGCGTCGGTGGCGCACCGGGCCGGGCTCGGCGGCCACCGGCTGGACCGGGTGGGCGAGTCGGTGCTGTGGGACGTGCGGATGCCGCGGGTGGTGCTCGCGGTGCTGGTCGGCGCGTCGCTCGGCTGCGCGGGCGCGCTGATGCAGGGCGTGTTCGGCAACCCGCTGGCCGAGCCGGGCGTGATCGGGATCTCCTCGGGCGCCGCGGTCGGCGCCGCCGGGTCGATCGCGCTCGGCCTCGGCTTCGCCGGGAACTGGACGGTCACGGTCTGCGCGTTCGCCGCGGGTCTGCTGACCGTCCTGGTGGTCTACGGGCTGTCCCGCTCCGGCGGCCGTACGGAGGTGGTGACGCTGGTGCTCACCGGCATCGCCGTCAACGCCTTCGCGGGCGCGGCGATCGGGCTGTGCGTGTTCACCGCGGACAGCGCGCAGCTCACCGAGATCACGTTCTGGCAGCTGGGTTCGCTGGCGCAGGCGACCTGGCCGAAGGTGCTCGCGGTGCTGCCGTGCGCGGTGGCCGGGCTCGCCGTGGCGCCCTGGTACGCGCGCCGGCTGGACCTGCTGGCGCTCGGCGAGCGGCAGGCCCGGCACCTGGGGGTCGACGTGGAGCGGACGCGGCTGGCGCTGATCGCGGTGGTGGCGCTGCTGACCGCCGCCGCGGTGGCGGTCGCGGGCATCGTCTCCTTCGTCGGGCTGGTGGTGCCGCACCTGCTGCGGATGGCGGCGGGCCCCGGCCACCGCTTCCTGCTGCCGGGCAGCGCGCTGGGCGGGGCCCTGGTGCTGGTGGCCGCGGACCTGGCCGCGCGGACCCTGGCGGCGCCGGCCGAGTTGCCGCTCGGGGTGCTGACCGCGCTCGTCGGCAGCCCGTTCTTCTTCTGGCTGCTGCGCAGGACCCGTGGCCGGCAAGGGGGTTGGGCGTGAGCGGGCGTACGCCGCCCGGCCGCCGGGGGCTGCGCGGGCTGTTCGCGGCGCGGCCGGCGCCTCCCGCGCCCGCCCGGCCCGGCGACGTGCTCGCCGCCGCCCGCGAGGTGCGGGTGTCGCTGGGCGGTCGGGAGGTGCTGGCGGGGGTGTCGCTGGACGTGCGGGCCGGGGAGGTGCTGGCGCTGGTCGGGCCCAACGGGGCCGGCAAGTCCACGCTGCTGGCCGCGCTCGCCGGTGACCTGCCCGCCGGGGACGGTGAGGTGCGGGTGGGCGGCGCGCCCGTGGCGTCCTGGACGGCCGCCCAACTCGCCCTGCGCCGGGCGGTGCTGCCGCAGTCCGCGCCGCTCGCCTTCCCGTTCACCGTCGAGGAGGTGGTGCGGATGGGCCGGGCGCCCTGGGCGGGGCGCGACGACGGCTCCGCGGTCGCCGCCGCCATGGCCGCCACCGAGGTGCGGGCGCTGGCGGCGCGCCCCTGTCCCGCGCTGTCGGGCGGGGAGCGCGCCCGCGTCGGCCTCGCCCGCGTCCTGGCCCAGCAGGCGCCGCTGGTGCTGCTCGACGAGCCGACCGCGGCGCTGGACCTGCGCCACCAGGAGCTGGTGCTGCGGGTCTGCCGCGGTCAGGCCGCCGCCGGGCGGGCCGTCGTCGTGGTCCTGCACGACCTCGGGCTCGCCGCGGCGCACGCCGACCGCGTCGCCGTCCTGGCCGGCGGCCTGATCGCCGCCGACGGCTTCCCCGCCGATGTGCTCACCGCGCCGCTGCTCACCCGGGTCTACCGGCACCCGGTGGAGGTCCTCCCCCACCCGCGCACCGGCCGCCCCCTGATCCACCCGCACCGCACTACGGAACCGGGGGCACCGGAGGCGCCGGGGGGACCTGCGGGCGCAGCTCCATCGTGCAGCACTTGACGCTGCCGCCTGCCTTGTGGAACTCGGACAGGTCGACGGCGACGGGGGCGAAACCGCGGCGGCGCAGCGGCCCGCGCAGGCCCTTGGCGGCGCGCGGCAGCAGCACGTTGCGGCCGTCGCTGACGGCGTTGAGGCCGAAGGCGGCGGCGTCCTCGGCTGTGGCGAGCAGCGCGTCGGGGAAGAGCCGGGCGAGGACGGCGCGGCTGCCGGGGGTGAAGGCGCCCGGGTAGTACATGATCTCGTCGGCGTCGTCGTCGAGGACGGCGAGCGCGGTGTCGAGGTGGTAGTAGCGGGGGTCGGTGAGTTCGAGGCTGATGACGGGGCGGCGGAAGAACTCCTGTGCCTCGTCGTGCGCGAGGGGGCTGCTGCGGAAGCCCTGCCCGGCCAGCAGCCAGGAGGACGTCACCGCGAAGTCGCCCTCCCCTTCGTTGACGTGCTCCGGCTCGCGGATGTCGGGGTAGCCGTGCGCGCGGAACCAGGCGAGGTGCGCCGGGGCCTCCGCGGTGCGCTCGGGGTTGGCGAACCGCGCGCCCAGCACCCGGCCGTCCACGACGGTGGCACCGTTCGCCGCGAACACCATGTCGGGCAGGCCCGGCAGCGCGTCGAGCACCTCCACGGTGTGTCCGAGCCCGCGGTAGCGCTCCCGCAGGTCCTCCCACTGGAACATCGCGAGCGCCGGGTCCACCGGTTTCCGCGGGTCCATCCAGGGGTTGATGCTGTACGTCACTCGGTAGTGCGCCGGTGGGCACATCAGGTACCGGCGGGGCGTCGCGATGCGCAATGGGGGCTCCTCGGAGGGTGGTTGAGTGCCTGACTTGCACGGCGCCCCCGCACCGGACGGTCGGCCCGGAGCCGGGGACGCGGAATCGCACGGCCCCGTACGGCAGTTCGTCCGCACGGGGTCGTACGCCTGCATTGTGCGCCCGGTTCGCCCTACCGGTCCCTAGCCCGTTCGGGCCCCCGGCCCGCACCCCGCCGGGGAGGGCGCCGTACCCGAGGGGCGGGGTCCCGCCCGGGCGGCCCGGGGCGCCGTACAGTGCGGGGATGGACGTGGGAAGCGGGGCGCGGCAGGACGTCGTGATCGTGGGCGGCGGGCACAACGGTCTGGTGGCCGCGGCGTATCTCGCCCGGGCCGGGCGGAGCGTGCTGGTGCTGGAGCGGCTGCCGGGGACCGGGGGCGCCGCGGTGTCGACGCGGGCCTTCCGCGGGGTGGACGCGCGGCTGTCGCGCTACTCGTACCTGGTCAGCCTGCTGCCGCGGAAGATCGTGGACGACCTGGGCCTGCGCTTCGCGGTGCGGCGGCGCCGCATCTCGTCGTACACCCCGCACGGGGACACCGGGCTGCTGGTGGACGCGGTGGACGGCGGGCGCACCCGGGAGCAGTTCGCGCGGCTGACCGGCTCGGACCGGGAGTTCGAGGCGTGGCAGCGGTTCTACGCGATGACCGCGCACGTGGCCCGGCAGGTCTTCCCCACCCTCACCGAGCCGCTGCCGACCCGGGCGGAGCTGGAGCGCCGGGTGGGCGACAGCGCCGCCTGGGAGGCGCTGTTCGAGCGGCCGCTCGGGGAGGCGGTGGAGGCGGCGTTCGCCGACGACACGGTGCGCGGCGTGGTCCTCACCGACGCGCTGATCGGCACCTTCACCCACGCGCACGACCCGTCGCTGCGGCAGAACCGCTGCTTCCTCTACCACGTGATCGGCGGCGGCACCGGCGACTGGGACGTGCCGGTCGGCGGGATGGGCGCGTTCACCGACGCCCTCGCGGACGCGGCGCGCGCGGCGGGCGCGCGGATCACCACCGGCGCCGAGGTCACCGCGATCACCACCGACGGCACGGTCGCGGAGGTGGCGTACGAGGACGCCGGGAGCGGCCGGACCCGTACGGTCGCCGCCCGAGACGTGCTCGTGAACGCCTCCCCGCACACGCTGGCCGGGCTGCTCGGCACACCCCCGCCGCCCCGCCCGGAAGGCGCGCAGCTGAAGGCGAACATGCTGCTGCGCCGCCTGCCGCGGCTGCGGGACCGCGCGGTGGACCCGCGCGAGGCGTTCGCGGGCACCTTCCATGTCGCCGAGGGCTACGGGCAGTTGCAGGCGGCGTACGAGCAGGCGGCCGCCGGGCGGGTGCCGGACGCGCCCCCGTCGGAGATCTACTGCCACTCGCTGACCGACGCCTCGATCCTCTCCCCCGAGCTGGCCGCGGCCGGTGCGCACACCCTGACGCTCTTCGGGCTGCACGCGCCCGCCCGGCTCTTCGCCGCCGACCCAGAGGGCGCCAAGCGCGAGCTGCTGGCGGCGACGCTGGACCGGCTCGACGCGGTGCTCGCCGAGCCGCTGGCGGACTGCCTGGCCACCGACGCGGACGGGCGGCCGTGCCTGGAGGCGAAGTCGCCGCTGGACCTGGAACGGGAGGTGGGGCTGCCCGGCGGCCACATCTTCCACCGGGACCTGTCCTGGCCGTACGCGGCCCCGGCCGGCCCCGGCGCCGACGGCGATGTGACCCAGAGCACAGACCGTTGGGGTGTCGGCACCGGATGTGCGAACGTCTTCCTCTGCGGCGCGGGCGCGGTCCGCGGCGGCGGGGTCAGCGGTGTCCCCGGGCACAACGCGGCGAGAGCGGTACTGGAGAAGGCACGATGACGGACACCCCCGCGGTGGCGCACCGCAAGGACGCCTCCCGGCGCGGTTTCGGGCGGCAGTGGCGGCGCGGCGGCCGCTGGCACGCCCTGGACGGCGCGGAGCGCGAGCTGCCCGAGCAGCGGCGCTGCACCGCCGACGTGGTGGTGGACTGCGCGGTGTACGAGGAGGGCTGCCGGGCCGCGTCGCTGCCGCCGCAGGAGGCGCTGGACGAGGCCCGCAAGCGCGGCGGTTTCGCGTGGATCGGGCTGCACGAGCCGGACGCGGAGCACCTGGAGGAGATCGCGCAGGTCTTCGGGCTGCACCCGCTCGCGGTGGAGGACGCGGTGCACGCCCACCAGCGGCCGAAGCTGGAGCGGTACGGCGACACGCTCTTCCTGGTGCTCAAGACGGTCGTCTTCGTGGAGCACGAGAAGCTCACCGCGACCAGCGAGGTGGTCGACACCGGCGAGGTGATGATCTTCCTCGGCCCGGACTTCGTGGTCGTGGTGCGGCACGGCAGCGCGCCCGGGCTCGCCCGGGTCCGGCGCGCCCTGGAAAGCCGCCCGGAGATCCTGGCGCACGGCCCGACCGCGGTGCTGCACGCCATCACCGACCAGGTCGTGGACGACTACGTCGACGTCGCCGACGCGGTCGAACTCGACGTGGACACTCTGGAGTCCGACGTGTTCTCACCCGAGCACGGCGACGACGCCAGCCGCATCTACCAACTCAAGCGCGAACTCATCGAGTTCAAGCGCGCCGTCTTCCCGCTGGCCCGCCCGCTCGAACGCCTCACCGAGGGCGCCGACGGCCTGGTCAGCGCCGAAATGGGCCGCTACTTCCGCGACGTCTCCGACCACCTCTCCCACGTCCGCGAACAGCTCCTGGCCTTCGGCGAGTTGGTGGACGGCCTGCTCCAGGCCAACCTCAGCCAGCTCGCCGTGCAGCAGAACGTCGACATGCGCCGGATCAGCGCCGGCGCGGCGATCCTCGCCATCCCGACGATGATCGCCGGCTTCTACGGCATGAACTTCCACCACATGCCCGAACTCGCCTGGACCTACGGCTACCCGGTGATGCTCGGCGTCACCGCCGTCCTGTCCGCCCTGTGCTACCGCGCCTTCCACCGCGTCGGCTGGCTGTAGGTCGTGTCTGAACAAATCCCGCCTGGCTGACGGGGTCTGGCACGCACGCTCGCTGCGTTGTCGGTCGTCGGCGCAGCCCGCTGCGCTCTCCTCCCTCCGCCTTGCGATCGCACGCACCAGGCCCCGGCAGCCCCCGCCCTTTGGGCGGGACGACGCTATTTGTCAGACACGACCTAGACCGCCCCTTCGCGGTCCGACCCTCCGCCGCTGGCGGGCTGGTCGTCGGGGGGCCAGGGGGCGCCCCAGCGGGCGTCGCGGGCGGCGCGGTAGAGGGGGCCGTGGCGTTTGGTGACGGTGGTGCGGGTGAGGTCGCCCGCGGCGGCGCACAGGTCGAGGAGGACCTGGCCCTTGCGGGTCTGCGGGTGGCGCACCACGCGGTTGGCGGCAGGTGCGGGAGGGGTCCCGGCGCCGTCGGGGCGGACGGCGGCGACGTAGCTGAACTTCTCGTCCTCGTACGGCAGGGTGCCGCCCTTGACCTGGCGGTGCAGCGCGGACCGCGGCACGCGCGCGGCGAAGTGGCACCAGTCGGTGCCCGTGACCGGGCAGGGCCCGCTGTGCGGGCAGGGCGCCAGCACCCTGAACCCGGCGGCGACCAGCCGGTCGCGGGCGGTGATCACCCGCGCGTAGCCCTCGGGCGTACCGGGTTCCGCGACCAGCACCACCCCGCCCGCGCGGGCGGCGCCGGCGGCCGCGTCGACCAGCGACGCGCGGTCGCCGGGAGTGAGTTCGCCGAGCACGTAGGAGACCGTGACCAGGTCCGCCGCCGGGAGCTCGGGCGCCCCCGACAGCGGCGCCCGGGTCCAGGTGGTGGCCCGCATCGAGGGCGCCGAGGCGTCGGCGGCCAGCGCCCGCCCGAGGTCGAGCGCGGCGGCCGACCAGTCCAGTACGGTGCCGCGCGGCCCGGACTCCCCCGGCCAGGTGTCGGCGACCGCCCACCGCGCGGCGCCCGTCCCCCCGCCGAGGTCGAGGTGCGCCCGCGGGGTCCAGGCCCCCGTACGGGCCCGCAGCTCGGCCAGCGCCGACCGCGCGGCCGCGTACGTCGCGGGCATCCGGTACGCCGCGTACGCCGCCGCGTCACCCGCGTCCCGCAGCACCGGCGCGGCCGTGGGTGTCGCCCCGCGGTAGTTCTCGATCAGCCGGTCCACCTGCGCGGACGCCTCGGTCGGCGCGGTGGCGGCAAGCCGGCGCGTCAGCGCCGCGGCAAGGTCGTCGGGCAGGTGCACGGTGGGAACGAGAGACACGAAGCCCCACTCTAGGCGGTCCGCGGCCGGCCCCCGCCCGTCCCCGCGCCCGGCCCCCGCACGTCCCCGCGCCGCCGGCGGCGGCACTCCGGGCTGCGCGCCGGGAGGGGACGCCCTCTTGCGCGGGCGGCGGGGGTCGGAGACCGTCGAAGCGGCCAAGAGCACACGCAGACAGTCAACTCTGTCATCACATCCACTCGAATACGTGCAATCGACGGCGCAACGGACCCTTGGTGGCTTACCGTTCGCAGGTGTCACGGAGCGCCAGCACTTGGGGAAGTGCTGGGGCTCCTCGTCGGTCGCGATGTGCCAGGGGGGTCCATGCGGCGTACCGAAACAACCCCGGCTACACCCGTACTGCCCGCAATACCCGTGGAAGGCGAGCCACGGCGCCGGTTCCGCCCGCGCTCCGCGCGGCCCGCCCCGCCGGTCCTGCCCGCCTTATCCGGGGCGGCGGAGACACCGCCGTCCCCGTACCGCGCCCGCACCCTGCCCGGCTGGCACGGCGTGCACCGCGCACACAGCGGCTACGGCGACAAGGCGCTCTGGTACCTGCCTCTGACGCTGACCGCCGACGCGCTGGCCGCCGCCCTCCCGCCGGCCGCGCTGCTGCACCGCGCCGGGCAGCCGCACGCCGCCGCGGCGGGCGCGGCGGCGGCCGCGGCCTGGCTCGCCGTCCGCGCCTGCCGCCGCCGCTACACCGCCGCCGAACTCGGCGAGCGCAGCGGTGTGACCGCCGTCGTCGCCGACTGGCTGGTGCTGCTCGGGGTGCTGGCGGTGCTGCTCCTGGCGGCGGACGAGCAGGTCGGCGCCGCGCAGGCGCTCGCCGGGGTCGCCGCCGCGCCGCTGGTCGCGGTGGCGACCCGGACCGCCGCGCACCGCCACCTGGTCGCCGCCCGGCGCTGCGCGCACGCGGTGCGCCGGGTGCTGGTGGTCGGCGAACCGGCCGCCGCCGACGACGTGGTGGGCCATCTCGCCGCCCGCACCGACCACGCCTACGTAGTGGTGGGGGTGGTGCCGGTCGGCGGCGCGCGCGTGGCGAGCGGGGCGCCGGTCACCACGCGGCTCGGGCCGGTGGCGCCCAGCGGCCCGGCCGAGGACGCGGGCATCGTGCTGGGCGCGGTCCGCGAGCACCGGGCCGAACTCGTCCTGGTGCTGCCGGGCCCGCGGCTGTCCGCCGAGCGGCTGCGCCGCCTGTCGTGGGCGCTGCACGACGCGCTGGTGCCGCTGGCGGTGGCGCCCGGCCTGGTGGACGTCGGGGTGGGCCGTATGCAACTGGACGCGCCCGCGGGCCTGGCGCTGCTGCACATCGCGCCGCCGGCCCGCTCCGGTGCGCCGGTCGCGGTGAAGGCGGCGCTGGACCGGGCCGGAGCGGCGCTCGGACTGCTGCTGCTGGCCCCGCTGTTCGCGGTGCTGGCCGCCGCGGTCCGCTGCTCCTCGCGGGGCCCGGTCTTCCACCGGCAGACCAGGCACGGGCGGGCGGGCGCGCCGTTCACCATGTGGAAGTTCCGCACCATGGTCGCCGACGCGGAGTCCCGCCGGGCGGAGTTGGAGCAGGCCGGCGGCAACGAACACGACGGGCTGATGTTCAAGATGCGCCGCGACCCGCGGATCACCGCGGTCGGCCGGGTGCTGCGGCGCTGCTCGCTGGACGAGTTGCCGCAGCTGCTGAACGTGCTGCGCGGCGAGATGTCGCTGGTCGGCCCGCGCCCGCCGCTGCCGGACGAGGTGGCCCGCTACGACGAGGTGGCCCGCCGGCGGCTCGCGGTGCGCCCGGGCATCACCGGGCTGTGGCAGGTCAGCGGGCGCAGCGAGCTGTCGTGGGACGAGACGCTGGCGATCGACCTGCGGTACGTCGACAACTGGTCGCTCGCCGGGGACGTGGACGTGATGACCCGCACGCTGCGGGCGGTCGTCGACGGGCGCGGTGCGTACTGATGGGCCGGTCAGGAGCCGGACACAGACCGGGCGGCGGCGGGCGCGGTGCGCCAGTGGTCGTAGACCGCGGCGATGCCGTCGCGCAGCGCGATCCGCGGCCGCCAGCCCAGCGCGTGCAGCCGGGTCACGTCCAGCAGTTTGCGCGGGGTGCCGTCGGGCTTGCCGGTGTCCCAGCCGATCGCGCCGCGGTAGCCGACCACGTCCCGTACGGTCTCGGCGAGTTCGCGGATGGTCAGGTCGGTGCCGCAGCCGACGTTGACCGGTTCGTCCGCGTCGTAGCGGCGCAGCAGCAGCGCGCAGGCCGACGCGAGGTCGTCGACGTGCAGGAACTCTCGGCGCGGGGTGCCGCTGCCCCACAGCACCACTTCGGGCAGGCCGCCCTGCGCGGCTTCGTGGAAGCGGCGGATGAGTGCGGGCAGCACGTGCGAGGTGGCGAGGTCGAAGTTGTCGCCGGGCCCGTAGAGGTTGGTGGGCATCGCGGAGACGAAGCCGGCGCCGTACTGCCGCCGGTAGGAGCGCACCTGGACGATGCCGGCGATCTTGGCGAGCGCGTACGCCTCGTTGGTGGGCTCCAACGGGCCGGTGAGCAGGGCCTCTTCGCGGATGGGCTGCTCGGCCAGCCGCGGGTAGATGCAGCTGGAGCCGAGGAAGAGCAGGCGGGCCACGCCCGCCTGGTGGGCGCCGGCGATCACGCTGAGCTGGATGGCGAGGTTGTCCTCCAGGAACTGCACCGGGTGGGTGGCGTTGGCCATGATCCCCCCGACCCGGGCGGCGGCGAGCACCACCGCGTCGGGCCGGGTGCCGTGCAGGTAGGCGGCCGTGGCGGCGGCGTCGCGCAGGTCGAGTTCGGCGCGGGTGCGGGTGAGCACCCGGTGGCCGTCGGCGGTCAGCCGGCGGGCGATCGCGGAGCCGACCAGCCCGCGGTGGCCGGCGACGAATATCCGGGCGCCGGGCGGCAGCAGTTCGCTCATGGCGGCGATTGTGCCAGCCGATCGGGACACCGCGGCGCCGATCCCTTCTTTCCGTCAATTCCCTGACTTCGGCCGACTCGCCCTGGCACCCTGTCCCGGGTGTCCGCCCGACCACTCCACCTCTTGGGGGAACCCGTGGGCAAGACCGCCCTCATCACCGGCGTCACCGGGCAGGACGGCTCGTACCTGGCCGAACTGCTGCTGTCGAAGGGCTACACGGTGCACGGCATCGTGCGGCGCTCCTCGTCGTTCAACACCGAGCGGATCGACCACATCTACCAGGGCCCGCAGGAGGCGCACCGGTCGCTGGTGCTGCACCACGCGGACCTGGCCGACGGGGTGGGGCTGGTGAACCTGCTGCGCGAGGTGCGGCCGGACGAGATCTACAACCTCGGCGCCCAGTCGCATGTGCGGGTCTCCTTCGACGCGCCGATGTACACCGGTGACGTCACCGGGCTCGGCGCGCTGCGGCTGCTGGAGGCGGTACGGGCCAGCGGCAGCGACGCCCGCGTCTACCAGGCGTCCTCCTCCGAGATGTTCGGCGCCACCCCGCCGCCGCAGCACGAGGGCACCCCCTTCCACCCGCGCAGCCCATACGCCTGCGCGAAGGTCTTCGGCTACTGGGCGACGGTCAACTACCGCGAGGCGTACGGGATGTACGCGGTGAACGGCATCCTGTTCAACCACGAGTCGCCGCGCCGCGGTGAGACCTTCGTGACCCGGAAGATCACCCGCGCGGTGGCCCGGATCAAGGCGGGCCTCCAGGACCGGCTCTACCTCGGGAACCTGGACGCGGTCCGGGACTGGGGCTACGCGCCGGAGTACGTGGACGCGATGTGGCGGATGCTCCAGCGCGCCGAGCCCGAGGACTACGTGGTGGCCACCGGACGGCCCGCCACCGTACGGCAGTTCCTGGACACGGCCTTCGCGCACGCCGGCCTGGACCCGGCCGAGCACGTGCGCTACGACCCGAAGTACGAGCGGCCCAGCGAGGTGGACGCGCTGATCGGCGACGCCTCCAAGGCCCGCGAGCTGCTCGGCTGGCAACCACGGGTCGAGGCCGAGGAGTTGGCCCGGCTGATGGTGGACGCCGACATCCAGCAGGTGGCGGACCAGCTCGCGGGCGCGGCCGTCCGCATCGACCGCTAGCGCCCCCGCGCGTACGGCAGCACAGCACGTACCGGAAGCACAGCACCTACCTGAAGCAGCACGCACGGCACGCACCTGAGTACAACGCCCCCGCACCACCCGCCTATCCGTTCCAGAGGAGAGCAACCCATGCGCAGATGGCCGGTGTTGACCGCTGCCCTCGCCTTGGCAGCCGCGGCATTGGGGATGGTGGGGCCGCCGTCGGCGACCGCACTGCAAGCACCCGTCGGGATCACCGCGGGAAACCTGCCCACCTACCAGACGAACGGCATCGTCTGGGCGATGGCGCAGTCGGGCGGTGACGTGTTCGCGGGCGGCACCTTCTCCACGATCCGCCCGCCGGGCGCGGCCGCGGGCACCCAGGAGACGGCGGCGGCGAACTTCGCGTCCTTCGACGCGGCCACCGGCCAACCGGCCGGCTGCCAGCCGTCGTTCACGGTCGGCTCGGACAACGCCACCGTCCGCGCCCTGGCTGTCTCGCCCGACGGCAAGACGCTCTACGCGGGCGGCTTCTTCGGCTCGGTCAGCGGCACCGGCGTCAGCAGCCTGGCCGCGATCGACCTGGCCACCTGTACGGTGCGCACCACCTTCCGCCCGGCGGTCTCCGGCACCGTGCGCACCATCGTGGCCACCGACGACGCGGTCTACTTCGGCGGCGACGTGACCTCGGTCGGCGGCACCACCCGGCACCGCTACGCGGCGGTCAGCGCCTCGGACGGCGCACTGCTGCCGTGGACGCCGAACGTCGACAACCCGGGCCGGGCCCTCGCGCTGACCCCCGACGGCAAGGACGTCATCCTCGGCGGCGACTTCAACACCGTGGACGGCACCGACTCGCACTCCCTGGCCGTGGTCGACGCGGCCACCGGCGCGCTGGTGAAGGCGTACCCGACCGGTTTCTTCGACGCCGCCTCGGTCACCAAGACCATCTACGTCGACCCGGCGAGCAACAGCTTCTACACCGGCAACGAGGGCACCGGCGGCGGGGTGTTCGACGGCCGGGCGCGCTTCAGCCTCACCGACTTCAGCCAGGTCTGGCGGGACAACTGCCTGGGCGCCACCCAGACCGTCGCGGTCTACGGGAGCGTGCTGTACAGCGGCAGCCACGCCCACGACTGCTCCAGCATGGGCGAGTACCCCAACGGCGTGCGCAAGCACCTGCTCGCCGAGCCGGTCGGCGACCCGCACCTGGTCTCCTGGTTCCCCGACACCAACGACGGGATCGGCGAGCAGATCGGCCCGCGGGTGATGTCGTTCTCGAAGGTCGGCAGCACCGAGTACCTGTGGGTCGGCGGGGAGTTCACCACCGTCAACGGCACCGCGCAGCAGGGCCTGACCCGCTTCCCCAGCACCCCCGACACCACCGCGCCCAGCCTGCCGCAGACCTCGGTGACCAGCATCAAGCCCGGTGCGGTGAAGGTGAGTTGGCAGTCGAGCCTGGACAACGACGACAGCCTGCTGACGTACCGGGTGTACCGCAACGGCGCCACCACGCCGATCTACACCACCACCGCCAGTTCGCTGCCGTGGGTGCGCCCGCAGCTGTCCTTCACCGACACCGACGTGAGCCCGGGCGTGAAGTACACCTACCGGGTCACCGCGAGCGACGGCACCAACACCACCGCACTGTCGCCCAACGCCTCGGCCACGGTGCCGGCTTCGGCGGAGGCGTACCCGACGCAGGTGCTCGCCGACGGCGCCACGCTGTACTGGCGGTACGACGCGGCGTCCGGCTCCTACACCGCGGACTCCTCGGCGTCCAACGAGAGCGGCGTCAGCGTCGGCGGCCCGGTGCACGGCGTGACGGGCGCGGTGCCGGGCTCCAAGGCGTACACGTTCAACGGCAGTTCGCAGTGGACGTACGGCGACCGCTCGCACCCGCAGCCGAAGACGTTCAGCGTCGAGGCGTGGTTCAGGACGACCACCACCACCGGCGGCAAGATCATCGGCTTCGGCAACGACCCGACGCAGACCAGCGTCTACTACGACAAGCACATCTACATGCTCAACAGCGGCCAGGTGGTCTACGGCGCGGTCAGCACCAAGGTCCAGACGCTCACCAGCTCCGCCAAGTACAACGACGGCGCCTGGCACCAGGTGGTCGCCACCGAGGGCAGCGGCGGCTCGAAGCTCTACGTCGACGGCGTGCTCAAGGCGTCCAGCACGACCATGACCGGCAGCCAGGCGTACACCGGCTACTGGCGGGTCGGCGGTGACAACCTCAACGGCTGGCCGAACCGGCCGACCAGCGACGACTTCGCCGGCTCGATCGACGAGGCCGCCGTCTACCCCACGGTGCTGACCGCCGCGCAGGTCGCGAAGCACTACACGCTGGGGACGGCCAAGTGAGCGTCCGCCCCGCGCGCGCCCGCCGCGCCACCGCCGCCGTCCTCGCGACGGCGGCGGCGGTGGCGCTGCTCGCCGCCTGCGGCAGCGGCGGGCACCACGCGACCGCGGCGCCCGCCACCGCCTCGGCGGGCAGCGGCGGCGCGCACGGCGCCGACGCTCCCAGCGAGGCGGCCGGCTCGGCCGCCTCCGGCCCGAAGGTGCCCGACAGCCAGCTCACCCCGCCCGGCGGCGGCGCCTTCAGCGCGCCGGAGAAGAAGTACCTGTCCGGGCGGGTGCCCAAGGGCGAGGACCCGGTGGCCGTCCTCGAAGGCGGCCAGGAGGTGTGCGACCGGCTGACCCGTACCTCCGCGATCGACCCGGCGGTGGCGGCGAGCGCCGTCGTCACCGGCGACATCAGCCTGTCCGGCGCCACCGCGGCCGCCCGCACCCTGTGCCCGGACCAGGCGTACGTCGTGACCGCGGCCGCGCACGGCTTCGGCGACGGCACCCACCCGGTGGCGGCGCGGGCGGTCGCGGGCACGTCGGTGGCGCCGGGGCGCTACCGGGCGCCGAGCGTGTCGCCCACCTGCACCTGGCGGGTGACCGGCGCCGACGGCACAACGCTCGCGTCGGGTGCGGCCGCGACCCCGGCGAAGGCGGTGCTGACGGTGGCGCCCGGCGCGCGCACGGTCAGCTCCAGCGGCTGCTACGCCTGGCTGCCGCCGATCACCGCACCGGCCCCGTCGGCCTCGGCGTCCCCGAGCACGTCCCCGGGCGCGCCCTCCTCCCCGTCCGCCACCCCTTCCGGAAGGACATCGTGAGCACACTCCCGCTGGTCGTGGTGATCCCGACCAGGAACGAGGCGGAGAACATCGCCCGTACGGTCTCCTCCGTCATCGGCCACGTCCGGGCGGTGGTCGTGGTGGACTCGCACAGCACCGACGACACCTGCAAGATCGCGGCGGGGCTGGGCGCGGAGGTGGTCGAGTACACCTGGGACGGCGGCTACCCGAAGAAGAAGCAGTGGTGCCTGGACCGGGTCCGGCCCGAGATCCCGTGGGTGCTCTTCCTCGACGGCGACGAGACGCCCAGCCGCGAACTGCTCGCCGAACTGCGGGCCGCCTTCGCCGCCGGGCCGCCGTCGGTGGCCGCGTTCGACATCCCGCTCGGCTACTGGTTCGCCGGGCGGCGGCTGCGGCACGGCCACACCATCGTCAAGCGGGCCCTGCTCGACCGCACCCGCTGCCGCTTCCCCGAGCCCGCCGACCTCGACGCGCCCGGCATGGGCGAGCAGGAGGGCCACTACCAGCCGCTGGCGCCCTCCGCGGCGCGGCTGCGCGCCTCGATCGAGCACGAGGACCTCGACCCGGTGCGCACCTGGTTCGAGCGCCACAACCGCTACTCCGACTGGGAGGCGTGGCTGGAGGTCCATCCGGCGGTGAAGGAGGACATCCGCCGGGTGAAGTCCCGGCAGGGGCAGCTCTTCCACCGGGCGCCGCTGAAGCCGCTGGTCTCCTTCGCGTACGCCTACGTCTACCGGCGGGGCTTCCTCGACGGCCGGGCCGGCCTGGACTACGCGCTGGCGATGAGCTTCTACCGCTGGCAGATCGGCCTCAAGGCCCGCGAGTACCGGCGCGGTTGAGCCCGATCCACCCCGTGCGGGCGCCCCGGCCCGGCCGGCCCGCCCGCACGGGTGCGGGCCTCCCCCGGCAATGAAGTAAACTCTACGGTGGAGTTTACTTCACGAGCTGGAGGACGCATCATGATCGTCGTCACCGCACCGACCGGACACATCGGCAGCCGGGTCCTGACCGACCTGCTGGACCACGGCGAGCAGGTCCGGGTGGTGGTGCGCGACCCGGACCGGCTGCCGGCAGCCGTGCGCGAGCGGGTGGAGGTGGTGGTCGGCTCGCATCGGGACCGCGAGGTCGCCGAGCGCGCGGTCGAGGGCGCGGAGTCGGTGTTCTGGCTGGTCCCGGCGGACTCGCGCGCGGCCAGCGTCTACGACGCCTATGTCACCTTCAGCATCCCCTTCGCCGACGCGGTCGTCCGGCACGGCGTGCGGCACGTCGTCACCGTCTCCGCGCTCGGCCGCGGCACGCAGCTGTACGCGGGCCACGTCTCGGGGTCGCTGGCGATGGAGGACCTGATCCGCAGCACCGGCGTGCACTTCCGGGCGCTGGCCATTCCGAGCTTCATGGACAACCTGACCCGGCAGGTGGCGCAGATCCGGCAGCGCGGGGTCATCACCGAGACGGTCCCCGGGGACGTCAAGCTGCCGTTCACCGCCACCCGCGACATCGCCGACCTCGCCGCCCGCCTGCTGCGCGACCGCTCCTGGACCGGTCAGGACACCCTGGACCTGCTCGGCCCGGAGGACCTGACCTTCGAGGAGGTCGCCGCGCTCGCCGCCGAGGTGCTCGGCATCCCGGTCCGCTACGAGCAGGCCGACCGCGAGCAGACCCGGCAGCAGCTGACCGGGTACGGGTTCTCCGAGGCGATGGCCGGCAGCCTGCTCGACATGGCCGCCGCCAAGGCGCGCGGCCTGGACAACGCGGCCGTGCGCACCCCGGAGAACACCGCGCCGACGAGCTACCGCCAGTGGATGCGGGAGGTGCTCAGGCCCGCGGTCGAGGCGGGCTGAACACCCTTACGGCGGCGGGCGGTCGCGCACCGCTCCGCCGCCGTCGGGCCGTCGGGTCGTCGGACCACCGGAGCCGTCCGAGCCGTCCGGGTGGGCCTCAGGCGTTCATGAAGCTGCTCGGCGCGAGCGCGCGGTCCACGATGCGCACGTCGCCGATCGAGCCGTGGAAGACCTGGCTGACCGCGCCGGCCCACTCGTAACCGCCCAGCAGGAAGGGCAGGTCGAGCGCGGTCAGGCCGGTGTTGGTGCTGTTGGGGTTGCGGCCCTCCTCGCAGCCGTTGACGTACAGCTTGGTGATCCGGCCGTCGTTGACGACCGCGACGTGCCACCACTCCTCCTGCTGGAGCAGGTGGCTCCAGTTGGTGGCCGCGCCGTCCTGGTTGACCGGGTAGACGTTCCACTGGAGTTCGATCGAGCTGGACAGGCTCAGCGTCAGGACCGGCTCGTCGGCGGTCGCCGAGGCGCCGGTCTTGCCCGCCTTGCCCGCGCTGCCGCTGCGGCTGAGCATCGACGACCAGCCGTTGCGGCCGCCGTCCCAGTCGGAGGGCACCTTGAAGAAGACCTCGAAGGTGTAACCGCGGGTGAAGGTCTCGGCGTTGATCGGCGCGCCGTCCACGGTGCGGAAGTACGCCCCCGTGACCGGGTTGCCCTGTCCGGCGAAGACCAGGCTGCCGTGGCCGGGCTGGTCGGGGTGGTGGTCGCCGGTCCAGGTCAGCGCGTCGGCGGCGCTGCCCGAAACGCTGTGCAGGGCAAGGTCGTTGCCCTGGCCGGTCTGGTCCTTGACCACGGTGCCCGCCGCCACGTTCGACCCCGACTTGCCGCCTTCGTCGAAGCGCCAGTACGCCAGGGTGCCCGGCACCAGCATCCGCCGCGCGGGGCGGGCGGCGCGCGCCGGCACCGGTGCGAAGCCCGCGAACCGCTGGTCGAAGTCGATCGCCATCGAGAACCGGTCGACGGAGGAGGTCAGTTCGATCTCCTTCGCGGCGAGGTCGTTGAGCTCGTCGTCGGCCGCAAGCTCGCGAATCCAGGGCGAGAACGTCGCGACGTCGATCACCCCGCGGGTCAGGTCGAAGCGGTAGGAGCGGATCATGCCCGCGCCGCCGTAGTACCGGTCCTGGTAGTTGGTGATGTGCAGGTGCACGTCGTTGCCGGCGCTGTTCTTCATCACGGTGCTGCCGGGCGGCCAGTAGTGGCCGTTGAGGGTCAGGAAGATCTGGTCGTTGTCCTTGATCAGGCCGTCCCACATCTGCTGGCCGTAGTCCGACAGGCCCGCGGTGCCGTCGTCGTAGGAGCCGACGATCTCGTGGGTGGTCACGATCACCGGGAGCGTCGGGTTGGCCTTGATCACCGCGTTGGCCCACGCGAAGCCCTGCTCCGACAGCCGCCAGTCCAGCGAGAGCAGCATCCAGGAGCGGCCGCCGGCCTTGAAGACGTGGCTGGTGTTGTAGCCGTCCGGGCTGGAGGAGTGGTAGCCCGCGGTGCGCTTGGCCCGCGCAGGGGTGAAGGTCTGGAGGTAGGGGGTGGAGCCGCGCTGGTCGTCGCCGGAGACGTCGTGGTTGCCCGCGAGGACGCCGTACGCCGCGCCCGCCCGGTCCAGCATGTCGAAGACCTTGGTGGCCGCGGTGTACTCCTCGGCCAGGCCGTTGTTGGTGACGTCGCCGAGGTGCGCGAGGAAGACGATGTTCTCGTCGTCGCCGCCGGCGCGCCCGGCCGGGTCCAGCACGTAGCGGAACGACGCCTCGACCGGCACCGGGTGGATGCGGTCCTGGTCGAACATGTACTGGGTGTCGGGCATCACCACGACGGTGAACCGGGGGTCGTCCGGGTCCGGGCTCCACTTGCCGCGCGGCGCGGGCGTCATGGCCGTCTGGCCGTACGGGTCGTCGTCCTTGCCGCTGCCGCTGCCGCCGCTGCCCTTGCCGCCCTTGCTGTCGGCTGCGGCGTACGCGGGGGCCGTGCCGAGCAGGCCCGCCGCGGCCGCGCCCGCGCTCAGCACGCCGGCGCCGCGCAGGAAGGTGCGGCGGCTGGCGGCGGCGATGCCCTCGCCGTCCAGGTCCGCGGTGCGCGGGCAGGCGCACTGCCCGTCCTCGCCGCCGCTGGTCTCGTGCGCCTGGTGGGACCCGGGCGCGCTGTCGGGTGAGCCGTGCATGTCCACTCCAAAGGTGGGGATTCGAACGGCGTCACGCTAGGGATCTTCCGCCTACGGCGGCACGGCACTTCGGGGTCCGTCCGCCGAACTCTCCCCCAACTCCGGGCCGCGGGTCACCCGGTGTGGTAGCCGGGTGACCCGCGGTCGTGCTCAGTGCGCGGACTCCAGGGCGGCCGCCCACTCCTTGGTGGTGGCCACGTCCACCCGGCGGTTGAGCAGCCTGGTCAGGAGCATCTCGTGCACCTCGGGGTCGGAGTCGGCGCAGGCGTCGGAGAGGACCGTGACCTGGTAGTCCAGGTCGGCCGCCTCGAGCGCGGTGGACAGCACGATGCCGCTGGTGGCGATCCCGGCCAGGGCGAGGCGGTCGATGCCCTGCGCGGCGAGGATCTGCCGGAGGTTGTTACCCGCGAAGGCGCTGACGCGGTTCTTGTGGACCACGATCTCGTCGCCGACCGGGGCCAGTTCGGGGTGGAAGGCGGCGCCGGGGTCATCGGCGGTGAACAGGTGCTTCGGCAGGGCGCCGAAGATCTTGTTGCGCGGGTGCGCGTCCACGTGCCCGGCGCGCAGCCGCAGCGCGACGTGGATGACCGGGACGCCGGCGGCACGGGCGGTTGCCAGGGCAGCCGCGGCGGCCGGGACGTAGTCCGGGGACACGTGCGTGACGGTGGTCCGCTGGAGGTCCATGGCGAGCAGGGCGGTACGGGACACGGTTCGGCCTTTCGTGAGGGTGGTTCGTCGTGCGGAGGTGCGGAGGTGCGGAAATGGGTGGGGGCTGGGTGGCCGCGGGCGCGGGGCGGGCGGGCCGACGGGCGGGCGCGGCAAGGGAGTTGGTCGTTGGCCGGGCGGGTGACCGGGTGGCTGGCCGGTAGGTGTTTTACGCGGCGGATCGTTTCCCCGGCGCGTCCCCGGTCGGCAGGCGCCGCAGCGTGCGGTCGAAGGCGGTGGCCAGCAGGTACAGCGCCCCCGCGCCGAGCATGAACCACGCCAGGTGGTGCATCCCGCCGGTGCTCGCGCGGTCGCCGAAGGACACGGCGGTGGCGGAGGAGGCGATCATCGACCCGAGGTAGCCGAAGGTCCGCAGCAGCCCCGCCGAGGACCCGGTGCGCTCCGGATCGGACTGGAAGTACACGGAGTTCTGCAACGCGAGGCTGTTCGCGCCCTGCGGCACACCGAAGACGACGGCCAGCAGCACCAGCATCCACAGCGGGCTGCCCGCCGTGAGGCCCAGCATCAGCGCGCACGCCGCGATCTGGCCCACCGCGCCGAGCAGCAGCTTCCCGACCACCCCGCGCCGCCGCCCGACCGTCACGGACACGCAGATCCCCACCAGGAACATCGGTATCTGCACCAGCCCGGCGTGGAAGGGCGTCAGCCCGTACCCCTCCTCGGTCCACTGCGTGAAGCCGTAGAGGAAGGCGTACGACACGACGTACGCGACCAGCGACCGGCCGTAGGTGGCGAGCAGCGGGGTGTTGCCGCCCAGCACTCGCAGATCGATGAAGGGGGTGGGGGCGCGCAACTCCCGTACGGCGAAGGCGGTTCCGGCGGCGAGGGTGATCAGCAGCAGGTACCAGTTGGCGAGGTGCAGGTTCATCAGGAAGAGCAGCAGGGAGAAGAGCATCGCCGCGAACAGGCCCATGCCGGGCAGGTCGATGCGTGCGGCCAACTCCCGCCGGGCTCTGGGCCGTTGGCCCTCCTGCTTCGGCAGCCGCAGGGCGCCGAGCGCGACCGCGAGCACGGACAGCGGGATGTTGAGCGCGAAGGTGACGCGCCAGCCGCCCAGTCCGATCAGCACGCCGCCCAGCAGCGGGCCGACCACGGCGATCGTCTGGTTGGCGACGGCGAGGGTGGTCAGCACGCCCGCCGGGCTGTCCTGGCCGGTCCGCGCGGCCTCGCTGCGCAGCAGCGCCATCGCGGCGGGGTAGCCCGCGCACGTGCCGAAGCCGAGCACGACCCGCGCGGCGATCAGCACCCCCAGGTCGGGCGCCAGGGTGCCGACGACCCCGGCGACGCCGACCAGCCCCGTACTCAGCAGGAACAGCCGGCGCGGGCCGAAGATGTCGATCAGCCGCCCGACGATCGGCTGGCCCAGCGCGGTGGCCAGGTACAGCGCCGAGACCAGCCACGCGGTCTGCGAGGGCGGCGCCCCGAACGCCTTGCCGATCGGCACGAGGGCGACCGCGATGATCGTGGAGTTGATCGGGTTGAGCACCGATCCCAGCATCATCGGGGGGATGAGGCGGCGGTCGAACGCCTTGCCGGCGGGGGCGCCGGGCGCGGCCTCGGCGGCCTGCTCCTGGACCTCTTCCTGCCCCTGCTCCTGCTCAGTCACGGACGAGTCGCTCCAGTACGGCCATGGCGGCGATCACGGTCTGCCGCTCTTCCTCGGTGCACTTGTGCTCCAGCTCGCCCGCCAGCCATTCGCCGCGCGCCTGCCGTCCCGCTTCGGCCTGGCGCCGCCCCTCCGCGGTGAGCCCGATCAGCAGCCGCCGGCCGTCCTCCGGGTCCCGGCGGCGCTCGACCATCCCCAGCTCGGCCAGCCCGGCGATCGTCGCGGCCATCGACTGGTGCCGCATCCCCTCGATCGCGGCGAGGTCGCTCACGGTGAGGTGGTCGTTGTCCATCAGCTGCCCGAGCACCGACATCCGGGCGAACACGAAGCCGTCGTCCGCCGCGGCAGCCCGCACCTTGCGGCGCAGCCGCCTGATCACGGCCCGCACGTCATTCGACGCCCGAACCGCCGAGGCCGACGGGGTGCTCTCTGTGCTCATGCACCCCACCGTAATTTAGACAGCCCAAACTGTCCAGTTTTCCTGCGCAGCTAGCCTGTGCACCTCCCCTCGGGCCGCACACCAACGCCCCCGGGAGAACCCGTACGAGTCCTCCCGGGGGCGCGGGGTGGAGCGGGGCAACTGGTCGACATTTCCGTCACCCACCGGATGACCGTCGGCATCGAATTTCCGGTACGAGTTCCAAGGGCCACAGTCTGAGTTGTGAACGAGTACCGGCGTGGCGGCCGCCAGCACATAGTACGTGTGCTAGGCGACCCCGCCCCACCTGCGTTTTCGCAGGTCATCGGCGGTTTCGTGCTCCGCTGGCGTCCGTAGTTGTGCCCTGGCGTCCGTGCTTGTTGCCGTCAGCGGGGCTACGGCAGGAGTGTCAGCGCGGGAACGTGGGCGGGCTTGACTACGCTGAAGTGCCGCCGGTCGAGGGTGGCTACCCGGTCCACGCCGAAGCGCTCGGCCACCGCGAAGACGGAGGCGTCGACCCCGCCGAGCGGGAAGTCGGCGTACTGGAGGACCAGCTCACCCATGCGCGTCAGATCGGCGGGAGTGAGGTGGACCAGCTCGAATGTTCCCCGTGCGACCTCGGCGAGGAAGGCCGCTTCGACCTGGGGCCAGCGCTCCAGCAGCCAGCAGACCTCGGTCATGACCGGGCTGGGCAGCAGACGGCGACCGGTCAGCGACGTCAGCAGGGAGGCGCACTCCGGGTGACGCCGGTCGGCCGCGTTGAACGCCGCCGCCAGGGGTCCGGTGTCCAGGACCGTGGCGATCACGCCGAGTCGCCGAAGCGCTCGCGCATCCGCTCGCGGATGTAGTCGTCGTGCCGTTCAGCCAGATCCTCTGGACCATTCACGCTGCCGATCAGGGCCAGCAGCCCAGCCGGGACCGACTCCTCGGCCTCGTTCGCGTCGACTGCCGGCAGTGACTGGGCGACCTGGGACAGTTCCTCGTCCTGGGTGACGAGCAGGCGCAGGCGTCGCACCTGGGTCGGGGTGAGCCGGTCCACCAGGTGGTGCATGTCCTCGTAGTCGTATGCAGCGGTCACGCCAGCAGTGTAAGACGGCCCCACGCCCTCGGACAGCCGGATCGACAGAGGTTCACCCCCGCAGTCGCCCGAGGGCTGCGAGGAACTTGCTCGGTGCCCCCGCGTGTGCCTGCCTGGTACTTCCCCGGCGGCCCATTCGCCGGAGAGGGCGGTCCTGGGCGTCGTGGCAGTGCCAACGCCCCGCCAGCGCGGGAGCGAGGAGGCCTGGCGGGGAGGGGGCCGCCGCGAGGGTGCGCCGCTGGGGTCCCACTCCCCGCAGTGAGCAGTGCCGTCCACCGCCCTTGGTCACGACCCCGGTCAGCACGAAGCATCTGGTCAGTTGGTGCCTCGTCCCGGTCCAGTAGCGCCTGATCATGTGGGCGAACAGCGGCTCAGTCGGCAACGCTCGGCCAGCTCCAGCGGGCCGGGCCCGCCTAGAACCTCGAACCTCGTGAAGAAGATCTGAACGCACAACGTCCGCACCGGCACACCCCGACCCCGACGCTTCAACCCGCTCACCACCGACGAGGCCCGGCAGTTCCCCACCGCCTAATACCGTTCTCACGCGGCAGCTGTGACGGGGAGTGCGGGCTGGTATCACTCCCCGTCCCAGAGGAGACCCCGCGCCGACGTCCACCCGCCGGCGGGCCGGCGCGACCGCGTCGTCCACACCTGGCACCGCACGGGACGTTGAGGCCGCGAGCAGCCCATGGCAGGCTCCTCCCGCATGATCGATGAATTCGCCAAGGACCACCTGCACGGGAGACTGCGGCGGGACCGCGAGGCGCTGGTCTGGAAGCTCGACGGCTTGTCCGAGTACGACAGCCGCCGGCCGTTGACCGTGACCGGGAGCAACCTCCTCGGCCTGGTCAAACACGTGGCCAGTGTCGAGGCCAGGTACTTCGGCGACGTCTTCGGCCGCCCTTCCCCGGAACCGCTGCCCCGGTGGCAGGACCACGACGGCAGCGATCTGTGGGCGACCGAGGACGAGACCCGCGATCAGATCATCGAGTTCTACCGGCGCACGTGGGAACACTCGGACGCGAGGATCAACGAGCTTCCCCTCGATGCCCCCGGCCACGTGCCGTGGTGGCCGGAGCCCCATTCCCGCACGAACCTCTTCGCCGTCATGGTCCACGTCCTCGGCGAGACCAACCGGCACGCCGGGCACGCCGACATCCTGCGCGAAGGCGTCGACGGCCGAACCGGGATGCGCCCCGAACACGAGACGCGGATCGATGAGGTCGCCCGCGCCGCGTACCGCGCGAAGATCGAGCAGGCCGCCAGATCGCGTACGCGAGATCGCCGCCTTCGACGCTGACACCGAATTCACCGATCAGGCCGTGGCCGCCTACGTGGCCAAATGCGCCGCCAAGTCCGCCGACGCCTCCGGCACCCTCGACCGCGCCCTGTTCTGCCGCCCCTGCCAGGGACGCGGCGCACCCTCCTGCCCCACTGGCCCCCCGCTCCCTGCACCACGTGCGACGGCACAGGACAGGCCCGCCCGTTGCCGCGCCTCGCGGTTGCCCTTGGTGCCCTGCGCGCCGACCGCCGCGCCTGGCGCGCACCGAACAGGCCCGCGTCCACGCCGGCCTGCCCGGGCCCGACCCGGACACCGCCCTCGTCGTCGGGCATCGGGCATACCCCGGTACGGTTACAGCCCCGCAACGTCGCCCGCAACGTCCGGATGGGCACACGCCGCCCCCGCCGCTTCGAACCCCTCACCGCCGAGGAAGCCCGCGCATTCCTCACCGCCACGCACGGGCACCGACTGAGCGCGCTGTTCGAACTCGCCCTGCGCACCGGGCTGCGCAAGGGCGAACTCCTCGGCCTGCGCTGGGAAGACCTCGACCTGGCCGGCGGAACCGCCCGCATCCGCCGCATCCTCCAGCGCACCAACACCGCCGGCCTGACGGCGTTGCCGACCGAGACCCAGAGCTCGAAGCGGCGCGTCGCGCTGCCCACCGAGTGCCTGCGCTCCCTCGAACGACACCGTGACCGGCAGCGCCAGAAACGCGAAGCAGCGGGGCGGGTTGGAAAGTGAGCGGCTACGTCTTCACCCGGCCCGACGGGTCCCCGATCGAGGGCGTCACCCTCACCCGGCAGTTCAACGCCCTGCTCCGCCGGGGCACGCTCCGCCGCATCCGCTTCCACGACCTGAGGCACTCGGCGGCGACCCTCCTCCTCGAACAGGGCGTCGAACTCGTCATCATCAAGGAACTGTTGGGACACGCCCACATCGGCGTGACCGCGACCGTGCACGCCCACGTCCGGCTCCGCCTCCAGCGCGACGCCATCGACCTCCTCGGCCACGCCCTCCGCAACCCCGTCGAGACCGTCCCCGAGACCGACGAAGACGACGGCCCACCACTTTGCACAGCACCTGTCCGCTGGCGTTGCCGTCAACTACTGCCGTCAGACACCCCAGCGGCCTCACCAGGAGGAAATCTGGTGAGGCTTCTGGGGTGAACCGATTCGGTTTACGATTCCATTATTGCTCTAAATCATGGATTCGCCAGATGTACGAAGGGACCGCAAACGCTGTTCTGCTGCAACCCTGATGCGCTTCGAGGCTCCAGTTGCACTCAGAGCTTCGAGAACTGTCTCATTTCGAGCTGAGTTAGCCGCCCGCAGTTGCAGCCAGGTAGACCAGTTCTGAGGACGGGGATCCACCTCATCTGATGCCCCGCTAACTGCGGAGAGTTTTTCGAACATCGAAAGCTCACGAGCTCGGGTCACAGCATATTCGCGAGCCCTCCCAGGGGGGAGCGCTGTGGCATAGTCCACTCTTTGGGAATCCGGCACAACTTCCATGATCTTCAAAACCATGGACGAGGCGATTGACTCATCTGGCTCCTGCCTGACCAGCTCCAAAAGCTCCGACCACTCCCCGGCGATTGGGATTGCTTGGGAATAAATAGCCCAGCGAGCATGTCCGCTCTCCAGGCTCCCATGATCGCTGCCGATCCTTTCTGCCAGAGCTCTCAACCTCTCCTCGAACGACCACGACATCACTTGCACCCACCCTGCTGATTTAGCCGATAGGCGGCCATGCTCTTACGAATAGCCCTACGAATACTGCCCAGGTTATTATCGATCACCTGCTGCTGAGCCCGCGAAAGCTCCACATTGGAGTTTAGCGGTTTTCCGTTCTGTCCAATCTGAATCCCGTCACCCTTGATGCCGGGACCAATAAGATGACCGTGCGCTGGCCCGTGATCATTTGAGTAGATCTGGAAACGGTATGCGCCGTCCCTGAAGACCGTTCCACTGAAACCATCATCATCATTATGGACCAAAACTGGCGTGGTCCCCGCGAGTACATAGTACGTGTGGAGTTGGTCGACGGTGAGGTTGTAGCGGTCGGCGGCGCCCGGGGTCTGGTGGGTGGCGACGACGTAGGTGTGGGCGGCGGTGGGGGTGGTGAGGGCGTCGCCGGGGGTGAGGGCGGCGGCTGGGGTCCAGCGGTGAGTGGAGTCGTCCCAGAAGGGGTGGTTCGCCGTGGTGTGGAGGGTCGCGGTATGGCCGGGAGCCGTCTCCACCGTGAGGTCGATCAGATCGTGGTCGTGGTTGATGTGGGTGGCAGTGACGGTGTGGGCGCCCTTGTGCTTGCCCGTTGCCGGGTCGGCCGTCTGCACCTTGTCGCCGGGTTGGAGGTCGCCGATGCGCTTGGCCGAGCCGTCGGCCATGAGGACCAGGGTGTCGGGGTCGAAGCTGTTGGCCTCGCACGTCTGAGTCTTTTGGCGTATCGACGCTTCCTCGGCTGCCTCGGAGTCGGCGACCGCCTCTTCCGCCGCGACAGACGCTGCCGTGTCGAGACCCTCCAATGCGTCGGCCTCGGGCATCGCGAAGGACAGAGTGGTCTTCAGAGCATCGTTGATCGCCAGTGACGCGTACCATTCGCGCGCAGACCGTTGGCATTTGGCGAGGTTGTCGACGCAGTACGTGGCGGCGATGGCTCTGGCCTTCGCATACCCGTGGGGATGGTCCATGAGGTAGCGGCTCGCCTCGCTGCATGCCAGCAGACCGAAGCAGATCGTGCCGTGCTGTCCCCACTGCGGGTGCCAGTACCCTCCCATCGGAGGGTTGTGGGTCGCGGTGTAGTCAGGGCCGAACGCGGCGTACACGGCGGATGCACCCTTGCCGGTGACGGCTCCCGACGAGTTGTCATCGAGCCACGTGTCGTCGGTGTAGTGCGGTTCGCCCCTGTCCCGGTCACTGTCATACGTGGACGCCGCGGTCGGTGAGCCCCCGGAGCAGTTGGTCATGACGCCGGTCATGCAGTCTTCGTTGCCCTGTCCGGTCGGGTCGGAGAGGGTGGCGGGGTTGTTGTCGGCGTAGGTGTAGCCGTTGAGGGACTGGCTGTCGCCGGTGTCGAGCTGGGGGTCGACGGACAGGAAACGGCCGGTGGCCGGGTCGTACTCGCGGGCGCCGATGTAGGTGAGGCCGGAGTCGGAGTCGGTGGGGTCGCCGAGGAATCCCTTGTCGTCGGGCCAGGTGCCGCTCCCGCCGGAGCGGGGAGCTCCGAAGACCGTGGTGTAGCGCGTGGTGACCGCCTGGGTGGTGGCGTCCTGGGCCAGGCTGCTGGTGCCGTGCTGGTCCCCGACCAGCCACGTCAGGGTGTTGGTCCCGGTCCGGGTACTGCGCATCGCGACAGTCGTGTCGCCGAGGGTGTAGTAGCGCTCGGCCCAGTACGAGGAGGTGCCCGTCTTGAGGTGCACCTCGGTGTCGCCCAGGTAGAGGACCGTGTCACCGCCGCTGTCCCGCTTGATGAGCAGGTTGCCGTCTGCGTCGTAGACGTGACTGGTGGTGCTCTTGACCGTGCCCGCGGACGTCTTCTCCGTCAGGGTGTCGAGTTGCCCCTCCGCGTTCCACGTCAGGGCCTGTGTGTCGGTGCCGTTCGGGCGGGCGGTGGTCTCTCCGGAGGCGCTGTAGCCGTAGGCCGCCGCGGCTCCGGTGCACGTGGCTGCCCCGGGCAGCACGGACGTGAGGGCATGGGGCCGCTTGGCGTCGTAGCAGTACGACGTCAGGGTGCTGCCGGACGAGGTGTGGTCGGTCTGCGTGGCCCGCAGACCGCCCGCGGTATAGGTGTACGACGTCCAGTACGGCGCGGGGCCGCCGAGCGATGCCGCGCTGCGGCCGGCCGTGGCGCAGTCGGCGGCCGACGGGGTCCACGCGTCGGTCAGCCGGTCGTAGCCGTCATACGTGTAGCACTCGTTGTCCGTGGTGCTCTTACCGTTCTGGCCGACCGAGTCGAAGACGTGGGTGACGTTGCCCGCGTCGTCGTAGCCGTAGTCGAGTTCCTGGAGCTTGTCGGGCACGGTGTTGTCGGTGACCGTGGACTGGGTGAGGCGATCGGTGCCGTCCTCGAAGGTGTTGGTGACAGTGGTCTTGGGCGTCCCTTCCGCCGCGGTGCTGCCCAAGGTGAACTGGAGCGGCTGGCCGAGCTGGGAGTAGCTCGTGCTCAGTACGTAGCCGGTGGCGCCGTGGACGTCGGTGGGCAGGCCGAGGTTGGTGTAGTGGGTGGTGGTGGACTCCTCGGGGAGGCCACCCGCAGCCGGATCGTCGATGTACTGCTGGGTGCCGTCCTTGTTGTAATACGTCTGAGTCGTCAGGGTGCTGCTGACGGCACCGGAGGTGACCAGCGGGTCACCGGCGGGAAGATCGAGTTCGCTGGTGGTGGCGCGGTACAGGCTGTCGTAGTCGGTGACCTTGCTCGTGTACGCGCTGCCGGTGGTACCGCCCACGTAACTGGTGGCCGTGTCCAGTTGGCCCTTGAGCAGGGAGTCGTACGTCCAGTGCCCGAGCTTGTCGGCGTCCGTGCGGGCGTTCTGCCACTCGTCGGTCTTGCGGCCGAGCACGTCGTACCCGTACAGCAGGGTGGTGTCGTCGGCGTCGGTGGTGGAATCGACCTGGTCGAGGCTGGTGTAGGCGGTGGCGGTGGTGCCGGTGTCCGGGTCGGTGCTGGAGGTCTGGCGACCGAACAGGTCGTAGCCGTAGGACCACTTGGCGCCGTCTGGACCCTTGACGGTGTCGGCTTTGCCGTCGCCCGTGTAGGTGAAGTCAGTGGTGAGGTAGGGGGCGCCGACACCTGCGCCGTACTGGGCGTCGGCGAAATCCGTGCCGGAGTATGTGCGCTGCTCGGTGGTACGGCCGAAGACGTCAGTCAGGGTGCGGGTGGCTGTCCCGCCGACCGGGGCGCTGGTGGCTGTGGAGTCACCGGTGTACTGGGTTGTGGTGCTCCACTTCTTGACGCCGTAGACGGTGAACGTGCTGCTCGTGGCCCGCCCGGCGCCGTCGAAGACGGTGTCGGTCTGTTTGGCGGCCCGCCCGGCCTCAGTCCGGACGTATTCCCCTGAGGGGGTCGTGGTGGAGTCGAAGACGTCGGTGTACGTCTGGTCGGTCAGGCCACGGCTGTCGTAGCGGGTGTCGGTGAGCAGCCGGCCGCCGTTCGAGGTGGGCGACTGGGTCTGCAGCGTCCTCAGCAGCGAGTCGTAGATCGTGTAGGTGGTGTTGTAGGAGCCCTCATCGACGATCGAAGACGTGGACACCCAGGTCGGTGCGGTGTTGGAGAGGTGGTAGGTGTACGTGTAGTTCGCACCGGCTCCCCCGGCCCTGGACTGGTTCGGCAGCCACACACCGGTGATCCGGCCCAGCGGGTCGTATGCGGTCTCGGTGATCTTGCTGTTGACGTCGTACTGCTTGAGGGGGTCGCCGGTGGCGAAGTCCAGGTAGGTATAGGCGTTCTGGGACTTCGCGTTGGTGACCTGGACGCGGGTCACCGGGCCGGTGGTGGCCGGAACGTATGCGGTCTTGGTGGTGTTGCCGGCGGCGTCGGTCGTGGTCAGGACGCGTCCGAGCTTGGCAGTGGAGTCGTCGTAGGTGGAGGTGGTCACGGTTTGCCAGGACGTGGGCGGCCGTTCCGTGCCGGAGGCGCTCGCCGGGTAGGCGGCAGCGCGGCCGGTCCAGGTGGGCTCGCCGAGGGTCGGGGTCTGGGCGGCGCTCCATGCGGTGGCGACCGTGTTGTCGTAGACCGTGGCGGTGTCGGAGAGTACGTCGCCGCGGGTCTTGGTGTCAGTCGGGAGGGCGAGCGCGGACTCGGCCGTGTTGCATGGCTTGCCGGTGACCCGCGTGCGGGAGGCCAGCGAGGTCAGCCCGATGTCGGGGTTGCGGGCGTACCAGGTACGGGTGCAGGTTTCGTCACCGGTCTTGGCGCTGTCGCCGGCGTCGTCCACGGCGGTGGCCATGCCGTAGCCGTCGTACGTCGTCTTGGCGCTGTGAGTTCGCCAGGTGGCGGACGCCGTCAAGTAGGTGGATTCCGAGGTTGCCCCGGTGCGGACGAAGTACGCCTGAGCGTGCGGGGTGGCGTCGGTCTGGTCGGCGGTCGACTGCGACCAGGGGGTGTTGACGGTGACGGAGACTGGAGTCGACCCGTTGTACGTGATCTGCTCCCGGGTGAACCCCGCGTACTGGTCGCTGTCGGTCTGAGCCTGCACGGTCAGGCCCGTGAAGCCGGTGCCGGGGACGGACACCGACCGGGTCGAGCCGTTCTTCCGGGCGTCGCCGTCCATGCCCTGGAGGTAGATGGCCGTCGACTTGGACTGCGTGGCGGGAGCCGCACCGGTGAGGGTGGTGACACTCTGGTAGCCGCGCCAGTCCGACCAGGTACGTTCCTTCGTCGGTGTCATCGGGTCGTCGTCATGGTGCCAGGCCGGGCCCGAGTACGTGTAGGACGACTCCATGGTTTCGCCGTGCCCGGTCGGGTCGGAGGTGATGACGTCCAGTACCCGGTACTTGTTGAACCAGTCGAGCGTGGCTTCGTCCGCGCCGTTGACGTGCCAGTAGACCGGGTAGCAGCTGGTGTTGTCGTCGTCCTCCGCTGTGGGCATCGTCGAGCCGCGGACGCACTCCGGTTCCGAGTAGTCGACCGTGGTGATGGCGCCGGTCTCCGACGTGATCGAGTCCACGCGCGGCCGGTTCAGCGGAAGGACGTCATCTGTGGGCGCGTCGACGCGGTCCGGCCGCATTTGATAGGTGAAGGTGAGCGGCTCCAGAGCCGCCGTGCCACCGTTCTCGCCGGCGTGCACGATGCTGTCGAGGACCAGGGACTGGTCGGTGCTGTTGCCGATGTCCCCCGGGTCCAAATACTCCTGCTTGAGTGTCCACGCGTCCACCGGTGCGAAGGCGGCGGGAGTCGCCGCGGCGTTCCAGGCGAACGTCTCGACCTTCGTCAACCGCTTGCGGGTGAAGAACGAGGGCCCTGTGGCGTGGCAGGTCGCCCCGTTCGTGCAGATCGAGTCGAACGGCACGTCCGGCCAGTTCGGTGCGGTGTCCTTGGTGAGCGATGAACAGTCGGTGGCGGTGCAGCGCTCGTCGTACCCGAACTGGACCTTGTCCGTGGCGTTGGTGGCGCTGAACAGGGAGTCGGCGCGCTGGCCGTAGAGGATGTGGTCGAGGTAGCCGCCGCGGGTGTACTGGGCGGTGCCGGTCGTGGCGGCGTTCTTGGCGTAGTAGTTGGTCTCCGGCGTGTACCAGTACGACATGGCGTTGCCGTGCAGGTCGACGACGTAGTCCAGGTTCCAGCGCCATGCCTGGACTTGGGCGCGTGCGGACAGAGTGGTGCCGTCGGTGTAGCCGGGCTCGCCGGAGTCGTTACCGAAGACGGGAACGGTCCATACGGAGTTGGTGCGCTGCGTGTCAGCGCCGGGCAGCTTGTTCAGGCCGAAGACGTACTTGGTGCCGTCACCAGTGGTGACGGTCCAGTACTCGCCGGCCCCGTCGATGCCCGCGTCACCCTGGTCGCCGTTGTCGGCGCCGGTGGAGTGCGTGACCTTGGACGCGTCATCGTCCTTCAGGTGCCAACTGCCCGTCGAGCTGTCCTTGACCAGCTGGGTCGACTTGCCGTTCAGCACCAGGTTGGCATTGTCGTACTTCCAGCACAGGTCGTTCTTGCCGCTCTCGCCGTCGTCGTCGCAGGACGTGTACGACCGCTCGACGTAGGACTGGACGCTCAGGTCGAAGCCCTCGCCGACCTGGCTGCCCTGGTTGTTCGTGGATGCCGTGCGGCCGTCGACACTGCCCGAGTCGTACGACAGGGACATCGAGGGTTCGGGGCCGGCCGCAGCCGGCGGTGTGCTCATCGGGTAGGACCAGTCGAATGAACCGGATGAGCCGCCGGCGGTCCAGGTGGAGGAAGGCGACAGCGGTGACGCACTGTAGTTACCGGCCCCCGAGGTGGCCTCGCCCTGGGCCGCGGCAACAGCCAGGACCGTGGCGGAGGTTGCGCCGCCGGATGTCCGGTCCAGGGTGATGTCGGCGGCCACGGACTGCGTCGCTGTGTCGTTGGTCGAGTGCAGCGCTGTCTGGACGCGGCAGTCGGCCCGGCCGGGCTCGGTCAGCGCGCAGGCCGGGAGTTGGACCAGCCGCAGTCGGCCGGACCAGCCGCCGCCGTACGCGGAGGCGTAGGCCGCGTAGTCCACTCTGACGCGCGCGGTACCCGCAGTGGTCGCGGTCGCGGACAGCAGTACTCCGTCGATCCCGGCGGCCTGGGCGTGCTTCTGGTCCAGGGCGCGGAGGTCGACCGTGCCCGCGGCACCGTGGCCGCCGGTACGGGTGACGGTGACCGGCATGCCCCCGGCGGTCAGGCGCAGCGGGCCCTTCGCCGGGAGGGTGCCGGACACCTGCCCGTTCTTCGGCCAGATCACTCTCTGCTGGGTGCGGGCTGCCTTGGCCTGCGCGTCATTGGTGGCCTTCGCGGCGGCGACCTTGCTGCGTTCCTTGGCCGCACCGAGCCCGGTGACCGGATCGACCTTGCTGGTGCGTTCCTTGGGCAGCGCCGGTGCGCCGAAGTCGCCGCCGGTGTGCGCGACCGCGGGCGATGCGGCGAGGCCGGTCGGCACCGTCAGCGCGAGGCACAGCGCGGCCACGATGGCAGGGCGTCTGCGGCGCCGCGCCTGTTCGGCCGCGGGTCGGCGTGCCAGCAGGATGCCGTGCAGGAAGGTCACCCTCCGCCACCTGGTGTTCCGTCGTGTACTCACCGCTGCTCCTCCATACGGCCGGATCGGTAGGTGTGCCGTCGCGCACACATACCTGCGACCGTCACGGGTCGCTCGTGCACGCCTCGTTCGTTTCCGGGTGCTGGCGCGGCTCGGAGTGAGCCGCAGCCGCACTTCCTGGTCAGTCGCCCACGGTGTTCGCGACCTGCTGGCGGTCTGCCATCGCGCCGGCCCACAGCCGGATGTCGGTGATGCGCCCGGGCAGGTGGTGGCCCCACCCGGTGTCGCCTGCGACCCGGCCCTCACCGGCGGTGAAGAGTCCGGACCCGGGGTCGGCGGTGTACGGCACGCCCTCGCCGTTCTCGTCGGACCCCAGGTAGAAGTGGGCACTGCCGGAGGGCGCGTCGTAGGTACCGGTCAGGCGGACCGAACTGCCCAGTTCCGCGGGTTCGTCGGAGACGACCCCGTCGAAGCTGCCGTCGGCGGTGATCCGGCCGAAATACCAGTACCCGATGGGGACGGTGAGATCAGCGCCGCCATCCGGGTCCGGTTCGGTCTCGGTACCGGTCAGTTGGTACCAGAAGCCCCATGACGAGCCGTCGGCAGCACTCTCCTGGAGCACCTGGGCGGTGTAGCCGACGGGCTTGGCCACGAGTGCGGCGCTGTCGAGGTCGACCAGGGTGGTGGCCGTGAAGGAAGCGGTGTCGTCGACGACCGGGCCCGCAGTGGTCACGGCTCCGGTGGTGCCGTCGAGCACGATCGCCTGCCCGTCCAGCGATGCGCCGCCGGACAACGTGAGTGAGCGTCCGTACTGCGAGACCGTGTCCGACAAGGTGCTCCCGGATGCGCCGTCCGGGGCCCAGTCAGCGACCAGTTCAGTGCTCGGCTGTCCTGCGGAGTCGAACAGCTCGTCACTGGTGGCGATCTCGTCAGCGGTCAACGTCCTCTGCCACACGGAGACTTCGTCCACCCGCCCTTGCAGGTAGTGGTTGTACGTACCGTACGGCGAGCTGTTCCGGCCGAACTCCAGCATGCCGTCCGAGGCATGCGCGGTCGCGGCCGCGGGCAAGGCGACGGGCGCGCCTTGGAGATGCCCGTTTACATAGAGGCTGATGGTGTCGGCGACCGCGTCGTACACGCCGGTCAGGTGCGTCCACGTCTTCAGCGGTACGCCGGCCGTGGTGGCGTTCGCTCCGAGGTACTGGGGGGTGCCGTTCTCCTGCCAGTTCCACAGGAACACCCAGCGCTGGATGTTCGGCGAGTAGTACAGGGCGAAGCCGGAGTTGTCACTGCCTGTCTCCGACAGCACCGTACGGAAGTCCGACTCGTCCGACAGATACGCCCATGCCGAGACAGTGAACGACGACTCGGAGTTCACCGCCGGCTGCGAAGTGGCGGCGTAACCCTGCTGGTTGGCGGGGTTGGTCGTGTCGTTCAGCCACAGCGAACGGTCTCCGACGCCTCGCCTGGCCAGCCCCGACCAACCCGCGCCGGCGGTGTAGAGGGTGGCGTCGTGCCGGGCGCCCTCGGTAGCGGTGTCGGCCGCCGTGGTCACCCCGGAGCCGGCCGCGGCGTCGTCGAAGTGCCAACTACCCACCGGCGTCTGGCCCTCCTTGACGTTGAACATCGCGGTCGCCGTCTGGCCCCAGCCCGCCCCGTCCTCCGCGCGCACCAGAAGCAGTTGGGTGCCGGCGAGTTGTGGAGTGATCTTCACCTGGACACTCGCGCCCTTGATCGGCGCGGACCAGGTGGCGGACGATGCCAGCTTGTACGCGTACGCCGTGTTGACGTCACCGCCGGTCGGACCGAAACCAAAGGTCGCCGAGATCCCGGGGCCACCGGCCGCGACGCAGACCGAGCCGTCACAGGGTGTGTACGGACTGCCGAACGTGATGGCCGGCGGATTGGGGCCGGTGGTGTCGATCGTGAAGTAGCACCAACCAGTGGTGGTGACGGTGCTGTGCGACTCCAGGTAGCTGCTGCCGTCGTAGTAGGAGCGGGTGAATGCCGCGAAGCGGTACAGCCCTCCGTCATCCAGGGTGATCGGTGATGGGTCCGTCTCCGTCGTACCGTTGCCGATGAACCCGGTCAGCGGCCGAACCGGCTCGGTCGCCGTACTCCACCCACCGTCCGTGCCCTGCTTCTGCACCACGAAGTGCGCCCGCAGGCTGGCCCCGCTGCCGCCCCCGGTGACGTTCGCAACCTTGGCGGTGAAGTCCGGCGTCGGATCACCGACCACCTGCGGGTCGGCAGCCTTCGGCTCACAGCTGACCCCGCTTCCGGCCACCAGCCCTGCCGCGGTCGGCACCGCGGGCTGGCCCACGTATGTCACCGACAGCACCGCATCGTTCCTGAACCGCTTCCAGTCGCTGGTCGCGGACTCGTCCTCTGCTTTGATCAGCAGCGTCAGCCGGTCGAACTTGCCCGCCGCGAAGTCCGCGACCTGCGAGGTCAGCCGGGTGTCGTGGAACTCGATCGGTGCGGCCGGCTGGGAAGGGCTGCACAGTGAGCCCCGGCCTGCCGATACGTGCCGGGTGGCGACGACACCGAGATTGGTCGGCCGCTTGGCCCACGTCGTACCCGAGCTGATGTTGCTCGTGCGCTCCAGGTCCACCCAGGCGAGGTCGCAGGTGAACGACCAGGACTCGGTGTCCCGGAACGTCGCGTCCAGCACCTTCTTCCCCACCAGAGTGCTCGGCGAGAACTGGTAGTAGATCCGCTCGGTGTAGCCCGGGCCGCAGTAGTAGCCGTCGTACGAGGAGCACTGGCCCACGCCCTTGCCCTCGTCGTCGGTGCCGTTGTCGAAGTTGAAGTCCGTGTAGCCGTCCGACCGCATCTGCGTCCGGGCGGTCTGGCTCACTCCCACGCTGGGGTCGATGTACAGCGGGTAGGCGGTGTCGTCGGTGTTCGCCAGCATCGCCGGGTCCGGCTCGACCGACAGGGATCCGTCACCGATCTGCACCGGCAGCACAGTTGAGGCGTCGCCGTCGCCGGGGCCGGCGGGGGTGTCGACTTGCGCGGACTGGGGGGCGTCTGCGGACCGTGCGGCGGACGTGCTGGCGCTGTCGGTGCCCTGCGAGTTCCACATGAGGGCCGGAGGCGCCGAGAAGACGGGATTGGCGTCATCCTCGTCGACTGCCGTCAACCCACCACCATCCGCGGACCGCACCGTCAGGCCCTTGGAGTGCAGCGAGAACGTCAGGTGCTGGAGCGCCGGATTCGCTGCTGCTTCCGGAGACTTGACCACCAAGAGCTCACGGAAGCCGTCGACGGTCGCGGTCATGCGGAGATCGGTGCCCGGGAGGACCTCGGGGTAGGTTGCGGTCGCCCCATCCAGGGTCGGCTCCGGCAACGATGTCGGCCATCCCAAGGTCAGTGAGCGGTTGCCCTGGGAGATGTCCACCAGGCCGGAGCCGTCGCCCCCGCCCGAGAACGACAGCGACATCAGGGTCGCTTTCGGTGCCACGGAGCCGTCCGACCTGGTCTGGAGGGTCGTGTCCGGGTCAGTCCACGAGCCGTCAGCGGCCTTGACTCGTACCGGAACCGCCGACTGGTCGACTGTGAACGTGACCCCGTCCGGGTTCGCGTAAGTGGTCGAGTACGGGGTCCGCTCGCTGGCGACTTCCACCTGCTCGCCGCTGTCCGCAGCCTTCTGCGCTGCGGCTGCCTCGGCGGACAGCGGCGCCTTGGACCCGGTATCGGCGTGCGCTGCTGACGGGCCGCCGCCCATCGCCGGGAGCAGCGTCAGCAGTGAAGCCGCCGCCAGCATGGCCACCAACGCTCGCACCCGCGTACTGCCTGCACAGGCAGTACGGCGCGCCCTACTCCACTCCATGAAGTCCCCACCCCGGAGTTGCACGTTCTGCTGGTCAATGAAGAGCCAGCAGAATGTAAAGGAGATGTGAGGGCGGAGTCCATCGGGACGAACGGACCATTTGGGTCGCATATGCACCCACACAACGCCCGGTGGGATGTGACCTGAAGCACATTGAACCGCCTTGGGAAATCACAAGGGCAAATTACGTGACGCGGTGAACAACCAAAAGAAAACAGGAAGTTAACCAAGGATGCTACCCCCGAGCGGTCACGCCGGTGCGCCCGAGGGTGTAGCCTCACCGCCGACTCCCCCACACACAAAATGATGGAATCGGAAAACATTCCGACGTTCAGCAAGAGGAGGTCACGGAATTGGTGGCAAAACGCACCGGGCTCAGATCCGCCGGCCTAGTCGTAGGTGCGGTCGTCATGTTCGCAAGCGGCTGCGGTGGCACCGGGGAAACAGACCACTCGCAGACCGGAGCCGGTCGTGCGAGCAGTACGGCGGGGTCGTCCGTCGCGCCGTCGAGCACGGCTGCCAAGGGGTCACCCGCGCAGGTCGGCCAGCGCGACATCGATTCCTACGTCCTCAGCCGAAAGGAAGTCCCGGGGTACTCCATCACGGCGATGCAAGGCCGGACCCCCGAGGGGGACGAGGAGCCGGTCTCGCTGTCGAAAGGGACCGTTTTTCGCATCTCGCCTTTCGCATGCCAACCGTTCTTCGCGAATGTCGGCAGCGAATCGAGCGCCTACCCCCAGTACGGGCTCGCCGTTGACATCGTCGCCGACGACACCATTGAGACGACCATCTCCCTCGCCGCATACCGACCCGGTGACGCACCGCGGGTTCTGGCCGACCTGCGACAATCGGCTGCGTCATGTAGCGGCTGGGCAGGGCCGGTCGACAAGGCCGAGAAGTATGGCAAGCCGCAACTCGAAGCCGCACCGCGCCTCGGAGACGAGGCCGTGGAGTACAAGATCACCGAAAACATCACCGAGGACGACGGGAAGGTGATGCACGTCCCCTACGTCTATGTGACCGTTCGGAAAGGATCAACCGTTGCGGCATTCCAGGTCAGAGGACTTCCGGATAAGCCGCCGAAAGTTCCGACAGCGATGATCAAGGCCCAGATCGCGAAGGTTCTGAGGTAGACGCTCCGCCCGCGGACATACGCCCGCCATCGAACTGGGGCATCGGTGAGAAGACGCTCTGACGTCGAACCGTGCGGCTGCACCGGGTCCGGAGGTCGTGTCCCTTGATGTGGTGTAGCCGATCAGCATGGCGGTGTGCGCCGGAGGCGTGCGGTCGGTCGGTCGTCGCTCCCTGCCCGACAGGTGGGCCACCATGCAATTCTCCCTGGTAGAAGGCGAATTCCAACGAGGAGGTGCATGATGGCCCTGTCGCAGCATGATTTACTCCGGCTGCTGGAGTCCCACCGCCCATGCCCGCTCTCCAGCCCCTCAAGGTGCCCCCACCCTCACCGCCAACTCCTCCACCCTCCGCCCGAACACCGGGCCCCCACCCCCTCCCCACACACGCCCGCCCCTTGGGACACCCTTATCCCCATCAATTCTCGCCGTGAAGACGTGCAACCTTCGCCCGCCAAAGCACCGAGCGGAATCTCCCGTCCTCTTGAGCCCAGTAGCGGCGTGCTGTCTCAACGACCGATGCGTACTCGGCCCACCTCACAACGGAGATAAGAGCGCCCGCCGACAAGGACGCGCCCTCGTACGGTCGGGCCGACATGACGGCGCTGCCCTCGTAGACGTATCCCTGAACGAGCCAGCCGTCCTGCGCCTCCGAGAGAGACAGAGTTGCGGGATCGTGGAGTTCCTCTTCGGAAAGCAAGGCCGCCAGGACGGCGTCCGGGTCCTCGGCAAGCAGACCCAGTCGACCGTCCGAAAGCCCGGAAGGTTCCCCAACTCCTTGAAGGCCCCGTAGGCGAATTCAGGGTCGGTATCCCCGATCAGCCGCCCCTCGATGACCAACTGGAACCGGGCCTGACCAGAATTCGCTACCGGCGCAACCAGAAGGCCGAATCTTCCGTCATCGGTCAGGAATCTCAAGACCTGCCCCCCCTTTTTGACCGCCGTCGCGCCCGCCAGCACATAGTAAGTGTGGAGTTGGTCGTCGGTGGGGTTGTAGCGGTCGGCGGTGCCGGGGGGTTGGTGGGTGGCGGCGCTTCGACTCGACCTATGAGAGCGCCTCCGCCGACAGCCCTTACCGGTGCTCCAGCTCGCGGCCGCGGGGGTGGGCGCGGGCGGAGGGCTCCTCGGCGGCCGAGGGGGCGGGGGTCCGGGCGCGGTAGTCGGCGGCGGTGGACTCGATCAGGGCGAGGGAGTCCTCCGGGGGAAGCGCGGCGGCGGTGAGGAGGTCGTGGGTGAGGTGGGCGAGGTAGACCGCGCCCGGGTCGGTGAAGTGGTTGCCGGTGTGGTGAGCGGTGAAGTGCAGCGCGGAGCTCTCGTCGGCGTACGTCATCAGGCGCAACGCGCCGTCGGTGCCGGTGGGGTGGGGCGTCGCGGCCAGCGGCGGCCCCCGTACGGTGATGCGCCGCCGGCGGATCAGCGCGGCCAGGCTGTGCAGTTGCTCCGCCATGGTGGCGGGGCCGCCGAGGCAGCGGTGCAGGACCGCTTCACCGAGGACGGCCAGGTAGCGCGGCCCCTTCGGATGTTGCAGCACCGGCGTACGCGACAGCCGCGCTTCCCACCGGTACCGGGTGGGCCGGTCCGCGAGCAGCGGCGCGTACGTTCATTCCCGCACGAACCTCTTCGCCGTCATGGTCCATGTCCTCGGCGAGACCAACCGGCACGCCGGGCACGCCGACATCCTGCGCGAGGGCGTCGACGGCCGAACCGGGATGCGCCCCGAACACGAGACGCGGATCGATGAGGACGCCCGCGCCGCGTACCGCGCGAAGATCGAGCAGGCCGCCAGAGGGCGAGTTGGTGTGGCGGGTGGTGGCGAACTCCGTCAGAAGGCTTGACGCGCGTGTGCAAGTCCGGTGACATGTGATGGAAATCCTTGGAAAAAGTTCGGTGTTGTTCATCTGGTGACCATCGGGCCCCGCCACGGAGCGCGAACTGCGAACGATCGGTCAGGGATCGGTTCCGGCGGGGGCCGGCGGTCCAAGGCAAGGGACACGCATGCGACTTCGACGTAATCGACTCCGGCACGTGGTGACCGGGATCGCCCTTTCGGCGCTCGTCGGCAGCGGACTGGTCGTGGCGGCCGCGGCGCCCTCGACCGCCGCACCTCACTCCGCCTCCACCCCGCAGTCCACCCCCCACTCCCCCGGCACGTGGACGGTGGACGACCCCGCCCGCTCGACCCTCACCGCGCAACTGGACCTCGACTCCGCGGGCGAGCTGCACCTCGCCGTCGACCGCGGCGGCACGCCGGTGCTGCTGCCGGGCCGGCTCGGAATCCGCACCGACCAGCACGACCTGACGGCCGGTCTGGAACTGGTCAGGCGCCAGGACCGCACGGTCCACGAGTCGTACCAGATGACCACCGGCAAGCAACTGCGGCGCTCGGCCACGATGCACGAGGCCACGTTCACCTTCCGCGGCACCGACGGTGCCCAACTGGGCGTCGCCGTACGAGTGTCCGACGACGGCGTCGCCTACCGGTACCTGCTCGACGGCAGCGACACCGGCACCGGCACCGGCACCGTGACGGTCACCGCCGAGACCTCGTCCTTCGCACTGCCGACAGACGCCAAAGCCTGGGTCCAGCCGTACGCGACCAGCTACGAGACGGAGCGGACCGAGACCACGGCCGGCGCGGCCAACGAAGCCCAGCCCAAGACGTGCACCGGCACCACCTGCTCCTTCGGCTACCCGACGCTCTTCGAGGAGGGCAGCACCTACGTGCTGCTCACCGAGGCCGACGTGGACGGCCGCTACTCCGGCAGCCACCTCGACCACGTGGACGGCAGCGGCACGTACTCCGTCGCGCTGGCGGACGACGCGCCCGTCACCTCGCAGGGGCCGCTGTCCACGCCCTGGCGCACCGCGATCGTGGGCAGCCTCGACACGCTCGTCGGGTCGACCCTGGTGGACGACCTCGCGCCGCCCTCGAAGGTGAAGGACACCTCCTGGATTCGGCCGGGCGTGGACGACTGGTCCTGGCTGAGCGACGGTGACAGCCCCGGCGACTTCGACCGCCAGAAGGACTTCGTGGACTACGCGGCCGCCCACCGCCTACGCTACACGCTCGTGGACGCCGGCTGGCAGGCGAGCTGGGTGCCCGAGCTGGTCCGCTACGCGCGGGCCAAGGGCGTGGACGTGATCCTGTGGTTCGACTGGAACGACCTCAAGACCCAGGCCCAGCGCGACGCCTGGCTGCCGAAGGTCAAGGCGTGGGGCGTGGCGGGCGTCAAGGTCGACTACATGTACTCCGACTCCCAGTCCACCTTCCAGTGGTACGACGCCATCCTGCGCGACACGGCCCGGCTCAGGCTGATGATCGACTTCCACGGCGCCACGATCCCGCGCGGCCTCCAGCGCACCTGGCCGCAGGTGATGAGCGTGGAGGCGGTCCGCGGTGAGGAGAACGGGCAGAACCCCACCCGCGACATCTTCCTCGCCTTCACCCGCAACATCGTGGGCTCGATGGACTACACCCCGACCTGGTTCTCCCGCCCCAACCGGCAGGACTCGCTCGCCCACGAGCTGGCGCTGCCCGTGGTCTACGAGTCCGGGTGGACCTCACTGGGCGACAACCCCGAGGGGTTCTCCGCGCAACCGGTGGCCGAGCGATTCCTCGAACAACTCCCCACCACCTGGGACGAGACGCACCTGGTCTCCGGCGGCCCCGGCCAGCAGCCGGCCGGTGACCGGCAGGCCGTCATCGCCCGCCGCAACGGCGACCGCTGGTTCGTCGGCGGCATCCTGGCCGGCGCGAGCGACACGATGAAGGCGCCGCTCGGCTTCCTCGGCAAGGGCAGCTGGCTGGTGGAGACGGTCGGCGACAGCGACGGTCAACTGGTGCGCACCGTAAGGACGGTGACCGCGCAGGACACGCTGACGGTGTCGGCCGCCGCCAACGGCGGTTTCGTCGCCCTGGCCTGCCCGGCCACCAAGGGCCGCACCGACTGCGAGAACCCGGTGATCACCGCGCCGGCCACGACGCTGACGCCGACCCACTCGGCCGTGACCGCGGGCGCCGGCACCACGGTCGGGATCGACGCGACGTTCGAACTGCCCCAGGGAACGGCCCTGCGGCAGGTGCGGCTGGCCGTGGACCGCGACCGGCTCCCCGCCGGCTGGAGCGCCAACGGACCGGCGGTGGCGGCCGGTTCGCTGCCGGCGGGCAAGCCGCTCGCCGGCCACTGGACCGTGACGGTCGGCAAGGACCAGCCGGGCGGCGAGGTCGACGTGCCCGTGGTGGCCACCTACGCCGACCCGGCCGGCGGCAACGCCCCGCCCATCCACGTCGAGGAGGTCGTGCAGGTCTCCGTACCTCTGCACGGCACGGTCTACGCCAGCGACCAGCCGTTCCTCTCCGAGACCAACGGCTACGGGCCGGTCGAGCGCGACCAGTCCAACGGCGAGGCGGGCGGGCAGGACGGGCACCCGCTGACCATCGACGGCACCGTGTACGCCAAGGGCCTGGGCATGAACGCCCCGGCCCAGGTGCAGATCGACCTCCAGGGCCGCTGCACCCGCTTCGAGGCCCACGTCGGGGTCGACGACGAGACCGGCGGGCAGGGCAGCGTCACCTTCACCGTGCTCGGCGACGACGGGCGGCAGCTCGCCGCCACCGACGTGATCCGCGGCGGACAGAGCGCGGTGGCCCTGTCCGTCGACACCACCGGGGTGCACACCCTGAGCCTGGCCGTCGGTGACGGCGGCGACGGCAAGAACTACGACCACGCGGACTGGGGGCTGGCCCAACTCACCTGCGCCGGCTGACGTCCGCCGCCGCACATCGCACGCGGCACCCGGGACCGCTGCCCCGTCACCCGTTCGAGGTGGCGGGGCAGCGGGCGTACGCGCGCGGGCCGACAACACCCCGCACATCCAGTGACGTGAAGTAGCCCCTCCCCCAACGGCGTTGATTGCTTCACTTGTTGAACCCCGGCCGCCCTCTTGACTGCGCGCACGGAACGTCGCTTTTATGCGAAGTGCACGTGGGAGCGCTCCCATACGCGTCCCCCGCGCACATCTCCGACCGGCAGCGTTCCGTTCCCCCCACCGAGAGGAATCGCCCCATGGTCACCACTCCGGGCTTCGCCGGCCCCCCGAGAGCGTCCCGCGCATGGCGGGTGCCCCTGACCGCCCTCGTGGCCGCGGCCCTGATGGCCCTGATGTCCCTGTTCGCGCTGGCCGGGCAGTCGCCGGCCCGCGCCGCCGCCCCACCGGCCGCCACCGCCGCCACCGCCGCCCCGGCCGCCGGGACCGGTTACTGGCACACCAGCGGACGCCAGATCCTGGACGCGGCCGGCCAGCCGGTGCGCATCGCGGGCGTCAACTGGTTCGGCTTCGAGACCGACAACCACGTGCCGCACGGCCTCTGGGCGCGTGACTACAAGTCGATGATGGACCAGATGAAGTCGCTGGGCTACAACACCATCCGGCTGCCCTACAGCGACGACATCTTCAAGCCCGGCACGATGCCCGACAGCATCAACTTCTACAACATGAACGAGGACCTGGAGGGGCTGACGTCCCTTCAGGTCATGGACAAGATCGTGGACTACGCGGGCTCGATCGGCCTGCGGATCATCCTCGACCGGCACCGGCCGGACGCCAGCGGGCAGAGCGCGCTGTGGTACACCAGCTCCGTCCCGGAGTCGACGTGGATCACCGACCTCAAGGCGCTGGCCACCCGTTACGCCGGCAACCCGGCCGTGGTCGGCATCGACCTGCACAACGAGCCGCACGACCCGGCCTGCTGGGGCTGCGGCGACACCACGATCGACTGGCGGCTGGCCGCCGAGCGGGCGGGCGACGCGGTGCTCGGCGTCAACCCGGACCTGCTGATCTTCGTGGAGGGCATCCAGACCTACAACGGCACCTCCGGCTGGTGGGGCGGCAACCTGATGGGCGTCGGGCAGTACCCGGTGCAACTCGACGTCGCCAACCGCGTGGTGTACTCCGCGCACGACTACGCCACCAGCGTCGCCCAGCAGAGCTGGTTCAACGACCCGTCGTTCCCGGCGAACATGCCCGGCATCTGGGACAAGTACTGGGGCTACATCTTCAAGCAGAACCTCGCGCCCGTCTGGGTGGGCGAGTTCGGCACCACCTTGCAGTCCACGACCGACCAGACCTGGCTCAAGGCCCTCGTGGACTACATGCGCCCCACCGCGACCTACGGCGGGGACAGCTTCAACTGGACGTTCTGGTCGTGGAACCCGGACTCCGGTGACACCGGCGGCATCCTCAAGGACGACTGGCAGACCGTCGACAGCGTCAAGGACGGCTACCTCGCCAGCATCAAGGCCCCCGGCTTCGACGGCACCACGTCCACGGGCGGCACGTCGAGCGGTACGTCGTCCGGCACGTCGAGCGGCACGTCATCGGGTACGTCCAGCGGCGGCAGTACGGGCGGCAGTACGGGCGGCAGCAGCTGCACGGCGGTCCTGCACGTGGACAACCAGTGGGACACCGGCTTCACCGCCACCGTCACGGTCACCGCGGGCAGCACCGCCGTCAACGGCTGGACCGTCACGTGGTCCTGGCCGGGCAGCGAGAAGGAGACCAGCGCCTGGAGCGCCGACGTCAGCCAGACCGGCAGCGCGGTGACGGCGAAGAGCCTCTCCTACAACGCCGCCGTCGCGGGATCGGGCTCCACCACGTTCGGCGTCCAGGGCACCTCCGCCGGTGCGTTCACCGTACCGGCGCTGACCTGCACGGCTTCCTGACGGTCCACCACGGCACGGCGGGCCGGCCGGTGTACGAGCAGGCCGGCCCGCCGCGAGTACGTCGTCACGCTGAACGCCGACACCTACGCCGTCACCGGAAACTGGCTCGGCGACGCCTATCTCGGCCTGTGCGGGCGGGAGGTCGCGGTGTCGGGCGGCAAGCGCTGGTGGACCGAGAACGCCAGCAACGTCACGGTGAACTGCGACACGAACACCACGACCACGAGCTACATGCACTACCAGGCAACCACCGAGCCGCCCGGCAACCAGACATCGGGGCTGAACTTCCGGTTCGCTCCCCAGCAGCCCGGGGCGCCGGGGAAGCTGCTGTACACGTGGACGACCAACGCCTCGTACGCGGCGCTGTACGACACGGCCGACTCGAAGGGCATCTCGGGCCGGCAGTGGTCCAAGAGCACCATGCCCACCATCCCGGTCGCGCAGGACGCCTCGCTCAGCGCGGACGCCTCGCTGGTGGGGCTGGCCGACGGCGCCGACGGGTTCCGGCTGCTCAACGGCGCGGACATGTCGGACGCCGCCGGATGGAGCGCGCCCCCGGCGGGCGCCTCCGCGACCGCGGTGGCGCTCAGCCCGGACGGCTCGCTCGTGGCGCGGGGCATGGCCGCGTCCGGCGACGACGCCGATCTGCTGGTGCAGGACACCGACCCGACGCACGGCGACACCCCCCGCAGCTTCGTCTTCCAGGACGACTCCGACGGCGGCGACCGTATCGCCTCGCGCGGCCTCGCCTGGTCGTCGCACGCGTCGAAGCTCTTCGCCGTCACCGGCGACTCGGCCGGTGACGCGTACTGGCTGCACATCATCAGCAACCCGGGTTCCCGCTACCACGCGGCCTTCCAGGGGCCGTTGACCCTCCAGCCCGGGACTCCGTACGCCGGGCAGCCGGTGGAGCTGAGCGGCACGATCACGCTGAACGGGCCGGCGTCCGGGCCTGCCGCGCGCCTGACGGCGGTCCGTACGGACGCCTCCGGCAGCCACCCGCTCGATCCGGTCACGGCGGCCGCCGACGGTTCGTTCACCTTCGAGGACACCCCGCCGGACGCGGGGACCGCGACGTACACCGTGTCGTACGCGGGCGACGCCGAGCACGACCCGGCCGACGACGCCACTACGACGGTCACCGTCGACAAGGCGCCGACCTCCTTGACGCTGGCCGCGCCGACCTCGGGTACCGGCGGCAGCGTGCACATCGCCGGGACGCTCACCACGACCGGCACCGCGCTGCCCGCCGGCACGGTGGTGCGCGTGCAGCGCCGTACGAAGGGCGGCGCGCCCTCGCTGCCGACGCTCCGGGTCGGCGCGGACGGTACGTTCGCCTTCGACGACGTGCCCGGCCCCGGCGACACCCTCTACACGGTGGACTTCAAGGGCGACGACGACCACGCCACGTCCACGGACTGGGTGGTGGTCCCGGCAACGGGCTGACAGTGCCGTACGGTTGACGGCCGGTCGGCGGAGGTCCCGCCGGCCGGCCGGGGTGTCAGTGGTGGGTGCCCTGGCGGCCGAGGGTGGTCTCGGGGGTGGCGCCGGGGCGCGTCCACTGGGGGACGGGACGGCCGGTGGGGCCCCAGGTGGCGTTGCCGTCCGCGTCCGAACGCCAGTACCAGCAGGGGCCCTTGCCCTCGGGCCACCCCTCGGGGACGTCCTGCCACGCCTCGCCGCGGCCGTAGGGGGTCATGTCGAGCAGGGCGAAGGACCCGCTGGCCGCCTCGGTGCCGCGGCCGGTGGTGGAGTAGGTGAGGAACGTACGGTCGCCGTCGCGCAGATAGCTGGTGAGGTGGCCCATCTCGCCACCGACCGGCTCCTCCAGGCCGCGCACGGAGTACCAGGGCTGGGTGTAGCCCATGAAGTCGGTGAAGGCGGCGACCTCCTCCCAGCGGCCCGGGGTCAGGATCGCGAACGACACCCCGCGGCTGTTGAGGTACACGGCGTCCTTCATGTGCCAGGCGGTGACGGTGCAGCCCTCGCACTGGCCCTGGTGGGGCGCGCCGTCCCACCACATGTGCTTGTAGACGAGGAGTTCGTCGCGGCCCTGGAAGAGGTCGAGGAAGGGGACCGGGCCGTTCGGGCCGACGACCTCCACGGTGCCGTCGAACTCGGCCATCGGCAGGCGGCGGCGCGCGGCGGCGATCGCGTCGCCCTCCCGGGTGTGGGCCTTCTCCCGGACCAGCAGTTCGTCGCGGGCGGCCTGCCAGGTGGCCATGTCCACGATCGGCGGGCGGGCGGGGTCGGCGGGCGGGGTCGTCATACGGTCCTCCGTGGGTGTCCAGTGCTGTCACCACGTCAGACTCCCGCCGCGCACGGAACTCATCGCCACCCGCGGAAACGCGGGAGACAAGGCCGCGCCAACTGCCGTACCTCCACCGTGCGTCACGCCTTTCCGCAGGTCAGGACGGTGGAACGGCCACCCGCCAGATATGGCCGCCGTGCTGGCCTGTCCCCCCGGGCCGCGCCCGAGGCGAGCCTGTGACGGCACCCCGGCCCTCCTTCGGCCGTCCGACGACTTACGGAGCCCCCATGAAGTCACCGACGTACGCGCACCTGGCCGTCCTCGGCGTGACGCTCACCGGCCCGACCCGGCGGTCACCGGTCCGAAGCGTCCGAAGGGTCCGAAGAGTCCGAACGCTCAGAACAGCCCTGGCGGCCGCCGCCCTTGCCGTACTGCCCCTGCTCGCCCTGGCACCCGCCGCCCGAGCGGCCACCGCCGCCACCGAACTTCCCCCGTTCACCAGCGGCTTCGGCCTGACCCTGCACGCTCACCGTGACCACCCCGCAGGTGTCCGGCCCGCACCGGATACGGATCTTCCTGCCCGCGGACTACGCCGCCGACCCCGCCCGGCGCTGGCCGGTGACGTACTTCCTGCACGGCGGCGCGGGCAGCGTGGACGACGCGGCCGCACCGGCCGACCTCGCGAGGCTGGCGGGCACCGACGTCACCCTGTACACCGGCAGCAGCCTGCCGCTGGACGCGTTCACGCGGGTCGCGGCCCGGCACGTCAAGGCCCGGCTGGACCGCCTCGGCATTCCCGCCCGCCTAGACGACTACGGCAACGGGGCGTCGCTGGCGCCCGGTTGCGACGGCGGGCACGACTACGGCTGCTGGGCTCCGGCGCTCGCCGACTACATCCCGCGCCTGCGGGCGGAGTTCGGCGCGGCGGACACCCGGGAGTAGACCGCGAGGAGGTCCTCGACGACCGCGCCGATCGAGAAGCGGTCCTCGACCAGCCGCCAAGCCGCCTCGGACGTACGGGCGTTGGTGTCGGGGTCGAGCAGTTCGAGGATCGCCGCGGCCACCAGGGGGCCGTTGTCGGCGTCGGGCCGACTGGGGGTGATGACGCCGGCGCCGGCCGCCTCGATGTCCGGGGAGAGGCCGCCGGTCGCGGCGGCGACGACGGGGACGCCGACGGACATCGCCTCCAGCAGCGAGACGGCGAACGGCTCGACCACGGACGGCAGGACGTACACGTCGGCGGTGCGCAGCCGGGCCAGTACCTCGTCGTGGCCGAGCGGGCCGGGGGTCTGAAGGGCGTGGGCGACGCCGAGTTCGGCGGCGAGCGCGCGCAGCGGCCCGGTGAGCGCGCCGGTGTCGGGCCCGGCCAGCACGAAGCGGGCGCCGGGGTGGACGGCGAGCACCGCGGGCATCGCGGCGACGAAGTCCTCGGGGCGCTTGCGTTTCTGGACGCGCGCGGCGTAGAGGATCGTCGGCGGGCGGTCGCCGGTGCGCGGCGGGCGGCGGTCCTGGCGGGCGACGCCGTTGACCAGGCGGTGGAAGGTGGTCAGGGGGGTGTCGGGTACGACCGCCTGGACGCCGTCGCGTTCGTCCGCGGTCAGGTGCAGGATGGCGTCGGCCCGGCGCAGCACCCGTTTGAGGCCGAGCAGGTCGACGGCTTTGGCGAAGGCCTTCTCCGTCGGGTCGATCATGCCGTGGGTCTGCACCACCAGCGGCACCCCGGCGGCGAGCGCCACCAGCGCGAACGGCAGCGTGATCAGGTCGCGCATCAGGTGGACGTGCACCACGTCCGCGCCGGCGGCCATCCGGCGGGCGCGGGCCAGCAGCCCCGGCGAGGTGATGCCGCTGACCTCGAAGGCGGGCAGCACGTGCCGGGCCTGGTGGACAAAGGACGGCACGCCTTCCAGTTCGGTCGGCAGCGGCCCGGTGAAGCCGTCGCCGAGGGTGGCGATCCGGGCGTCCATGCCCTTGGCCCGCAGGCCCCGCGACAGGTTGAGGGCGACCCGGGTCGGGCCGCCGAAGTCGTTGGTGGGCGTGTGCAGGGTGACCACATGCAGGACTCTCACGTGCGAAAACCGCCTCCCCCTGAGCTGCGTCGCGGCGCCCTTCCGCCGCCGGGCGCCGCCCCGGCCCCGCGTCCCCCGGCACGGCCGCCCCAGCCTAGCGGCGGGCGCCGCCGCGGGTGCCCGCATCGGCGCAACCCGCCTTTCCGGGGATGGTTCCGGACTTTGCCGCATCGTCACACCCTTCGCACGGAACGCACCGCGCCCCGTGTCCCTCTAGCCCTGTGGACGGTACGGAAACGGAAGGGAAAGGGGGCGCGGCGTGAACCTCACCAGCTGGTCGACGGCGTATGTCCTGGCCGGGGTGGCCGCGGCGTGCGTGGTGCTCACGGTGTGGACGTGGCCGCGGCTGGCCCGTACCGGCTGGGGGTGGGTGGCCGCGCGGCTGGCGGTGATCGGGGTGACCCAGCTCGTGACGGTCACCGCGCTGCTCGCGGCCGTCAACGCCGACTACCAGTTCTACGGTTCCTGGAGCGACCTGTTCGGCACCGGGAAGACCGCGCCGGTCGCGATCGGCCCGAACGCGTCGGGCACCGCCCTGACCACCAGGACCGCGCTGATCGAGCCGGGGGCGACCTCGCTGCTCAAGGGTGTCAGCGGCATCCCGAGCGCGCCGGCGTCCCGCAACGGCCGGGTGGAGTCGGTGCGGGTGATAGGGCGGCGCACCGGGGTGATCGACCCGGCGTTCGTCTACCTGCCGCCGGAGTACTTCCAGAAGGCGTACGCCCGCCAGCGCTTCCCGGTGATCCTGGCGATGAGCGGCTATCCGGGCAGCATCTACAACCTCGCGCAGGGGCTGCGGGTGTGGCAGATCTCCCAGCAGCTGATGAAACAGGGCCGGATGCAGCCGACGGTCATCGTGGAGATCCGCCCGACGATCGCGCCGCCGCGCGACACCGAGTGCGTCAACGTGCCCGGCGGGCCGCAGACCGAGACGTTCCTGGCGAAGGACCTGCCCGACGCCCTCAAGGCCACCTACCGGGTGGGCCACAGCGCCACCGCGTGGGGCGCGCTGGGCTACTCCTCCGGCGGCACCTGCGCGCTGCAACTGGCGATGCGCGACCCGGGGGTCTTCACCTCGGCGGCGGCGCTGTCCCCGGACTTCACCATCCATCAGGACATCACCACCGGCAACCTGTTCGGCAGCGGCGTCTCCCGGCAGAAGCGGATCGACTCCCACGACCTGTACTGGCGGTTGCGGCACCTGCCGATCCCCCAGGTGTCGGTGCTGGTCGCCGCGAGCCGGCACGGGGACGAGAACATCTACCCGAAGGCGCGGGAGTTCCTGCGGCTGGCGAAGGCGCCGATGCGGACCGCGTCGATCTTCCCCGCCCACGGGGTGCACAACTTCAGCACGTGGACCAGTGAGATGCCCGCGGCGCTGGCGTGGCAGAGCCAGCAGCTGATCTTCCCGCAGGACGTGGCGCCGCGGCACGCGGCCGGGAAGGCGCATCCCGGTGCGAAGGGCGGGCGCGGCGCGGGGGCCGGCAGCCGGGTGGCGCACGACAAGCCGGTGCTGCGGGCGGAGCGGCGCAGGGCGGTGGGGGGGGGGGGGGGGGGGGGGGGGGGGGGGGGGGGGGGGGGGGG
>NZ_JBYIRM010000021.1:0-163028 GCF_057708105.1 Actinacidiphila sp. bgisy144 | reverse complement strand
ACCCTTTCGGGGCCCCTCCGGGCTTTCCCTTCGTTGTGTTCTGACTCTATCAGACCCTTTCCAGTGCCTGACCCCCAGTCAGCGGGGCTTGTCTTTCCGGCCCTTCGGCCGTTCCGACGAGTGAGACTTTAGCGGAGGTTCACCGGCCGATCCAAATCGGCCGCTTCCCGTTCCGCCGGGCATTCCGAAAGCGCACAGGCGGACGAACGCGGCAATGCGCGTTCGACTCGATTGGTTGCTGCGGAATGGTCGCCCGGGGACCGACCGGAGTCGGCGCTCACGTCGGGCAACCCGGAGAACATTACGCACCGCCCCACCCGATGTCAACCCGCCCGGGTACCGGCCGGACAAGCCCCTCCCGCGGTACAGTCCTGTGCATGACCTCGCGTACGTACAGCTCCCAGTGGTGGGCCGCCTAGGGCGGCCCGGACTGACGTACGCATCCAACGGCCGCCGCCTCGGCGGCCGTTTCGCGTTGTGCTCCCCGGCCGCTTCACCGGGCGGCGGTCTCCATCTGTCACACGACACAGGACACAGGAGACGACGGACATGACGGTGACGACGCAGGGCGCGCGGGTCTTCAGCGGGATCAAACCCACCGGGCACCTCACGCTCGGGAACTACCTCGGCGCCATGCGGCGGTGGGCGGAGGAGGACCAGCACCGCACGGAGTCGCTCTTCTGCGTGGTGGACCTGCACGCGCTGACCGTGGAGCACGACCCGGCGCGGGTGCGGCGGCTGAGCCGGCAGACGGCGGGGCTGCTGCTGGCGGCGGGGCTGGATCCCGCGGTGTGCACGGTGTTCGCGCAGAGCCACGTGGACGAGCACACCCGGCTGATGTACCTGCTGGAGTGCGTGGCCACCGACGGCGAGATGCGCCGGATGATCCAGTACAAGGAGAAGTCGGCGCGGGCCCGGACCTCCGGGCAGAGCGTACGGCTGTCCCTGCTGACGTATCCGGCGCTGATGGCGGCGGACATCCTGGCGTACGGGGCGACGGACGTGCCGGTGGGCGAGGACCAGGCCCAGCACGTGGAGCTGACCCGGGACATCGCGGTGCGGTTCAACCAGCGGTACGGCCATACGTTCGTGGTGCCGCGGGCGACCGTGCCGGCGGTGGCGGCGCGGGTGATGGACCTCCAGGACCCGGCGGCGAAGATGGGCAAGTCCCACGCGTCGACGGCCGGGATCGTCTACCTGCTGGACGAGCCGGAGGCCGTCGCCAAGAAGGTGCGGCGGGCGGTGACGGACAGCGAGCCCGGGGTGTCGTACGACCGGCAGGCGCGGCCGGGGGTGGCGAACCTGCTGGAGGTGCTGGCGGCGTGTACCGGTGCGGAGCCGGGAGCGCTGGCGGAGCGGTACGACGGGATCGGGGCGCTGAAGGCGGACACGGCGGACGCGGTGGTGGAGTTGCTGCGGCCGCTGCGGGCGCGGCACGCCGAGATCAGTGCCGACCCGTCGTACGTCGACGGGGTGCTGCGGGAGGGCGCGGCGCGGGCCAGGGCGCTGGCGCGGCCGACGGTGGACGCGGCGTACGAGGCGATGGGGCTGCTGCGGCCGGCCTGAGGGGTGACCGCGGGTACGGGTAAGGGTACGGGTGCGGCGCGTGCCGGGCCCGTACCCTCTTCCGCCGCCGAAGGGTTACGCGCCCGCGGCCAGTTCGCGGCTGCGGTCGCGGGCGGCCTCCAGGGCGGCGATCAGGGCGGCGCGCACCCCGTGGTTCTCCAGTTCGCGGATGGCGCTGATGGTGGTGCCGGCCGGGGAGGTGACGGCTTCGCGGAGCTTGACGGGGTGCTCGCCGCTGTCGCGCAGCATGACGGCGGCGCCGATCGCGGACTGGACGATGAGGTCGTGGGCCTGGGCGCGGGGCAGGCCGAGCAGGATGCCGGCGTCGGTCATCGCCTCGACCAGGTAGTAGAAGTAGGCGGGGCCGGAGCCGGAGAGCGCGGTGGCCGCGTCCTGCTGCTTCTCGGGGACGCGCAGGGTCTTGCCGACCGGCTGGAAGATCGCCTCGGTGCGGGCGAGGTGCTGCTCGTCGGCGTGCCGTCCGGCGGAGATGACGGACATGCCCTCGTCCACGAGCACGGGGGTGTTGGGCATGACCCGGACGACGGCGGTGCCTTCGGTGAGGCGGTCCTCGACGGAGGCGGTGGTGATGCCGGCGGCGGCGCTGATCACGAGCTTGTCGGCGCCGACGTGCGGGGCGAGTTCGGTGAGCAGGGCGCCCATGTCCTGGGGCTTGACGGCGAGGATGAGGGTGTCGGCGGTCTTGGCGGCGTGCGCGTTGTCGACGGCCTGGACGCCGTAGCGGGTGCGCAGTTCGTCGGCGCGTTCGGCGCGGCGGGCGGTGACCAGCAGGTTGGCGGGGGCCCAGCCGGCCCTGATCATCCCGGAGAGCAGCGCCTCGCCGATCTTGCCGGCGCCGAGGACGGCGACGGTCTGGGTCGGGGCGGGGGTGGCGGTCATGCGGTTCACCTCAAGCGGTACGGGGCTCCCTGTGGGGTCATCCTCGCAGGGGGCGGGGGTGGGGTGAGGGACGCGTCCACTCCTCGGGCGGGCGTGCGGGCAGGCGGGGGTCCGGCCGGCGCCGGGGGTGCGGTAGGGGCGGGTCAGGGTCATCCCCTATGGCGTGCCGCCGGTCCCGGGGGGACCGTAGCGGTATGAGTCGTTCATCCCGTGAGATCTCTGTGTCGGGCGCGGAGAAGCGGCAGTTGGCCGTTGCTTCGGTGACCCTCGGACCCTGGCGGCCGGCCGCCGTCGTGGGCGCGCTGGGCGGCGGTGTGTCGCTGGCCCTGCACCTCGTGCACGGGCACTTCGGGCTCGGTGTCCTGACCGGTGCGCTGTCGGTGGCCGCGCTGCTGTTCTTCTGCGTGGGCGGGGCCGGTTCGGTGCTCGGCTACTCCGCGCGGGGCCGCGGGCGGGACCACCGGATCAGGCGCTGGGCGCGCTCGCACCCGTGGCAGGTGGCGAGTGTGCCGGCCGCGATGATGTTCCTGACCGACCTGGTGCTGCGGCAGGTGCTCACCAGCCAGGGGTTCTTCGGGTCGGTGTGGACGGGGCTGTGGCACGGCGCCGTGGTGGGGGCCGTCGTCGGCCTCGCCGGCACCTTCGGCCGCCCCCGCGCCTGACCGCGTCCGGCGGCATCCTGGACCGGCCGCCCCGCGCCGGCCGCCCGGTCAGCGCGCGGCCTTCACCACCAGCGCCGCCAGCTCCCGCCCCACCGCCTCGTCCAGGGGCGCGTGGTCGAGCAGCAGCCGGTACCACAGCACGCCGTAGACCACGTCGATGAGCAGTTCCAGGTCCGTTTCCGGCGTGATCTCGCCGCGGACCGCGGCCCGTTCGAGGATCTGCCGGAGCACCGCGCGCCGCCCGAAGAGGAAGCGGTCACGGAAGTCCGTGGCGAAGGCCGGGTCGAGCAGGGCCTGCGCCATGAGGCCGACCAGCACCGGCCGCTGCCCGTGCTGGCGGAAGGTGGCGGCGAGGAAGGCCGTCAGGTCGTCGGACAGCGTGCCCTCGTCCGGTACGGCGACCGTCGTCTGCGACAGGTCGAGCAGGGCCGTCAGCACGACGTCTGCCTTCGAGGACCACCAGCGGTAGATCGTCTGCTTGCCGACGCCGGCCCGCGCGGCGATGCCCTCCACCGTCAGCGCGCCGTATCCGCGCTCCCTCAGCTCGTCGATGGCCGCGCCCAGGATCGCCTGGCGCGCGGCCTCGCTGCGTGGCCTCCCCGGCCGCCGGTCACCCGTCATCCGCTCACCCTACTTTACAAGACGTGCCGTCTCGATATAAAAACGAGACGGCACGTATCGAATAGTCGAGGGGGCATGGGCATGCGTGTGGTGATCATGGGCGGCACGTCCGGCATCGGGTTGGCGACGGCTCGCGCGCTGCGGGCGGACGGCGCCGAGGTGGTCGTGACCGGCCGCGACCAGGAGCGGCTGGCGGCGGCCGCCGCCGAGGGACTGACCGCCGAGCGCGTCGACGGGACCGACGAGAAGGCGGTCACCGCGTTCTTCGAGCGGTTCGGCGCCTTCGAGCACCTGGTGCTCGCCTTCAGTTCCGGGCACGTCGGCCTGGGCCCGGTCCGGCAGATCGGGCTGGACGCCGTCCGGGCCGCGTTCGAGGGGAAGCTCTTCGGCTACCTGCTCGCGGTCCAGCGGGCGCAGGTCACCGGTTCGGTGACGCTCGTCTCGGCGGCGTCGGCGCGCGCCGGGCTGCCGGGGTCGGTCGGGCTCGCGGCGGTGAACGGCGCCATCGAGCGGATCGTCTCCCCGCTCGCCGCGGACCTCGCCCCAGTGCGGGTGAACGCGGTCTCGCCGGGCGTCATCGACACCGGCTGGTGGTCCTTCATGCCGCCGGAGCAGCGGGCGGCGCAGTTCGACGCCGCCGCGCAGTCGGTGCCCTCGGGCCGGGTCGGCACCGCCGAGGACGTCGCCGGCGCGATCCGGTACGTGATCGGCGCCGACTACGTGACGGGCTCGATCCTGCCGGTGGACGGCGGGTTCACCGTGGCGTGACCGCGGCCCCGGGCCGGGGGCGGGTCAGCGGTCGGGCAGCGGGTGGCAAAGGTCGTGGATTCGCGACCGGGAACACATGGCGGGTGGGGTTAGCATCGGCGGGTCGGTCCCGAGGAACGGAGACTTCACCCGTGCGCCACCCTCGTGTAGGTGTTGCGATTCTGACGATGGGTACCCGGCCCGCGGAACTCCTGGCGCTGCTGGACTCCGTGGCGGCGCAGGAGACCCCGGCGACGCGGGTCGTGGTGGTGGGCAACGGCTCGCCGCTGCCCGATCTCCCCAAGGAGGTCGCCACGATCGAGCTGAGCGAGAACCTCGGGATTCCCGGCGGCCGCAACGTGGCGATCGAGGCGCTGCGGGAGTTCGGCGACGTGGACGTCCTGGTCGACCTGGACGACGACGGGCTGCTGGTGGGCACCGACGTCTTCACCCGGCTGTGCGCGCTGTACGAGGCGGACGAGCGGCTGGGTGTGGTCGGGTTCCGGATCGCGGACGAGCGCGGGCGCACCGCGCGCCGGCACGTGCCGCGGCTGCGGGCGTCGGACCCGATGCGCGGCGGGCTGGTCACCACGTTCCTGGGCGGCGGGCACGGCCTGTCGATGCGGATGCTCGACGAGATCGGCGGCTGGCCGGACCCGTTCTTCTACGCGCACGAGGAGACCGACCTCGCCTGGCGGGCGCTGGACGCGGGCTGGAACGTCCGGTACGCGCCGGAGCTGGTGCTGCGGCACCCGTGGACCTCGCCGACCCGGCACGCGGTGTACTACCGCAATCTGGCCCGCAACCGGGTCTGGCTGGCCAAGCGGCGGCTGCCGGTGCTGCTGGTGCCCGCGTACCTGGGGGTGTGGACGGCGCTGACCGTGGCGCGCACCCGGTCGGGGGCGGGGCTCAAGGCGTGGTGCGCGGGGTTCGTGGAGGGGGTGCGGACGCCGTGTCCGCCGCGCCGGCCGATGCGGTGGTCGACCGCGTGGCGGATGACCAGGCTCGGCCGGCCCCCGCTGATCTGACCGCGCGGGGTGCGCGCGGGTCGGATCTGCGGGAGCCGGGCGGAAGCTCTGGGCCGGACGGAGCCGCGGGCCCTCAGCCCTCCAGCTTGCTGATGTCGCGGACGGCGCCCTTGTCCGCGCTGGTCGCCATCGCCGCGTAGGCGCGCAGCGCGGTGGAGACGTGGCGGGTGCGGGCGCGCGGCGCGTACACGCCGTTGCGGGCCTCCCGGCGGGCGGCCAGCTCCTCGTCGGAGACGAGCAGTTCCATGCTGCGGCCGGGGATGTCGATCCTGATCCGGTCGCCGTCCTCGACGAGCGCGATGGTGCCGCCGGAGGCCGCCTCGGGTGAGGCGTGGCCGATGGACAGGCCCGAGGTGCCGCCGGAGAAGCGGCCGTCGGTGACCAGCGCGCAGACCTTGCCCAGGCCGCGGCCCTTGAGGAAGGACGTCGGGTAGAGCATCTCCTGCATGCCGGGGCCGCCGCGCGGGCCCTCGTAGCGGATGACCACCACGTCGCCGGGCTTGACCTGCTTGGCGAGGATCTTCTCGACGGCCTCCTCCTGCGACTCGCAGACGACGGCCGGGCCCTCGAAGGTCCAGATCGACTCGTCGACGCCCGCGGTCTTCACCACGGCGCCGTCCACGGCGAGGTTGCCGCGCAGCACCGCGAGGCCGCCGTCCTTGGAGTAGGCGTGCTCGACGTCGCGGATGCAGCCGCCGGCCGCGTCGGTGTCCAGGCTGTCCCAGCGCTCGGACTGGGAGAACGCCTCGGCGGAGCGGACGCAGCCGGGGGCGGCGTGCCACAGTTCGACGGCCTCGTCGGACGGGGAGCCGCCGCGCACGTCCCAGGTGTCCAGCCACTGCTTGATCGAGGGCGAGTGCACGGTGTGCACGTCCTCGTTGAGCAGCCCGCCGCGGTACAGCTCGCCGAGGATGGCGGGGATGCCGCCGGCGCGGTGCACGTCCTCCATGTAGTACGTGCCGCCGGGTGCCACGTTCGGCGCGACCTTGGCCAGGCACGGCACGCGGCGGGAGACCTCGTCCATCTCGCTGAGGCCGTAGGCGACCTCGGCCTCCTGGGCCGCGGCCAGCAGGTGCAGGATCGTGTTGGTGGAGCCGCCCATCGAGATGTCCAGCGCCATCGCGTTCTCGAAGGCGGCCGGGGTGGCGATGGCGCGCGGCAGCACCGACGCGTCGTCCTGCTCGTAGTACCGCTTGGCCAGCTCCACCACGGTGGTGCCGGCCCGCTCGTACAGCGCGCGGCGGGCGGTGTGGGTGGCGAGCACCGAGCCGTTGCCGGGCAGCGCCAGGCCGATCGCCTCGGTGAGGCAGTTCATCGAGTTGGCGGTGAACATCCCGGAGCACGAGCCGCAGGTCGGGCAGGCGTTCTCCTCGATGCGGAGGATGTCCTCGTCGGAGACCTGCTCGTTGACGGCGTCCGAGATCGCGTTGATCAGGTCGAGCTTGCGGACGGTGCCGTCGACGAGGGTGGCGCGGCCGGCCTCCATGGGCCCGCCGGAGACGAAGACGGTGGGGATGTTCAGGCGCAGCGCGGCCATCAGCATGCCCGGGGTGATCTTGTCGCAGTTGGAGATGCAGATCAGGGCGTCCGCGCAGTGCGCCTCGACCATGTACTCCACGGAGTCGGCGATCAGGTCGCGGGAGGGCAGCGAGTAGAGCATGCCGCCGTGGCCCATGGCGATGCCGTCGTCCACGGCGATCGTGTTGAACTCGCGCGGCACCGCGCCCGCCGCCTTGATCGCCTCGGAGACGATCCGGCCGACGGGCTGGAGGTGGGTGTGACCCGGTACGAACTCGGTGAAGCTGTTGGCGACCGCGACGATCGGCTTGCCGATGTCGGAGTTGGCGACGCCGGACGCGCGCATCAGCGCGCGTGCGCCGGCCATGTTGCGGCCGTGGGTGACCGTACGTGACCTCAGCTCGGGCACGGTTTCCCCTCCTTCTTGGGCCTGGCGTCTCGGCCTGCGGCCCACTTCGCTCGTACGAGTCTGCGCTGCCGGGACTCGCTGCTGCCTGGAAGTCGAGCCTACGCCGGTCGCCCAGGATTCGGACGCCGCGTCCGCATGGTGACCCGTGCGGGGGACGGGCGGCTCAGCGCACGCGGACGCCCGCGAGGTGCAGGCGGGTGAAGGCCAGCGCCTCGGCGAGGTCCTCCTCGCGTTCGGCCGAGGACATCGCCCGGCGGGTGTTCACCTCGACCACCACGTGGCCGCCGAAGCCGCCGGCGGCCAGCGCGCCCAGCAGCTCGGCGCAGGGCTGGGTGCCGCGCCCGGGCACCAGGTGCTCGTCCTTCGCGGAGCCGTTGCCGTCGCCCATGTGCACGTGGGCGAGCCGGTCGCCCATCCGCGCGGCCATGTCCAGCACCTCGCTGCGGGAGGTGGCCGCGTGCGAGAGGTCCACCGTGAAGTGGCGGTAGTCGTCGTTGGTCACGTCCCAGTCGGGCGCGTACGCCAGCAGCTCGCGGTCGCGGTAGCGCCAGGGGTACATGTTCTCCACGGCGAAGCGGACGTCCGTCTCGTCGGCCATCCGCCACACCCCGCGGACGAAGTCGCGGGCGTAGCCGCGCTGCCAGCGGAAGGGCGGGTGCACCACGACGGTGGAGGCGCCGAGCCGCTCGGCGGCGGCGCGGGCCTTCTGGAGCTTCGTCCACGGGTCGGTGGACCACACCCGCTGGGTGATCAGCAGGCAGGGCGCGTGCACCGCGAGGATCGGCACCCGGTGGTAGTCCGACAGCCGGCGCAGCGCCTCGATGTCCTGGCTGACCGGGTCGGTCCACACCATGACCTCGACGCCGTCGTAGCCGAGCCGTGCGGCGATCTCGAACGCGGTCGCGGTGGACTCGGGGTAGACCGAGGCGGTGGACAGCGCCACCTTCGCCCCGGCAGAGCCTCGCATTCCGGAGATACCGGACACATCGGAGGCGCGGACCCGGGGGGCGTCGCACGCCTGGGGTCGGTCCGCTCGCTGAGGCACGCCTGCCAGCGTACGGCCGCCGGCGCCGCGCAGGGCACCGCCGGCCCGCGCGCCGCCCGGCGCGGCCGCGGGTCTCAGGCGCCGTGCGGGGCCCGCCGCTCCTCCACCGCCTGGTCGCGGGCGGTGGAGGCCAGCTCGCCCACCATCACGTCGAGCTTGCGCAGGATCACACCCTCGCGCAGCGCCCACGGGCAGATCTCCAGCTCGTCGATCTCGAAGAGGTCCATCGCGCCCTCGGCGACCAGCGCGCCCGCCAGCAGCTGCCGCGCGCGGCCCTCGGAGACGCCCGGCAGCGCGGCGCGCTTGGCGGCGCTCATCGCCGCCAGCCGCGGCACCCACTCCTCCAGCACCTCCCGGCGCAGCGTGCGCTGCATGTACAGGCCGTCCGCGCTGCGGGCGGCGCCGCTGATCCGGGCGAGCTGGCGGAAGGTCTTGGAGGTGCCCACGGCGTGGTCGGGGCGGCCGTGCCGGGCGAACTCCGGCACCGCGCGCGCTATCTCGGCCCGCACGTGGCGGCGCAGGGCGCGCACGTCGTCGGCGTCGGGCGGATCGGCGGGCAGCCGCGCGGCGGTCAGCCGGCCGGCGCCGAGCGGCAGGGAGACCGCCGCGTCCGGGTACTCGTCCATGCCGAAGGCGACCTCCAGCGAGCCGCCGCCGATGTCCAGCACCAGCAGCCGGCCCGCGGACCAGCCGAACCAGCGGCGTACCGCGAGGAAGGTCAGCCGGGCCTCGTCGGCGCCGGACAGGACCGTCAGCCGCACCCCGGTCTCGCGCTCTACCCGGGCCAGCACCTGCTCGCCGTTGACCGCCTCGCGGACCGCGGAGGTGGCGAACGCCAGGACGTCCTCGACGCCCTTGTCCTCCGCCACCCGCATCGCGTCCGCCACGGTGCCCACCAGCCGGTCGACCCCGGCCCGGCCGATCGCGCCGTGCTCGTCGAGCAGTTCGGCGAGCCGCAGCTCCGCCTTGTGCGAGTAGGCCGGCAGCGGGCGCGCGCCCGGGTGCGCGTCCACCACCAACAGGTGAACGGTGTTGGACCCCACGTCGAGCACTCCCAGTCGCATGGGCAGCACTGTAGTCAGCGGCGATCGCCCGCCGCGCGGGTCCGACCAGGCGGTACGGCCCGGACTCCACTTCGGCGGGCACGGTCCCGCGTGACCGTATTCGGCGCATTACGGTCTTACTCTTGGGCGCGTGGCCAAGGTGAAGCCCCGCAAGGGCACGAAGAAGAGCGCCGGTACGACCGCCGCGACCGACGAGGCCGGGCTGGACTTCCCCCGCGCCTGGGTGGAGTTCGTCGACCCCGCGGACGAGGAACAGGTCTTCCGGTGCGACCTGACCTGGCTCACCTCCCGCTGGACCTGCGTCTTCGGCAGCGGCTGCCAGGGCATCGTGGCGGGCCGCGCCGACGACGGCTGCTGCTCGCTCGGCGCGCACTTCTCGGACGACGACGACGAGAAGCGCGTCGCGAAGTACGTGACACGGCTCACCGCGGACGACTGGCAGTTCCACGCGCTGGGCACCGGGCCGGACGGCTTCTGGGCCGAGGAGAACGAGGACGGCGAGCGGCAGACGCGGGTGGTGGACGGCGCCTGCATCTTCTCCAACCGGCGCGGCTTCGCCGGGGGCCAGGGCTGCGCCCTGCACGCGCTCGCGCTGCGCGACGGCCGCGAGCCGCTGGAGACCAAGCCCGACGTCTGCTGGCAGCTGCCGATCCGCCGCACCTTCGACTGGGTGGACCGGCCCGACGACAGCCGGGTGCTGGTGGTGTCGATCGGCGAGTACGACCGGCGCGGCTGGGGGCCCGGCGGCCACGACCTGCACTGGTGGTGCACCTCGGCGACCTCCGCCCACGGCGGGGGCGAGCCGGTGTACCTGTCCTACCGGCCCGAGCTCACCGAGCTGATGGGCGAGGCCGGGTACGCGGAGCTGGCGCGGATGTGCGAGGTGCGGCTGGCGTCGGCGCTGCCCCTGGTGGCGCCGCACCCGGCGGACCCGTCCGGCCCGGGGCGGTAGCGGCCCCGGGCCGGACGGGTCTGCGGGTCGATCGGCCCAGCCCGGCCGGCCCGGTCAGCCGGACGGCGTCTGCGACGGCGACGGCGTGGCGCTGTCGGTCGGGGCGGGCGAGTTCGTCGGAGGGGAACTGCTCGGCGGGGGCCCGGATGGCGCGGTCGGCGCGGACGAGGTCGGCGGCGGAGTGCTGGTCTCGGTGCTTCCCCCGGTCGGCGGCGCGGAGGTCGGGGGCACCGAACGCCGGGAGGAGCCTTGCAGGGTGACCGTGGCGTCGCCCGGGGAGAACCGGATCTGCGCCGACCACGAGCCCGACGGCTCCAGGGAGTGGTCCACCCGGATCACCAGCGTGAGCGTCTCGCCCGGTTTCAGGGTGCCCGAGCGTGCGGAGAAGTCCAGCCAGTACGCGGAGGTGGCCGCCGCCCACCTCACCGGCGCGGCGCCCCCGCCGGTGAGCGTGACGTATGTGGCGCCGTCACCCGGCCGCGCCGACACCTCCAGCCACCCCGCGCCCGCCGGCACCGACGACGCCGGGGGCGCCGTACCGCCCGTGACCGCCACGGTGGTGTCCTGCGGCGAGTGGGGGGCGGACGACGCGGTGCCCGAACCGGTCGGCGCGGAGGGTGCGCTCGGCGACGGACCGGCGTGCCCCGCCTGCTCGTACGGCACCCCGTCGATCCCGTCGGACGCGGACGCGCGGTGCCCGTGCGAGCCCTCGCCCAGCGGAGTGGCCCGGTAGGCGGCCCACACCGCGAGCACCGGCGCGGCCACGACCGCCGCGACCACCGTGGTGGTCACCGCGCGGTGCCGCAGCACCGCCCGGCGGGCCGCCCTGTCCCCCAGGTCGACGGGGAAGCCGCGCCGGTCGAAGCGCGGTGTGGACTCCCGGGCCCGCCCGAACCCGGTGTCCATGGCGTGCAGCAGCGCCGCGTACGCCGCCGAGCGCGGCGCCTCCACCAGCGGCAGCACCGCCGCGGCGTCGGCCGCGCCCGGCCACGGCCCGTCGGCGACGACCCGCTCGGCGGTGCGCCGGCACACCGGGCAGTCGTCGACGTGCCGGACCAGCTCGGTGCGCAGTGTGGCGCCGAGCAGCACCCGCTTGTCCCCGGCGAGTTGGGACACCTCCGGGCACCGGCCGGTGTCGACGACGGCCAGCGCCGTACGGGTCCGCTCCACCTCGCAGGCGGCCCGCGCGAGCCGGGTCCTGGCCGCGTCCGCGTCGAGCCCCACCACCAGGGCCACTTCGCGCGGCGCGAGCTGGTGGCGGACCGCCAGCTCCAGCGCCTCGCGCTGCTCGGGGGTGGTGCCGGCCGACTCCGGCCAGGTCAGCGAGGCGAGTTGGGCCCGCCGCTGCTCGGCCACCGCCTCCGAGGTGTGCGGCGCGGCCGGCCGGCCCGCCGCGAGCCGGCGCAGGCACACCCACCGGGCGAGCGCGTACAGCCACGGCCGGCGCAGCCCCGGGTCGCGCAGCCGCACCCGCTGCCGCTCGGCCAGCGCCAGCACCTCGCCCAGCGCGCCGGCCGCCGCGTCGTGCTCGCACAGGATGGACAGGCAGTACGTGAACAGGCCGTCCAGATACGGCTCGTAGTGCGCGGGCGGCTGTATGGGCAGCGTGCCCTGCGGCCGCCGGGCCCGGCCCTCACGTCGGGCCGCGTGCCCCCGGCCGGCCCGCTCCGGCTCCGCGTCGGCACACTGCCGTCCGGACGGAACACGGTGTTTGCGGTGCGCTCCGGTGCTCTGCGTCGAGTTGGGGGATTGCCTGCTCATCACCGGGCGACGGTAGGCCCGCGCGCGCCCCCGGTTCACCACTACCGGCCCTCTTTAACCCGTACGGGTAATGATCCACCACAAAATGGTGAAGTCGCGGCCACACGTACGAGTGACCGCGGCTGTCGGTCCGGCCCGCTACGGTGAACGGCATGGCCACCCGCAAACCCGCGTCCAAGGACCGCCCCTCGTACCGCTGCACCGAGTGCGGCTGGACCACGGTGAAGTGGCTCGGCCGCTGCGGCGAGTGCCAGGCGTGGGGCACCGTCGAGGAGTTCGGCGGCGCCCCCGCGGTCCGCACCACCGCGCCGGGCCGGGTGACGGCGGCCGCCCGCCCGATCGCCCAGGTCGACGGCACCCAGGCCACCGCCCGCTCCACCGGCGTGCCCGAGCTGGACCGGGTGCTCGGCGGCGGCCTGGTGCCCGGCGCCGTCGTCCTGCTGGCCGGTGAGCCCGGCGTCGGCAAGTCCACGCTGCTGCTGGACGTGGCGGCCAAGGCGTCCGGCCCGCAGTCCCCCACGCTCTACGTGACCGGTGAGGAGTCCGCCTCCCAGGTGCGGCTGCGCGCCGACCGCATCGGCGCCCTCGCCGACCACCTCTACCTCGCCGCCGAGACCGATCTGTCCGCGGTCCTCGGGCACCTCGACGACGTCAAGCCCGGCCTGCTCGTCCTCGACTCCGTGCAGACCGTCGCCTCCCCGGAGATCGACGGCGCGCCCGGCGGCATGGCCCAGGTCCGCGAGGTCGCCGGCGCGCTGATCCGCGCGTCCAAGGAGCGCGGCATGGCCACGCTCCTGGTCGGCCACGTCACGAAGGACGGCGCGATCGCCGGGCCCCGGCTGCTGGAGCACCTGGTCGACGTCGTCCTCAGTTTCGAGGGCGACCGGCACGCCCGGCTGCGGCTGATCCGCGGGGTGAAGAACCGCTTCGGGGCCACCGACGAGGTCGGCTGCTTCGAGCTCCACGACGAGGGCATCACCGGTCTCGCCGACCCCTCCGGGCTCTTCCTCACCCGCCGCGACGAACCCGTGCCCGGCACCTGCCTCACGGTCACCCTCGAAGGGCGCCGGCCGCTGGTCGCCGAGGTGCAGGCGCTCACCGTGGACACCCAGATCCCCTCGCCCCGGCGCACCACCTCCGGCCTGGAGAACTCCCGCGTGTCCATGATGCTCGCGGTCCTCGAACAGCGCGGCCGGATCAAGTCCATCGGCAAGCAGGACATCTACACCGCCACCGTCGGCGGCGTGAAGCTCACCGAGCCCGCGGCCGACCTGGCGGTGGCGCTGGCGCTGGCCAGTGCCGCGATCGACACGCCCCTGCCGAAGAACCTCGTCGCCGTCGGCGAGGTCGGGCTGGCCGGCGAGGTGCGCCGCGTCACCGGCGTCGGGCGGCGCCTCACCGAAGCCCACCGGCTCGGCTTCACCCACGCCCTCGTCCCGCCCGACCCCGGCAAGATCCCCGCGGGCATGCGCGTCACCGAAGTGGCCGACATCTCCGACGCCCTGCGCACCCTCCCCCGCCGCTGACCCCCGCCGGGGGCTGAGCGGACCCTCCGGGCTGCCCCGTCCTGTCGGTTCCGGGACCACCCGCCGGTGGAGGGCTGGTCGCGCAGTTCCCCGCGCCCCTTTGGGGCGCCGGCTTCTTTCGCCGGAAGGGCCGAGCACATTCAGGGGCGCGGGGAACTGCGCGACCAGCCACCGACCGCCCTGCGACCGGCAACGGACCGGACGACCGGCGGCGCAACCCCGCACCCGCGCCCCTGTTCTTGCTCAGCTCATCCCGCGAAAGAAGCTGGCCCCCCAAAGGGGCGCGGGGAACTGCGCGACCAGCCAACGACCGGCCTGCGGCCGGGGACGGGCCGGACGACCGGCGGCGCATCCCCGCACCCTCCCCCGATCACTCCTCAAGGTCCCTCGACCGCCCCCTGCGCACCCGCCTACGGCGGGTCCGCCCGAGCCCCCCGCAGGGAGTCGTAAGCTTGGCGAAACGCAGCGACCGTGAGGAGCAGAGTGGCAGCCAACGACCGGGCAGGGGGCTCCGCCCCGGCTCGTAGGGCAGCGGGCGACTCCTCCGGGCGCGCCGGCGCAGCCCTGAGCGACGGCGGTCTGATGCACGCGTCGCTGAGCGCGGTCGCCCCGGGTACGGCGCTGCGCGACGGCTTGGAGCGGATCGTCCGGGGCAACACCGGCGGCCTGATCGTGCTCGGCATGGACAAGACCGTCGAGTCGCTGTGCACCGGTGGTTTCGTGCTGGACGTGGAGTTCACCGCGACCCGGCTGCGCGAGCTGTGCAAGCTGGACGGCGCGCTGATCCTCGACAAGGACATCACCAAGATCCTGCGGGCGGGCGTGCAGCTCGTACCGGACCCCACGATCCCCACCGAGGAGACCGGCACCCGGCACCGCACCGCGGACCGGGTCAGCCGCCAGGTCAACTTCCCCGTGGTGTCGGTCAGCCAGTCGATGCGGCTGATCGCGCTGTACGTCGACGGGCAGCGCCGCGTGCTGGAGGACTCCGCGGCGATCCTGTCCCGCGCGAACCAGGCCCTGGCCACGCTGGAGCGCTACAAGCTGCGGCTGGACGAGGTGGCCGGCACCCTGTCCGCGCTGGAGATCGAGGACCTGGTGACGGTGCGGGACGTCACCGCCGTCGCCCAGCGGTTGGAGATGGTGCGCCGGATCGCCACCGAGATCGCCGAGTACGTCGTGGAGTTGGGCACCGACGGGCGCCTGCTCGCCCTCCAGCTCGACGAGTTGATCGCCGGGGTGGAGCCGGAGCGCGAACTCGTCGCGCGCGACTACGTCCCCGAGCCGACCGCCAAGCGCAGCCGTACCGTGGCCGAGGCGCTCGCCGAGCTGGACGCGCTGCCGCAGAGCGAGCTGATCGAACTGACCACGGTGGCCCGTGCGTTGGGCTACACCGGGTCACCCGAGTCGCTCGACTCCGCGGTCTCGCCGCGCGGTTACCGGCTGCTGGCGAAGGTGCCGCGGCTGCCGAACACCGTCATCGAGCGGCTGGTCGAGCACTTCGGCGGGCTGCAGAAGCTGCTCGCCGCCAGCGTGGACGACCTCCAGGCCGTCGAGGGCGTCGGCGAGGCACGGGCCCGCTCGGTCCGCGAGGGTCTGTCCCGGCTGGCCGAGTCCTCGATCCTCGAACGGTACGTGTAGCCGCACCGCCCGGCCCGCGCCCGCGCAACCGGGACCGGGACCGGGACCGCAACCGCGCGGCCGTACCGCCCGGGCCGCCGCCGTCAGTCGTCGGTGAGCTGGAAGGACGTCTGCTTGCTGCCGTACCCCGACATCCGGAGCTGGACCAGGTAGGTGCCGCTGCCGGCCTGCTGGCCCTTGGGCTTCGCGCACTGCGGCGAGCTGGTCTGCCCGTTCCAGCTCAGCGTGTACGACATCGAGGAGCGCGCGGGCACCTGGAGCAGGTGGGAGCCGGTGGCCGGGCAGTCGTCCGACGCCCAGACGTGGCTGCCGCCCGGCGCGCTGGTGACCGTGAACACCGCGCTCTTCGGGCCGACGTCGATCTTGCACGCGGCCGCACCGGAGTTGGCCGCCACGAGGCGGAACTGCGGGTGCTGGCCGGGCTGGTAGGTGTTGCGCACCGGGCTGACCGAGAGCGTGACCGTGCCGGGGGTGCAGGTCGGCAGCGAGGAGCCGGCCGGCACCTCCTGGCCGGCCGGGGGCACCGAGCCGGTACCGCCGCTGCCAGAGCCGCCCGAGGTGGCCGAGGGCGCCGACGCGGTGGCGCCGCCGGTGTCGGCTCCGCTCGAAGTGCCGCTGTCCGTACCGCCGTTGTCGTCGCCGCCGCTGCCGGAGGAGCCGCTGGGCGCGGTGGGCTGTCCGCCGGGCTCGCTGCCGTCGTGCGGGCCGGACGGTGTCGGGCCCGGGGTGATGGTCGCCGCCGGGGTGTGCGAATCGGCGGGCGCGCTCGCGCCGTTGCCTCCCCCGCCGCCGCGACTGGTGACCACCCACAGGACGATGGCCGCGACCAGCGCGAGCAGGCACAGCAGAACTGCCCGCCGCCGCCAGTAGATGGACGATGGCAGAGGACCGACGGGATTGCGCATGGAGCCCACAGACGCACTCTAGGGGAGATCGGTACCGCGGCGCCGCACCACCCGCCGCCATACGTCCAGTCTTTGCCGATCATCACGTTTACATCGCCCCGAAGTCCCCTCTTTCCGCGCGCTGTTCCGCGCGCCGGTTCCGCGCTCCGTGTACCACCCGGAGTGCATCGTCACGCATCCCCGCGCTCCGGTTACCGTCCGCATGCGATGTCATTGGCATGTGCGAGGATCAACCCGCGATGAGCAATGACCTCTCCCCCACCCAGTCCCCCACCCAGCTTCCGGCGGCCCACGCCCCGGTCGGCGGCGCCCTGGGCGCCTCCCCCCGGCCCACCGCCGGGACCGCGCCCCGGCCCGCACCGGCGCCCGGGACCGGGACACCGTCCGCGGACCCGGTGCCCGTCGACCTCCCCGCCCACGGGGCGCTGCACAGCGCGGTGATCGACTGGTTCGACGACCACGCCCGGGACCTGCCCTGGCGGCGGGCCGACGCGGGTGCCTGGTCGGTGATGGTGAGCGAGTTCATGCTCCAGCAGACCCCGGTCAGCCGGGTGCTGCCGGTGCACGCGGAGTGGATGGCGCGGTGGCCGCGCCCGGCCGACCTCGCCGCCGAGCCCGCGGGGGAGGCGGTGCGGGCCTGGGGCCGGCTCGGCTATCCGCGGCGCGCGCTGCGGCTGCACGCCGCCGCGACGGCCATAGCGCAGCAGCACGGCGGCGAAGTCCCACGCGAACACGCGGAGTTGCTGGCCCTGCCGGGGATCGGGGAGTACACCGCGGCGGCGGTGGCGTCCTTCGCGTACGGCCGGCGGCACATCGTGCTCGACACGAACGTACGGCGGGTCTTCGCCCGCGCGGTCACCGGCGTGGAATACCCGCCGAACGCCACGACCGCCGCCGAACGCCGCCTCGCGACCGCGCTGCTGCCCGAGGACGAGGGCACCGCGGCGCGCTGGGCCGCGGCCACCATGGAACTGGGCGCCCTGGTCTGCGCGGCACGCTCGCCGCAGTGCGGGAGCTGCCCGGTGGCCGACCGGTGCGCGTGGCGGCTGGCCGGCTCGCCCCCGCACGACGGCCCGCCCCGGCGCGGCCAGACGTACGCGGGCACCGACCGGCAGGTGCGCGGCCGGCTGCTGGCGATCCTCCGGGCCAGCCGCACCCCGGTCCCCCGCGCCGTGCTGGACACCGCCTGGCAGGAGCCCGTCCAACGCGCCCGCGCCCTCGACGGCCTCCTCACGGACGGCCTCGTCGAACGCCTCCCCGACGACCACTACCGCCTCCCCGCCTGACCCGCGTTCCGCGGGACCAGCACCCGAAGCCCGGCGCCCACCCCCCGCCAGGCGCCGGCGCCGCCCCGGTGCCCACGGGCGGGGCAGGGGCGCCGTCCGCCCGCCCCCGGGCATCCGGCCCGACACCGTTCCACCCCCACACCGCGACCGCCACCGCCACGACCGCCACCGACACCCGCCGAGCTAGCAGCCCGGCCCGCCCCCGGCACGACTCCGGCCGCGTGCCCGCCGGGCGCCGGCCGCCCTCCGCCGCAGGCGGTTGTCCTCGGGCGCACCGGGGACGGGCGGCCGCGCCGGCCCGTTACGGGGGCTGTTACACAACCGATGGGTTGCTGTGCGCTCGCTGTGCGGCGGTGGTCGCGAAAGCCCAACATCCGGTTCGTAGCGTCGGACCAGGCCGTGGGAGACGTTCTCGTCGGCCCGTGGACGGCAGGCGTGATCGGCGGGGTGGAGGCGACACAGATGGCGGCGAGCAGCGGCGTTCTGGAGTTCGAGGAGTACGTACGGACCCGGCAGGATGCCCTGCTGCGCAGCGCGCGCCGGCTGGTGCCGGACCCGGTGGACGCGCAGGACCTGGTGCAGACCGCCCTGGTGCGTACGTACCCGCGCTGGGACGGCATCGCCGACAAGCGGCTCGCGGACGCGTACATGCGCCGCGTGATGATCAACACCCGCACCGAGTGGTGGCGCAGCCGGCGCCTGGAGGAGGTGCCCACCGGCGACCTCCCGGAGGCCAGCGTCGACGACGGTGCGGAGCAGCACGCCGACCGGGAGATGCTGCGCGACGTGATGCGGGTGCTGGCGCCGCAGCAGCGCCAGGTGGTGCTGATGCGGCACTACGGCCAGCTGAGCACCGAGGAGACGGCCCGTGCGCTGGGTATGTCGGCGGGTACCGTGAAGAGCACGCTGCACCGGGCGCTGGCCCGGCTGCGGCACGAGCTGGAGCACGGCAGGTACGGGTACACGCGGAAGGAGAGCCAGTGCGCCGCATAGCGCTGACCGCCGCGGTGGGCGCGTTCGCCTGCGTGACGGCGACCGGCTGCGGCAGCACGGTGACCGGCGCCCGCCAGGAGGGCCCGGCGCCGACGGCGACGGTGAAGACACCCGACACCGCCGCCCCCGCGCTCGCCTCCGACCCGGCCGCGCTGGCCCGGATGGTGCGCCGGGACACCAGCGTCAGCGCGGAGGTGCGGGAGGACCTGGAGCCGTGCACCGCCGCCGGCTCCGACGACCCGGACGGCGACGGCGACAGCGACGACACCGCCGGCATCGGCTCCGACGCGGCCTACCCGCTGGACACCGACTCCGGCGACCTCACCTCCGGCGACGGCCCCGACCTGGTGGTCAATGTCACCACCTGCGGCGACGGCCTCGGCATCGCCGCGTACGTGTACCGGATGACCGGCACGAAGTACCGCTGTGTCTTCGCCGACGAGCACTCCCCGGTCTACGGCAGTGTGATCAACGGGCGGCTCCAGGTGGTCCACGAGGTCTACCGGACCGACGACGCGGTGGCGTACCCGACCGGTGAGGAAACGGTCACCTACGCCTGGCGCGGCTCCAGCTTCCGCGAGGTCTCGCGCTCCTACTTCGACTTCGGCGCGAAGACGCCGACCGCCGAGCCCGAGCCGACCTCCACCGACCCCGTGCCGCTGCCCAACTCCGAACTGCTCGACCCGGAGCTGCCCTCGACCGCCTCGCCCTCGCCCTCCTCCCCGTCGCCCACCGCGACCGGTGGGGGGCGGTAGCGCATGGCCCCCACCCACGTGCTGTTCGTCGAGGACGACGACGTGATCCGCGAGGCGACCACGCTCGCCCTGGAGCGCGACGGCTTCCGCGTCACGGCGGCGCCCGACGGCGTCACGGGCCTGGACTCCTTCCGGGCCGAGCGGCCGGACCTTGCGCTGCTCGACGTGATGGTGCCGGGCATCGACGGGGTGAGCCTGTGCCGCCGTATCCGCGACGAGTCCACGGTCCCGGTGATCATGGTCTCGGCGCGGGCCGACGCGATCGACGTGGTGCTCGGGCTGGAGGCCGGCGCCGACGACTACGTCACCAAGCCGTTCGACGGCGCGGTGCTGGTGGCCCGCATCCGCGCGGTGCTGCGCCGCTTCCGCGCCGCCTCGCCGGGAGAGGCGGCCGACGAGGGCGCGGTGCTGTCCTTCGGCGACATCGAGATCGACCCCGAGGGCCTGGAGGTCACCCGGGCCGGGCAGCGGCTGGCGCTGACGCCGACGGAGATGCGGCTGCTGCTGGAGTTCGCCCGCGCCCCGGGCACGGTGCTCTCCCGCGACCACCTGCTGGCGCGGGTGTGGGACTACGCGTGGGGCGGCGACACCCGCGTGGTGGACGTCCATGTGCAGCGGCTGCGGACGAAGATCGGCCAGGACCGGCTGGAGACCGTCCGCGGCTTCGGCTACAAGCTGAGGGCCTGAGGTGGACGCGGACATGGAGGTGGACGCGGACGTGGTGGACGGTCCGCCCGGCTCCTCGGCCGGCTCTGCGGCCCCTGCCGCGCCGCCCGGCCCCGTCCGGGCCCCGGACGAGCGCCCCGACGGCAACAGCCGCGACGGCGCCGGCCCCGACGCGGCCCCCGGTCCGTCCCGACGGCGCCGGTCCGCCCGGCTGGCCCGGCTCTCCGCCCGCCTGGCCCGGCGGGCCCGGCGGGCCCGGCGGGCCCGGCGGGCCCGGCGGGCCCGGCGCGCCCTGCGGCACCGCCCGCTGCTGCGCCGCCTGATCCTGCGCCGCGGCCTGCGCTGGAAGATCAGCGCGGCCATCGCCGCGGTCTCCGCCCTGGTCGTCCTCGCGCTCAGCCTCGTGGTGCACAACGCCGCCCGGGTGAGCATGATCAACTCCACCCGGGACGTCCAGGACGAGCGCGTCCAGTCCGCGCTGCGGATCTACGAGGCCACCGGCCGGCTGGTCTTCTACGCCCGGCTCGACGACCCCGGCCTGCCGCCTGCCCTGAAGGTGTACGCCGAACGCGGCCAGCGCGCCACGTACGTCGCGGCCGGCCGCGGCGACGACCCCACCGTGTGGGCCGAGACCCCCGCCGGGAACGGCCACGTGCTGTCGCTGAAGAGCGCGTTCAGCGACCGCTACTCGGTGCTGGTCGACCTCGACCAGGCACTCGTCGCCGGCTCGCTCGCGGTGGTGGTCGGCGGCACCGCGATCGGCGTGCTGATCGGCGGGCGGATGTCGCGGCGGCTGCGCAAGGCCGCGGTCGCCGCCCGCAAGGTCGCCGACGGCGACACCCAGGTGCGGGTGCGCGAGGCGATCGGGGGCCGCCGGGTCCGCGACGAGACCGACGAGCTGGCCCGGGCGGTCGACGGCATGGCCGACGCGCTCCAGCTGCGGCTGGAGGCCGAGCGCCGGGTCACCGCCGACATCGCGCACGAGCTGCGAACCCCCGTCACCGGCCTGGTCACCGCCGCCGAGCTGCTGCCGCCCGGCCGCCCGGCCGAACTCGTCCGTGACCGGGTGCACGCGCTGCGCACCCTCGTGGAGGACGTCCTCGAAGTGGCCCGGCTGGACGGCGCCGCCGAGCACCCCGAGCTCCAGGACATCGCGCTGGGCGACTTCGTACGGCGCCGGGTGCCCGTGCTCGCGCCCGGCGCCACCGTGACCGTCGCCGAGGACGCCGTGGTGCCGACCGACCCGCGCCGCCTGGAGCGGGTCCTCGGCAACCTGCTGGCCAACGCGCTGCGGCACGGCGCGGCCCCGATCGAGGTCCTGGTCGACGGCGCCTTCGTACGGGTCCGCGACCACGGCCCGGGCTTCCCCGCGGACCTGCTGCGGGAGGGGCCCAGCCGCTTCCGCACCGGCCGCACCGACCGCGCGGGCGGCGGCCACGGGCTGGGCCTGACCATCGCGGTCGGCCAGACCCGCGTCCTCGGCGCCCGCCTGACCTTCCGCAACGCCCCGGCGGCCGACGGCGGCGGCGCCGTCGCCCAGCTGATGCTCCCCCGCGGCTGAGCGTCCGACGGCCTTCCGGGCCCTCAGACCGCGTCGACCGGCTCCGGCGCCCCGTCCGCGGGGACCTCCTCCTTGGGGCCCGCACCCCGCAGCGGCGTCTCGACGACGAAGAGCGCGGCGACGAACCCGATCACGCTGACCACGGTGCCCCACAGGAACACCTGGTGGGTGCCGGCGGACACCGCGTGGAAGTAGCCGTCCTTCACGGTGGCGGACAGGCGGGCGACCGCCTTGGGGTCGAGTTGGGCACCGCCGCCGAGCGCCGCCGCGCCCTTGCCGCCCAGCCGCGAGGCCATGACGTCCTGCACCCGGTGCGAGAACAGCGCGCCGAAGAGCGAGACGCCGAAGGAGCCGCCGATGGTGCGGAAGAGCGTCGCGGACGAGGAGCCGACGCCCATGTCCCGCATGTCCACGCTGTTCTGCGCCACCAGCATGGTGATCTGCATGATGCAGCCCATCCCGGCGCCGAGCACGGCCATGTACACGCCGGAGACGGTGCGGGAGGTGTCGACGCCCATCGTGGACAGCAGGTAGAGCCCGATGGTGATCAGCACCCCGCCGACGATCGGGAAGACCTTGTAGCGGCCGGTGCTGGTGGTCAGCCGCCCGGCGACCATCGACACCGCCATCATCGCCAGCAGCATCGGCAGCAGGAGCAGGCCGGAGTTGGTGGCCGAGGCGCCCTGCACGGTCTGCTGGTAGAGCGGCAGGAAGGTCATCGCGCCGAACATGGTGAAGCCGACGAGGAAGCCGATCACCGAGATCAGGGTGAAGTTGCGGCTGCGGAAGATGCGCAGCGGCAGCACCGGCTCGGCGGCGCGGGTCTCGGTGTAGAGGAAGCCGGCCAGGGTGACCACGCCGAGCACCAGCAGGCCGAGGATCTGCCCGGAGCCCCAGGCGTACTGGGTGCCGCCCCAGGTGGTCAGCAGCACCAGCGAGGTGATCGCCACGGTGAGCAGGGCGGCGCCGAGGTAGTCGATCCGGGCGGCGCCGGGCTTCCGCTTCGGCAGGTGCAGCACGACGGTGACCACGGCGAGGGCGACCGCGCCGATCGGCAGGTTGATGTAGAAGCTCCATCGCCAGCCCCAGTTGTCGGTGATCGAGCCGCCGACCAGCGGACCGCCGATCATCGCCACGGCCATCACGCCGGCGATCATGCCCTGGTACTTGCCGCGCTCGCGGGGCGGGATCAGGTCGCCCATGATCGCCATCACGCCGACCATCAGGCCGCCCGCGCCCAGGCCCTGGACCGCGCGGAAGGCGATGAGCTGGTCCATGGACTGCGACATCCCGGACAGCGCCGAGCCGATCAGGAACAGCACGATCGAGGTGAGGAAGATCCCCTTGCGGCCGTACAGGTCGCCGAGCTTGCCCCAGATCGGGGTCGAGGCGGCGGTGGCCAGCGTGTAGGCGGTGACCACCCACGACAGGTGGTTCAGGCCGCCGAGCTCGCCGACGATCGTGGGCATCGCGGTGCCGACGATCATGTTGTCGAGCATCGCGAGCAGCATGGCGATCAGCAGGCCCGCCATCACCACCCGCACACTGCGCTCGCGGGGTGCCGCGGCCGCGGGCGGCTGCTTGCTGAGCGGCGCTTCGGTCTGGGTCATGACCGGCGTCCCTTCCTCCGGGAGGAGGGCGGAGTCGTTCGCTGGAACTTACTTGCCGCCCGGCTAGTTCTGGTCGAAAAGCAAGGTAGGGGCTAACTAGCCGGGCGTCAAGTAAGTGCGTAAGGTCGTGGTGGGGCCGTACCGTGAGGAGGCCCGTCACGCAGTGGCCGCACCAGGCCACGCGCAGTGCAGCAGGAGAGCGACCGCCATGGCCACACCGCACCAGACCCGGCGCAGCGACACACGCCACCGCATCCAGGACGTCGCCCTGAAGCTCTTCGCCGAGCAGGGGTACGAGAAGACGTCGCTGCGGGAGATCGCCGAGCGGCTGAACGTCACCAAGGCGGCGCTCTACTACCACTTCAAGACCAAGGAAGACATCCTGATCAGCATCTCGGCGGACCTCACGGCCCCGATCGACGACCTGATCACCTGGGCGCAGGGCCAGCCGCACACGCTGGAGACGAAGCAGGAGCTGCTGCGCCGCTACTGCGACGCGCTGTGGAGCGCCGGCGACCTCTTCCGCTTCCTCCAGGAGAACCAGGCCACCGTCCGCGACCTGGCGATCGGGGAGTCCCTCAAGATCCGGATAAAGGCGCTCAGCGAGCTGCTCACCGAGCCGAGCTCGCCGATGACCGCGCAGATCCGCTCGCTGACGGCGCTGTTCTCGATGCACGCGGGGATGCACGTGATGCAGAGCGTCGAGGGCGATGACGAGGAGAAGCGCGGGGCGATCCTCGCGGTGGCGCTCGACCTGGTCGCGCAGGCCGAGCACGACCTCGCGCGGACCTGACCGCGCCCGCGCGGGCGGGAGCGCGCGAGGACCCGGGCACCATGGGTGCCCGGGTCCTCATTTCGTGGGTTCCGCCCGCCTTACGGGTTGACGCCGTGGGCGCGCAGGAAGTGCAGCGGCTCGACGGAGGAGCCGTAGTACGGCGTGGTCCGGACCTCGAAGTGCAGGTGCGGGCCGGTGGAGTTGCCGGTGGAGCCGGACAGGCCGATGGTCTGCGCGGTGTTCACGTGCTCGCCGACGTGCACGCCGATCTTCGACAGGTGGCCGTACTGCGTGTACAGGTGCGAGCCGTGCTTGATCACGATGTTGTTGCCGTAGGCGCCGCCCCAGCCGGCGGTCACCACGGTGCCGCTGTGCGCGGCGCGCACGGTGGTGCCGCTGTTGACGACGAAGTCCTGGCCGGAGTGGGTGTGCGCCCAGTGCTTGCCCACCTGGGCGTAGCCCGCACCGAGGGTGTAGCCGGTGACCGGGGTCACCCAGGACGCCTGGAGCTTCTTGGCCGCGGCGGCCTTCTTCGCCTTGGCGTCGGCCTTCGCCTTGGCCGCGGTCTGGGCCGCGGTCTTCGCGGCGGTGGTCTTCGCGGCAGCGGTCTTCGCCTGCACGGCGTCGGAGACGTTCGCGACCGTGGCCGCGTTCATGAAGCCCGAGGAGGCCTCGGAGGAGGAGTGCGACGTGGCGGCGAAGGCCGCCGTAGAGCCCAAGGCGAGTGCCGCCACCAGGCCGCCGCCCACTACGGCGACCCGGCCGCGGGTAACGGTCTTCGGGGTGCGGTTCTGCGTCGTGGAGTTCTTGCGCATGAAGAAATGACCTCACTGGATGGGGGAGCGACGAATCCGGCAGCGGCCCGTCGCGAATCCTTGGTAACCCGGCATTCCGGACATGGGCAAGGACCCCCCTTACTACGGACATTCGTAGGAGAAAAGATGCGTTATGTCCGCATTGCCGCCTGTGCGTTCCCTGTGGGTTCCGCGCTGCGCACCCGGCACTATTTCCGTTAGTAAGTGGTCCGCGTCACGTGGGACACCTCACCGGCACTACCGTGGGAACGGCTGTTTTCCGGGGACCAGAGGGGGGACCGACCATGACCACACCGAACGAATCCGCGCCGGCCGTGACCGGCATGGAACTGGCCGACGCCGTCGAGGCCGTACGTGCCGGGCTGATGGAGGGCGCGGTGCGCGGCGCCGGCGCGGAGGTGCGCTTCGAGGTCGGCGAGATCCGCATGGAGTTCACCGTGGAGCTCCAGCGCACCAGGACCGGCCGCGGCGGCGTCAAGGCCTGGATCGTCGAAGCCGGCGCCGAGGGCTCCCGCACCTCCGGCAGCACCCACACCGTCGCCCTGACCCTGCACCCGAAGTCCGCGACCGGCGGCCACCTCCTGATCGGCGCCCCGCGCGGCGACGCGTCGAGCGTGCGGTACGAGAGCTGACCGCGTCGTGGCCGCGCACCCGACGCCGCGCCCGGTCCGCCCGCCCGCCCCCTACCGCCTCGCGGTCCTCCAGTCCGGCACCGTCCAGGGCAGCGGCTACCTGCTCACGCCCACCCTGGTGCTGACCGCCGCCCATGTCGTCGCCGGCGACGCCCCCGTGCTGCTCACCGCGCCCGGCGGCCCGGACGGCGCCGCGGGCCGGCGGGCCGGCGCCTGGTACGACCCGGGGCGCGGCATCGACGTGGCCCTGGTCACCACCGAGCAGCCGCTCGCCCCCGCCGCCGCCTTCCGCACCGCCGACCGCTGGGCGAACACCGCCTCCCTCGACCCCGTCGCCGGGTGCGAGGCGATCGGCTTCCCCTACGTGCAGCGCACCGACGGCGACCGGCTGGACACCGAACAGGTCGTCGGCACCTACAAGCCCGGCTCCAACCTCTTCAGCGAGTACGGCGTCCTCGTGGTGGACGGCGCCTCGCCCCCCGCCCCCGCCGACGGCCCGTCCCCGTGGGCGGGCCTGTCCGGTGCGGCCGTCCTGACCGGCGGCGCCCTGCTCGGCGTGGTCGTCGCCCAGCAGAACGGCTGGCAGCAGAGCCGGATCGCCTTCACCCCGCTCGCCCGGCTGCTCGGCGACGAGTCCTTCGCCGCCGCCCTGACCGGCCACGGCTACCGCATGCCCCGCCTGGTCGGCCCGCCCCGCCGCCCCACCGACTTCGAGTCCCGCTACGCCGACCACCTCGCCCGGCACCACGGCACCCTGCGGATCTTCGGCATCGACTTCTCCGCCCGCTCCCGCGTCACCTGGCCGCTGGACAGCGCGTACTACGGGCTGGAGGTCACCGCCGACCGCGGCGCCGGCGCCGCGCGCTGGGCCGCCGGCCGGCCGGACCCGGACGCGGTCGGCGGCGCCGCCGGCGGCGCACCGCGCACCGGGCCGCTCCCGGCGGAGCAGGCGCTCGCCGGGCAGGAACTGGTGCTGCTGCGCGGGGTGGCCGGCTCCGGCAAGAGCACCCTGGTGCAGTGGCTCGCGGTCGGCGCCGCGCGGCAGGACCTCGGCGAGCACCTGCGCCACCTGCACGGCCTGGTGCCGTACGTCCTGCCGCTGCGGACCGTCGCCCGCCAGGAGCGGCTGCCGATGCCCGCGGACTTCCTGACCGCGGTGGGCACCCCGCTCACCGCTCCCCCGGGCTGGACCGAGCAAGTCCTCACCGACCGGCGCGCCCTGGTACTGGTGGACGGCCTGGACGAGGTGGACGAGCGCACCCGGGAGCGGGTCGGCGACTGGCTGCGGCTGCTGCTCGGCACCTATCCGGGCAACCGCTGGCTGGTCACCTCCCGCCCGTCCGCCGTCGAGGACGCCTGGCTCGCCGACGAGGGGTTCACCGAGCTGACCCTCGCCCCGATGAGCCGCGCCGACGTCCGCGCCTTCACCGCCCGCTGGCACGACGCGGCCCGCGCCACCGTGCCCGGCGACACCGCGGAACTCGCCCGCCTCGACGGCTTCGAGCACACCCTGCAACAGGCCCTAGGCCGCAAGCAGGACCTCGCCCGGCTCGCCACCAACCCCCTCATGTGCAGCCTCATCTGCGCCCTGCACCGCGACCGCAACGGCTACCTGCCCACCGGCCGCAAGGAGCTCTACGACGCCGCGCTGTCGATGCTGCTCAACCGGCGCGACCGCGAGCGCGACCTCGAACCGCTGCTCACCGAGGCTCCGCAGATCCAGCTGCTCCAGAAACTGGCGTACTGGCTGGTGAAGAACGGCCAGGCGGAGATGGACCGGGCCGACGCGGTCGACCTGGTCGCGGCCGCCCTGCCCGCGATGCCCGCGGTCCGGGACGCGCTGGGCGGCGCCGAGGACGTCTACCGCCACCTGCTGGACCGCAGCGGCCTGATCCGCGAGCCGGTCTCCGGGGCCACCGTGGACTTCGTCCACCGCACCTTCCAGGACTACCTGGCCGCGAAGGCCGCGATCGAGGAGCGCGACTTCGACCTGATGGCCCGCAACGCCCACCAGGACCAGTGGGCCGACGTGATCCGGATGGCCGTCGCCCACGCCCGGCCCGACGAACGCGCCCGCCTGCTGCGCAAGGTCCTCACCCGCGGCGACCGTACGAAGACCCACCGCAGCCGCCTCCACCTGCTCGCCCTGGCCTGCCTGGAGCACGCCACCGAGCTGGACCCGGCGATCCGGGAGGAGGTCGAGGAGCGCGGCGCGGCCCTGATCCCGCCGCGGACGTTCAGTGAGGCGATAAAGCTCGCCGACGTGGGCCCGCTGGTCCTGGAGCTTCTGCCGGGCCCGGACAGACTGACTGACGAGGAGGCGGCGGCAGTGGTGAACACCGCCTGGCAGATCGGCGGCGACGCGGCGGTCCCCCTGCTGGCCCGTTTCACCGACCACGAAGCAGCCGACGTGCGGAGGCTCTTGGCCCAGTTCCCGCCCGACGCCGACCGGCAGCACTTCGCCGCCGAGGTGCTGGATCATCTGCCCCGGGCCAACACGCGCTACGAGGTCCGCACCATTGACGAACTGCGCGCCGTCCTCGCGCTGGGCGGGGTCGAGCACGTCGCCGCCCATGCGACACTCGGCGGCGGCTTCGACGACGTCCTGCACGCCCCGGAGCTGACCACCCTGACGTGGACGGACGCGGTCGACGACGCGATGCTGGCCCGGCTGTGCCGCCGACTGCTCCTGCTGCGGGAGCTCGACCTCTACAACTGCCGCGAGCTCACCGACCTCTCACCGCTGGCGGACCTGCCGCTGCGCCAGCTGCACCTGTCCGACCTGACCGGGGAGATCGGTCTCCGCGTGCTCGGGGATCTCCCGCATCTGACCTCCCTGGCCCTGAACAGCTACGCCGACACCTGGCAGGGGATGGCCCTGCTGCCCGGCGACCTGCCGCTCACCCGCCTCTACACCACCTACGGCACCCGGGGACTGGAGGGCATCGAGCGGCTGACCGCATTGCAGCACCTGGGCTGCCACTCGCCGCAGCCGGACCGTTTCGCCCGCGCCGACTGGGACCGGCTCGGCGCCCTGCCCGCGCTGGCCTCGCTGTCGGTCAGCGACGGGATCGCAGCGCTTTTCGAGCCGGACTTCCCGCCCCTGCCGAACATCCGCGTCCTGTCCACCCGGCTGGTGCGGGACCAGCCGCCGCACCTCCAGGTGCTCCGGCACTTCCCCGGCGTGGAGGAGCTGGAGATCCGGCCGGGAGTGGGGCGCGGCGCCGTGCCCCGGTCGGTCGACCTCGCACCGTTCGCAGAGCTGCCCCGGTTGCGCCGGATCACTTTGCGCGGCACCAGCCCGGCAGCCGTCCACAACGCGGACGCGCTCCCGGACGTCACGGTCGAGTTCTAGACCTGTTCTGGACTTCCCCAGGCCCGGCACCCGAAAAGGGCCCGGCCCCGGGCTCCCCTTACGGGGTGCCGGGGCCGGGCCCTTTCGATGCGGTCACCGCATGCGCAGCGTCACTCCTTGGAGAGGTTCGGCGCGCCGCCGGCCGTCTCCACGGGCGGGGCGTCGGCCACGGTGACCTTCTCCTCGCCGCGGAAGGTGAACTTCGCCGACTCGCCTTCGCCCTCGACATCCACGACCACGATGTGACCGGGGCGCAGCTCGCCGAAGAGGATCTTCTCCGAGAGGGTGTCCTCGATCTCGCGCTGGATGGTCCGGCGCAGCGGCCGGGCGCCGAGCACCGGGTCGTAGCCGCGCTTGGAAAGCAGTTCCTTGGCCTCCAGGCTCAGCTCGATGCCCATGTCGCGGTCGCGCAGCCGCTCGTCGACCGCGCTGATCATCAGGTCGACGATCTGGAGGATGTCCTCCTGGCTGAGCTGCGGGAAGACGATCACGTCGTCCACCCGGTTGAGGAACTCGGGGCGGAAGTGCTGCTTGAGCTCGTCGCTGACCTTGTTCTTCATCCGCTCGTACCCGGACTTGGTGTCGCCCTGGGCGGCGAAGCCCAGGTTGAAGCCCTTGGAGATGTCCCGGGTGCCGAGGTTGGTGGTCATGATGATGACGGTGTTCTTGAAGTCGACCACCCGGCCCTGGGAGTCGGTCAGCCGGCCGTCCTCCAGAATCTGCAACAGGCTGTTGAAGATGTCCGGGTGCGCCTTCTCGACCTCGTCGAAGAGCACGACCGAGAACGGCTTGCGGCGCACCTTCTCGGTGAGCTGGCCGCCCTCTTCGTATCCCACGTATCCGGGCGGGGAGCCGAAGAGCCGCGAGACGGTGTGCTTCTCGCTGAACTCGGACATGTCGAGCGAGATCAGCGCGTCCTCGTCGCCGAAGAGGAACTCCGCGAGCGCCTTGGACAGCTCGGTCTTACCGACGCCGGACGGGCCGGCGAAGATGAACGAGCCGCCGGGACGCTTGGGGTCCTTCAGACCGGCACGGGTACGGCGGATCGCCTTGGAGAGCGCCTTGACCGCGTCGACCTGCCCGATGATGCGCTTGTGGAGCTCGTCCTCCATGTGCAGCAGCCGGGTGGACTCCTCCTCGGTCAGCTTGAAGACCGGGATGCCGGTGGCGGTGGCCAGGACCTCGGCGATCAGCTCGCCGTCGACCTCCGCGACGACGTCCATGTCGCCGGCCTTCCACTCCTTCTCCCGCTTGGACTTCGCGGCGAGGAGCTGCTTCTCGTTGTCCCGCAGGGAGGCGGCCTTCTCGAAGTCCTGCGAGTCGATCGCGGACTCCTTCTCCCGGCGCACCTCGGCGATCTTCTCGTCGAACTCGCGCAGGTCCGGCGGCGCGGTCATCCTGCGGATGCGCATCCGCGAGCCCGCCTCGTCGATCAGGTCGATCGCCTTGTCCGGCAGGAACCGGTCCGAGATGTAGCGGTCGGCGAGCGTGGCCGCCTGCACGAGCGCCTCGTCGGTGATGGAGACGCGGTGGTGGGCTTCGTACCGGTCCCGCAGGCCCTTGAGGATCTCGATGGTGTGCGGCAGCGACGGCTCCGCGACCTGGATCGGCTGGAAGCGGCGCTCGAGCGCGGCGTCCTTCTCCAGGTACTTGCGGTACTCGTCGAGCGTGGTGGCACCGATGGTCTGGAGTTCACCGCGGGCCAGCATCGGCTTCAGGATCGAGGCCGCGTCGATCGCGCCCTCGGCCGCGCCGGCGCCCACCAGGGTGTGCAGCTCGTCGATGAACAGGATGATGTCGCCGCGGGTGCGGATCTCCTTGAGCACCTTCTTCAGGCGCTCCTCGAAGTCACCGCGGTACCGCGAGCCGGCCACCAGGGCGCCGAGGTCGAGCGTGTAGAGCTGCTTGTCCTTGAGCGTCTCGGGCACCTCGCCCTTGACGATCGCCTGGGCCAGGCCCTCCACGACGGCGGTCTTGCCGACGCCGGGCTCGCCGATGAGCACCGGGTTGTTCTTGGTGCGGCGGGACAGCACCTGCATGACCCGCTCGATCTCCTTCTCGCGCCCGATCACCGGGTCGAGCTTGGTCTCCCGAGCGGCCTGGGTGAGGTTGCGGCCGAACTGGTCCAGCACGAGCGAGGTCGAGGGGGTGCCCTCGGCCGGCCCGCCGGCCGTGGCCGACTCCTTCCCGCCGGAGTAGCCGGACAGCAGCTGGATGACCTGCTGCCTGACCCGGTTGAGATCGGCGCCCAGCTTCACCAGGACCTGGGCGGCGACGCCCTCGCCCTCGCGGATCAGGCCGAGCAGGATGTGCTCGGTGCCGATGTAGTTGTGGCCGAGCTGAAGGGCCTCGCGGAGCGACAGCTCCAGCACCTTCTTGGCACGGGGGGTGAAGGGGATGTGGCCGGACGGGGCCTGCTGCCCCTGGCCGATGATCTCCTCCACCTGCTGGCGGACCGCCTCAAGAGAAATCCCGAGGCTCTCCAGGGCCTTAGCGGCGACACCCTCACCCTCGTGGATCAGGCCCAGGAGGATGTGCTCGGTGCCGATGTAGTTGTGGTTGAGCATCCGGGCTTCTTCCTGAGCCAGGACGACAACCCGCCGCGCGCGGTCGGTGAACCTCTCGAACATCGTTAATCGCTCCTCAGAGCGGTCGGGCAGTGAGGGGTCGGTCCCCTCCCTGTCCTTCCGCATGCTAGTCCCGCACAGCGGCGCCGCTCGCGAATCACCCCCGCTCTCGCGGGGAAAGCCGCGCAACCGGCTGACGTCACTCCCACAACCTCGATGGTGCGAGACGATGTTCCCGCAGGCCAGGCGAATACCCTCTCAATCAGTACGCCCGTGGCGAACGCCCGCCCCGCCTGCTCGAACACCAGCCCTTCCCACTAGGTAGTTCTTACCCTCGGTCGCCGACAATCCACACCGCGCGGGCACTCCGCTCTGCGCTAAGGGCGAACACCGCGCGCCGGTTTCCGGCCATCGCGGGGCCCGCTCCGGGGGGCGCCCAGGCCACCGGCATCACCAGGTGTGTTCGATGCCGGACGGTACGTAACCGCCGCCTCGGTGCGGCAGTTGACACGGCATGGGCTGGTACGAGCACGAGCTGGGTTGGCCGGTCGTCGACGGCCCGCCTCCGGCACTGGTCACGGGCGTGCGGTTCGACGCGCTCGACGTGCCGGCGGAGGCGGGCTTCGCGATGCTGAGCCGGTTCTCCCGTCCGGGCCTGCTCGGGCCGGTGGCGCTGGACGGCCACCGAGTGCGGCTGCTGGTCGCCGCGGGGACGGCCGAAGAGCTGCCCGGACTGCTGGAGTGGCTGGAGTGGGGGGGCATCGAGCTGGACCTGGCGGCCCTGGGCGCAGGGCGGACCCTGCGGGCTCCAGCGCACCCCGAGTGGGGCCGCAGGGAGGCCGCGTACGACCGGTCGGCACCGGTGTGGCTGCGGCCTCCTCGGCCGGGGTTCGACGTGGAGTCGACCGTGCCCGCGCTGCGCGTGGCCCGCGAAGCCGACGAAACGGGGGTTCCCGTCGGACTCACCGCACTGGTGGCCGCACTGGCGACCGCCTGCCACCGCGTCGCACTGCGGGCGCGCTGCCCTGATCAGCCGTGGGCCTTCTCGTACGCCTCACGGATGGTCGCGGGGACGCGACCGCGGTCGTTGACGTCGTAGCCCTTCTCCTTGGCCCACGCACGGATCTTCGCGGTGTCCTGGCTGGAGCTGCTGCCACCGCGCACGGCCTTGGTGCGGCCCCGCCCGGCACGGCCACCGGTGCGGCGGCCACTGTCCGTGTACGGGTTGAGCAACCCGCGCAGCTTGTCGGCATTCTCCGTGGTGAGGTCGATCTCGTACGTCACGCCGTCGAGCGCGAACGTCACGGTCTCGTCGGCCTCGCCGCCGTCGAGGTCGTCCACAAGAAGGACCTGAACCTTCTGTGCCACCGGCTTCCCTTTCATCGAAAACGGATTAACGGTAAAAGCAAAGCGCCTTTCACCGAAAAACACAAACCCCTTGCGCGAAGTGGCCCACCTGTGCGCCCGCGCGATCCGGACATACCGGTCTCAGAGTTGCAGCAGCATCCGGCTGTTACCCAAGGTGTTGGGTTTCACTCGCTCCAGGTCCAGGAACTCTGCGACACCCTCGTCATTGGAACGCAGCAGCTCGCCGAAGACATCGCCGTCCACCGGGGTCTCGCCGATCTCGACGAAGCCGTGCCGGGCGAAGAAGTCGACTTCGAAGGTGAGGCAGAAAATACGCCTGACGCCCAGCCAGCGTGCAGTGTGCAGCAACTTGGCCAGCACCTGGTGGCCCACGCCGGCCCCGCGCAGCGAGGGGTGCACGGCGAGCGTCCTGACCTCGGCCAGGTCCTCCCACATCACGTGCAGCGCGCCGCAGCCGACCACCTCGGCGTCCTCGTCGCGTTCGGCCACCCAGAACTCCTGGAGGTCCTCATAAAGGGTCACCGTGGCCTTGTCGAGCAGGATGCCGTCCCTGGCATAGGAGTCCAGCAGCCGCCGCAGAGCGGGGACATCGCCGGTACGGGCCCGGCGGATGGTCACGTCATTCGACATCAGGGGCATGGGCGGACGCTATCGCCCTTCGGGTTCCGCCGGGCCGGAGGGGTCCACGGACTGGATGATGCGCAATGCGTCCCGCACGGCTTCGCGCTGTTCCGGGGACATCATGCCGAAGAAGTGGACGAGGGCCTCGGCCGGGTTGTCGCTCGCCGCCCAGGCTTCGTTCATCAGTGCGGCCGAGTACGCCGCACGCGTCGATACCGCCTCATAGCGATATGCGCGGCCTTCCGCCTCCCGGCGCAGCCAGCCCTTCTGCCGGAGGTTGTCCATTACGGTCATCACCGTTGTGTAGGCGATGGAACGATCCCGTGAGAGGTCTTCGAGTACCTCACGAACCGTGACCGCGCGGTTCCACTCCCACACCCGGGTCATCACGGCGTCTTCGAGTTCTCCGAGTGGTCGGGGCACACCGGAAATACTACGGGCGAAACGCGACGAATGTCGTAATTACCGCTCTTCGCGGCGCACCGGGCGGCGGTGCGCCGCGGCCCGGTCAGGAGCGCTCGGGTGGGTCAGCGCTCGTCGGGGGTGGCGGTCCGGGCGGCCTGCGCGGCCTCGGCGGCGGCCAGCGCGGCGTCCACGGCGGCGTCCTCCTTGGCCTTGTTGGCGCCGCCCTGGTTCTTGACGATGGTCACGATCAGCGCGGTGAAGAGCACCGCCATCACCAGCGGCGGCACGATGGCCGAGACATAGTTCATGGCGCCCAGCGTAGCCACCCCCGTTCGCGCTAGGCGGAGCGGGCCTCGTCCGGTTTCCGGTCCGTGCGGCGGGGCGGCCAGATCTCCGCCGGAGTGGGGGTGCGGCGGCCCGGCTCGCGGGGTTCGGCCGGCGGCGGGGCGGCCGGCTTCGGCTTGGCGCCGGGCGCCGGCACCGGGCGCGGCTTGGGCTGGTCGGCGTCCCCGGCCGCACGGGGGGCGGGAGCGGGGACGGCGGCCGGCAGGGGCAGGGACAGCAGGCGGCGCGGGGCGGGCATGTGGGCCTCCAGACGCTGGCGTACGTCGTTCTCCGCAAGGGTTTCGCAGCGGTGCAGCAGGGCGGTACGGCGGCGGTGCTCCCCGGTCGCGGTGGGCAGGGCGCGCAGCCGGCGCAGTGCGGCGAGGTCGTCGGGTCCGGGCAGGTAGCCGCTGTCGAGGGCGGTGGCCAGGCGGTCGAGGTAGCCGCTCGCCGCGCCGGGCAGCGCCAGGCGGTAGCGGTGCAGCTCGGCCAGGTGGAAGGCGCGCATCCGGCCCGCCTCCCGTACGGCGTCGTCCAGGCCGCCGGCGAGCCGCAGGCAGTCCTGTACGTACTCCGCGGGGCGCGGGGCGACCACCACGGCGGCGGTCCCGGCGGTCGCGTGCGGGCCCAGCACCTCCGCGAGCGCGCGCCGGAGCACGCGCACCTCGTCCGCGCTGAACGCCATTCCCCCTCGGTTTCCATGTGGCGTTGGCATGCATGGACATTAATCGTTAAGCGGACAAACCTCACGTAACGCCGCGCGGCTCGGCGGGAAGCCGCGCGGCGCCCGGCCGTCCGCGGGGCCGCGCCGGGGAGGAGGCGCCCGGTGGCGCTACGCGGTGGCCGGGGCGTTGCGGGCGTAGACCAGGCGCAGTCCGATCAGGGTGAGCCACGGCTCGTGCGCGTCGATCAGGGACGCCTCGCCCAGCACCAGGGGCGCCAGGCCGCCGGTGGCGATCACGGTGACGTCGTCCGGGTCGTCGGCCAGCTCCCGCGCCATCCGCTCGGCGATGCCGTCGGCCTGTCCGGCGAAGCCGTAGAGGATGCCGGACTGCATCGCCTCGATGGTGTTCTTGCCGATGACGCTGCGCGGACGGGCCAGCTCGATCTTGCGCAGCTGGGCGCCGCGCATGCCGAGCGCGTCGACGGAGATCTCGATGCCCGGGGCGATCGCGCCGCCCACGTACTCACCGCGGGCGGTGACCGCGTCGAAGGTGGTGGCGGTGCCGAAGTCGACCACGATGCACGGGCCGCCGTACAGGTGTACGGCGGCCAGCGAGTTGATGATCCGGTCCGAGCCGACCTCCTTGGGGTGGTCGACCAGGATCGGCACGCCGGTCTTGACGCCCGGCTCGACGAGGACCGCCGGCACGTCGCCGTAGTACCGCCGGGTCACCTCGCGCAGCTCGTGCAGCACCGACGGCACCGTGGAGCAGATCGCGATGCCGTCGATGCCGTCACCGAGGTCGCCCAGCAGCGGGTGCATGCCCATCAGGCCCTGGAGCAGGACCGCCAGTTCGTCGGCCGTGCGGCGCGGATCGGTGGAGATCCGCCAGTGCTCCACGATCTCCTCGCCGTCGAAGAGCCCGAGCACGGTGTGGGTGTTGCCGACGTCGATGGTGAGCAGCATCCGCCTCTACGCTTCCGCTCGCAGGTCGAGGCCGATGTCGAGGATCGGGGAGGAGTGGGTGAGCGCCCCCACCGCCAGGAAGTCCACCCCGGTGTCGGCGTAGGCGCGGGCGTTGTCCAGCGTGAGCCGGCCGGAGGACTCCAGCAGGGCGCGGCCGCCGACGATCGCGACCGCCTCCTCGGTCTCGGCGGGCGTGAAGTTGTCCAGCAGGATCAGGTCGGCCCCGGCGTCCACCACCTCGCGGACCTGGTGCAGGGTGTCCACCTCGACCTCGATCGGCACCTCGGGGAACTCCTCGCGGACCAGCTTGAAGGCGGCCGCGACACCGCCCGCGGCGACCACGTGGTTGTCCTTGACCAGGGCCGCGTCCGACAGCGACATCCGGTGGTTGGTGCCGCCGCCGCAGCGCACCGCGTACTTCTCCAGCGCGCGCAGACCCGGCGTGGTCTTGCGGGTGTCGCGCACCTGCGCCTTGCTGCCCTCCAGGGCGTCGGCCCAGGCGCGGGTGGCGGTGGCGATGCCCGACAACCGGCACAGCAGGTTCAGCGCGCTGCGCTCGGCGGTGAGCAGGTCGCGGGTGCGGGTGCGCACGGTCAGCAGCTTCTGCCCGGCGGCGACCCGGTCGCCGTCCTCGACGTGCCGCTCCACCTCGAACTCGTCGGTGCACACCACCGACAGCACCGCCTCGGCGACCCGCAGCCCCGCCACGGTGCCGTTCTCGCGCGCGGTGAAGTCCCCGGTGGAGAAGGCGTCCTCGGGCACGGTCGCCACCGTGGTGACGTCCACGCCCTGGTCGAGGTCCTCCTCGATCGCCATGTGCGCGATGTCCTCGACCTGGACCGGGTCCAGGCCGGCGTCCACGATCAGCGCGGCGAGGTCCGGGTCCAGGCCGCACTCCAGCGGGTCCAGGTCGTACGGGTCGTGGGCGTCGCCGCAGCCGCAGCCGTCGCCGCAGCCGCCGCCCGCGGACTCGGCGGGCGGGCCGAACGTCGGCAGCGGAAGAGCGACGGGCTGGGGCCGGTCAGGGCCGTCGGAGGATGTCACGGAAGCTCCTTCGTGTGCTGCGTGCCTTGCCGCGTACGTTGCGTCGTCCACTGCTGGTGCGGGCCGCGGTCCGCCGGGGCCGCGGTGCGCCGCCGCGGGCCGGGGCCCGGACCGCCGGTCACGGCTGCGCCCGCCGCGGTGCGGCGGCGGCCCCATCATCCCCGATCCCGGCGGACGGGGTGACCGCCGGGACCGGACCGGGGCGGGTGGCCGGCAGGCCCGGTCCCTCGGTGGTGGCCACGTCCAGGGTGTGGTGCGGGGTGAGCCGCACCACCAGGTGCCGGCGCCACTGCCGGTCGTCCCGGTCGGGCCGGTCCTCGCGCCAGTGGCAGCCGCGGGTCTCCTCGCGGCGCCGGGCGGCGGCCACCAGCACCCGGGCCACCAGGCCCAGGTTGGTCGCCTCCCACGTCTCCACGCACGGCTCGGCCGTCTTGCCGTCCCGCTCGTACGCCTCCACGGCCGCGGTGTGCAGCCGCTCCAGCGCGCCCGCCGCCGCGGCCAGGCTCTCCGCGCTGCGCAGCACCCCGGCGCCCGCGGTCATGATCCGCTGCACCTCGTAGCGCGCCTCGGAGGCCAGCAGCGGGGTGCGCGCCGGGGCGGGCGCCACCGGCTCGCCCGGCTCCGGACCGGTGCCCGCCACCACGTCGGCGGCGATCCGCTCGGCGAAGACCAGCCCCTCCAGCAGGGAGTTCGAGGCGAGCCGGTTCGCGCCGTGCACGCCGGTGCAGGCCACCTCCCCGCAGGCGTACAGGCCCGGCACGGTGGTGCGCCCGCGCAGGTCGGTCCGCACCCCGCCGGAGGCGTAGTGCGCGGCGGGCGCGACCGGGATCGGCTCGGTCACCGGGTCGATGCCGTGGGCGCGGCAGGCGGCCAGGATCGTCGGGAACCGCTCGGCCCACATCCGCGCGCCGAAGTGCCGCGCGTCCAGGTACATGTGCGCGGCGCCGGTCTCCTGCATCCGCCGCATGATGCCCTTGGCGACGATGTCGCGCGGCGCCAGCTCGGCGAGTTCGTGCTGCCCGACCATGAAGCGCACGCCGTCGGCGTCGACCAGGTGCGCGCCCTCGCCGCGGACCGCCTCGGACACCAGCGGCTGCTGGCCCTCGGCGTCCGGGCCCAGCCACAGCACGGTCGGGTGGAACTGCACGAACTCCAGGTCGCTGACCTCGGCCCCGGCGCGCAGCGCGAGCGCCACGCCGTCGCCGGTGGACACCGCCGGGTTGGTGGTCGCGGAGAAGACCTGCCCCATGCCGCCGGTGGCCAGCACCACGGCGCGGGCGCGTACCGACCCCACTCCGTCGCGGGCGCCCTCGCCCATCACGTGCAGGGTGACGCCCGCGGTGCGGCCCTCGGCGTCGGTGAGCAGGTCGAGCACCAGGGCGTTCTCTACGAACTCGATGTCCGGGTTGCCGACCACCGCGGCGATCAGGGCGCGGGAGACCTCGGCACCGGTCGCGTCACCACCCGCGTGGGCGATGCGGCTGCGGTGGTGGCCGCCCTCACGGGTGAGCAGGATCGAGCCGGAGTCGTCGGTGTCGAAGCGGGCGCCGGTGGAGATCAGCCGCCGTACCGCGTCCGGGCCCTCGGTGACCAGGAGCCGCACCGCGTCCTCGTCGCACAGGCCCGCGCCCGCGACAAGGGTGTCGTCCAGGTGCTGCGCCGGGGTGTCGCCCTCGCCGAGCGCGGCGGCGATCCCGCCCTGCGCCCAGCGGGTGGAGCCGTCGTCCAGGTGCGCCTTGGTCACCACGACGACCTTGGCGCCGGCCGCGGCGCAGCGCAGCGCCACGGTCAGCCCGGCCACGCCGGAGCCGACCACGACCACGTCGGCGCCCAGCGACCAGCCGGGAGCGGGGGCGGACAGGCGTATGCCGGCGGGGTCGGCGGCAGCGGAGGAGGTCATTCGGGGGCTCCGAACTCCAGGGGGATGTTGTCGATCAGCCGGGTGCCGCCGACCTTGGCGGCGACGGCGAGCACGGCCGGACCGGTGTGGTCCGGTGCGGCCTCGGTGAAGGTGGCGGGGTCGACGAGCGCGAGGTAGTCCAGGCCCACCGGGGGCTGCTCGCGGGCGGCGGCGTCCAGCACGGCGCGGGCCGCGGCCACGGCCGCCCGCGGGCCGCTCCCGGCGGCGTCGCGTCCGGCGAACAGCGCCCGGGACAGCGCCCTGGCCGTGACCCGCTCCTGCTGCGACAGGTAGCGGTTGCGGCTGGAGAGCGCGACACCGTCGTCCTCGCGGACCGTCGGCACGGAGACGATGTCGACGGGGAAGTTCAGGTCGGTGGCCATCCGCCGGACCAGGGCGAGCTGCTGGGCGTCCTTCTGTCCGAAGAACGCGGCCGTGCGGGGTGTCCCGGCGGCGGGGGCCAGCGGGTTGGTCAGGTGCAGCAGCTTGGCGACCACGGTGAGCATCCCGTCGAAGTGGCCCGGCCGGGACGCCCCTTCGAACCCCTCCCCCATCGGGCCCGCGGTGATCCGCACCTGCGGCGGGCCGCCCGGGTACACCTCGCCGGTGTCCGGCGCGAAGACGAAGTCGGCGCCCGCCGCCTCGGCGAGCTTCACGTCCGCCTCCAGGGTGCGCGGGTAGCGGTCCAGGTCCTCGTTCGGCCCGAACTGGAGCGGGTTGACGAAGACGGTGACGGTGACCACGCCGTCCCCCGCGTGCGCGCGGGCGGCGCGGATCAGGGCGGCGTGTCCGTCGTGGAGCGCGCCCATCGTCATGACCACGGCCGAGGCGGGGGCCAGGTCGCGGGCGTGGTGGACGAGTCGGGTCATAGGGTCCCCCCGTCGGCGAGGGCGCCGAGCAGCGCCTCCGCGTATTCGGCCTTGAGCATTCCGTTGGCGAGCGCGCGGTCCGCGGTGGCCCGGGCCATCGCCACGTACGACGCGACGTTCTCCGGTGCGCGGGCGCGCAGTTCGGCCAGGTGCGCGGCGACCGTGCCCGCGTCGCCGCGGGCCACCGGGCCGGTCAGGGCGGCGTCGCCGGAGCGCAGCGCGTTGTCCAGCGCGGCGCCCAGCAGCGGGCCGAGCATCCGGCCCGGCTCCTGCACGCCTGCCTGCCGCAGCAGGTCCATCGCCTGCGCGACCAGCGTGACCAGGTGGTTGGCGCCGATCGCGAGGGCCGCGTGGTAGAGCGGGCGGGCGGACTCCTCGATCCACTCGGGCTCGCCGCCCATCTCGATCACCAGCGCCTCCGCGGCCGTGCGCAGCTCGCCCGGCGCGGTGACGCCGAAGCAGCAGCCGGCCAGGCGCTGGACGTCCACCGGGGTGCCGGTGAACGTCATCGCCGGGTGCAGCGCGAGCGGCAGCGCGCCCGCACGCAGCGCGGGGTCCAGCACGGAGGTGCCGTAGCGGCCCGACGCATGGACCAGCAGCTGGCCCGGGCGTACGGCGCCGGTCTCCGCCAGGCCGCGCACCAGTGCGGGCAGGGCGTCGTCCGGCACCGTCAGCAGCACCAGGTCCGCGCGGGCCAGCACCTCGGCCGGCTCCACCAGCGGGACGCCCGGCAGCAGGGTCTCCGCGCGGCGGCGGGACGCCTCCGACACGCCGCTCGCGGCCACCGGGCGGTGGCCCGACAGTGCCAGCGCCGCCGCCAGGACCGGGCCGACCCGGCCCGCGCCCACCACGCCCACCGTGAGCCTCGCGGGTTTCTGCTCCACCACGCCTCCCAGCCTCAGCGACCCTTCTCGTCAACCTTACGCGAACGTCGCTCCCCGGACCCCCCGGGTGCCCCCATCCCCGGGTTCCGGGACCACCTGCCGGTGGCCTGTTGCGCGCGCCGTTCCCCGCGCCCCTCCGGGGCGCAACCTCTTCCGCGGGAAGAGCCGAGCAGACCCGGGGGCGCGGGGAACTGCGCGACCAGCCACGACGCACCGCCAAGATCCCGGCACCGACCGGATTGGGCACCCCGGAGGGGAAGCCACCCACGGGCAGGTGGTCCCGGCACCCACTGAACGCACCGCCCCGGAGGGAAGCCACCCACCGGCAGGTGGTCCCGAAACCCGGGGACGGGGGCACCCCGGAGGGTCCCGTCACGGCAGCGCACACTTTGGGGATGGAAACGACGGAGCAGCTACGGAAGCGGCGGCGGGCGGCCGTGGAGGCGTGTACGCGGGTGCTGAGCGACGGCCACGACCGCACCCTGCGGGAGTGGTCGGCGCAACTGGCGCGGGACGCGGAGACCGCGGGCGTGGATCTGGACGCACCCGCGGACATGTACGGCGACGGCGTCGTGGCGGAGTTGGAGACGCGGGTCGCGGCACTTCTGGGCACGGAGGCGGCCGCGTTCTTCCCGACGGGCACGATGGCCCAGCAAGCGGCGCTGCGGGCGTGGGCGGGGCGGACGGGCAGCTCCGTGGTGGCCCTGCACCCGCTGGCGCACCCGGAGATGTACGAACGGGACGCGCTGAGCACGGTGAGCGGGCTGCGTACGGTGCACCCGACGCGGGAGCGGCGGCTGCCGGAGGCGGACGAGATTCGCGACCTCGGCGAGCCGTTCGGCACGCTGATGCTGGAACTTCCGCTGCGCGACGCGGGGTTCGTGCTGCCGACGTGGGAGGAGCTGGAGGCCACGGTGGCCGCCGCCCGGGAGCGGGACGCGGTCGTGCACTTCGACGGCGCCCGGCTGTGGGAGTGCGCCCCGCACTTCGGCCGGCAGCTGCCGGAGATCGCCGGGCTCGCCGACAGCGTGTACGTCAGCTTCTACAAGTCCCTGGAAGGGCTCTCGGGCGCCGCGCTCGCCGGCCCCGCGGACTTCGTGGCGGAGACGAAGGCGTGGCGGCACCGCTACGGCGGCCAGATCGCGCACCAGTTCCCGGCGGCGCTGTCCGCACTGGCCGGACTGGAGCGGGTGCTGCCGCGGCTGCCGGAGTACGTCGCGCACGCGAAGACGGTGGCGCGGGCGCTGCGCGAGGGCCTGGCGGACGCCGGGGTGGCGGTGCCGCTGACGCACCCGGCCGAGCCCCACACCCACCAGTTCCAGATGTGGCTGCCGTACCCGGCGGACGCGCTGGACGACGCCGGGCTGCGCATGGCCGAGGAGACCGGCACCAGCCTGTTCGGCCTGCGCCGCTTCTCCGAGCCCGGGCCGCCCGGGCTGTCGATGGCCGAGGTCACCGTGGGCGAATCGGCCCTGGAGTGGACGGAGTCCGAGGTGCGGGCCGCCGCGGCGGAGTTCGCCGCACGCCTGCGCTGAACCCCGGAAGCCGCCCGGCCGGCCGGGCGGCCGGGCGGCCGGGCGGTCAGCCGGGCGGCCGGGCGGTCAGCCGGCCACCCGGATCAGGAGCTTGCCGGTGCTGGTCCGCGACTCGACCAGTGCGTGTGCCCGCGCGGCCTCCTCAAGGGGGAACTCCGCGCTGACGGGGAGTTCCACGCCGCCCTCGGTGACGGTGTGGAACGCCCGGTCGGCTATCAGCCGCAGCAGCGCCGGGTCCGAGGCGGCCAGCGACAGGATGGAGAAGCCGCCCACCGACAGGGCGGGCGCCATGACGTCGGCGGGGCCGACCTGCCACGACTCCTCCCCGCCGGCGTTGCCGAAGGAGATCAGCCGCCCGAACCGCGCGACCACCGCCTGTGTACGGCGGAACGTCTCGCCGCCGACCGAGTCGAGCGCGATGTCCACGCCGCGGCCGCCGGTCGCCGCCAGCACGTCCTGGTCGAAGGTGTCAGCGGTGAACACCTGGTCGTAGCCGGACTTGAGGGCGTGCTCGGCCTTGTCCAGGCTGGAGACGACCCCGTAGACCGCGCTGGCGCCGCCGGCCCGGGCGAGCTGGCCTGCGACGGTGCCGACCCCGCCGGCCGCGCCCTGCACCAGGACGGTGTCGCCCTCGCGGAGCCTGGCCACCTCGTGCAGCAGGGCGTAGGCGGTCGGCAGGACGCTGGGCATGGTGGCGGCGGTGCGCAGGTCGACGCCGCCGGGCAGCGCGAAGACCGCGGCGGCGGGCGCGTCCACGATGTCGGCGTAGCCGCCGCCGTCGAGGAAGGCGGCGACCTCCTGGCCGGGGGTGAAGCCGTCGACGCCCTCGCCCACCTCGCGGACCAGGCCGGAGACCTCCAGCCCGGGCCGGTGGGGCAGGCCGGTCACGCGGTAGCCGATCGTACGGGCCAGGATGTCGGCGAAGTTGACGCCCGCGTAGGCGACGTCGATGGTGATCCGGCCGGGTCCGGGGTGCGGCTCGGGCACGTCGGCGAGGGTGAGGACCTCGGGGCCGCCGAACTCCTCGATGACGATGGCGCGCATGTGGTGCTCCCCCTAGCTGGTCGGCCACCCTGCCGAGGTGGTGACGGCGCGGCGCCGGCGGTCGGTCCGTGGCCGGTACGGGTGGTGCCGGTGGGTCAGTCGGTCGGAATGCATTCTTCCCCCTGAACTCCCCCGCACAGCACGGTTGTTCCCGACCTTCACCGGAAGATCACCTTCCGGGCGCGCCGCCGCCGGCCCGGACCAGGCCGGACTCGTAGGCGAGCACCACCGCCTGGACCCGGTCGCGCAGTTCGAGCTTGGTGAGGATGCGGCCGACGTGCGTCTTGACCGTCGCCTCGGACAGCACCAGCTTCCTGGCGATCTCGCCGTTGGACAGGCCCTGGGCGACCAGCAGCAGCACCTCGCGCTCGCGGTCGGTGAGCCGGTCCGTCGCGGCGGCCCCGGCGGCCGGCTCGGGCGAGGTGGGCAGCATCGGGGTGAAGCGGTCCAGCAGGCGCCGGGTGGTGCTGGGGGCGACGACCGCGTCACCGCTGTGCACGGCCCGGATCGCGGTCAGCAGCTCGTCCGGCGGCACGTCCTTGAGCATGAAGCCGCTGGCACCGGCCTTGAGCGCGGTGAAGGCGTACTCGTCGAGGTCGAAGGTGGTCAGGATCAGCACGCGCGGGGGGCCCGGCTCGGCACGGGGCGCGTCCGGGGCAGCACCGCGGTCCGTCGTACCCCGGTCAGTGCCGCGGTCCGTGGTGCCGCGGTCGCCCCCGCAGATCCGGCGGGTGGCCTCCACGCCGTCCATCCGCGGCATCCGCACGTCCATCAGCACCACGTCCACGCGGGTGTGCCGCAGCACCTCCAGCGCCTCGGCGCCGTCTCCCGCCTCGGCCACGACCTCCATGTCCGGCTGGGCGGCGAGCACCATCCGGAAGCCGGTGCGCAGCAGCACCTGGTCGTCGACGAGCATGACGCGGATCGCCATCGGATCGGGTCCTTTCGGGGACGTACGGGGACTTGCGGGGACTTCCGGGACTTGCGGGGAGGGGGCGAGGCAGGGACGGGGAGGGACGGGACAGGTGCGTACGGGCGGCAGCCGGGGCGGGCCGCGGGCCTCACCCCGCGCCGCGCAGCGGCAGCACCGCGCTGATCCGGAAACCGCCGCCGGGCCGCGGCCCCGCGGTGAGGGTGCCGCCGACCATGCCGATGCGCTCGCGCATGCCGATCAGCCCCTGCCCGAGCCCGTCCTGACCGCCCTGCGCGTACAGCTCCTGCCGCGCGCCCCTGCCGTCGTCCTCGATGAGCAGGTCGAGCGCGGCGTCCCCGAAGCCCAGCAGCACGCTGGCGCTCGCCCCGTCGCCGCCGTGCTTGCGGACGTTGGTCAGCGCCTCCTGCACGATCCGGTACGCGGTCAGCTCCACGCCGCTGGACAGCGGGCGGGCCTGCCCGGCCACCTCGAAGCGCACCGGCAGCCCGGCGCCGCGCACCTGGTCGATGAGGTCGGCGAGCTGGTCGACCCCGGGCTGCGGGACGTACTCCCCGCCCGCGTCGTCCCCGGCCCGCAGCAGCCCGAGCAGCCGGCGCATCTCGGCGAGCGCCTGCCGCCCGGTGGTCGAGATCGTGGACAGCGCCTCCTTGGCCTGGTGCGGCGCGGCGTCCAGCACGTAGGCGGCGCCGTCGGCCTGGACGACCATGACCGACACGTTGTGCGCCACCACGTCGTGCAGCTCCCGGGCGATCCGGGCCCGCTCGGCGGCCACCGCGGCCTTCGACTGGGCCTCGCGCTCGCGGTGCAGCCGCGCGGCCCGCTCCTCCAGCTCCGCGTAGTACGCCCGCCGGGTGCGCAGGCGGTCGCCGATCACCCAGGACAGCGCGTAGATGACGGTCAGGAAGAACGTCTGGAGCAGCGTCGTCCACACGGTGGAGTACTCGCTGTGCTGGGGCCAGCGGAGCATCGCCAGCGGGCCGGCGGCCAGGCCCCCGGTCAGGGCGAGCCGGGAGGACCAGCGGGCCCCGTTCGACGCGCAGGTGTAGATGATCACCAGGAACGCGATGTTGCTCGGGTTGGGCTGCACGTTCAGGGCCAGTTGCAGCAGGCCGACCGCGAACGCGACCAGCAGCAGCCGCTCCGGCGCCCTGCGGCGCAGCGCGACCACCGCGCACAGGGCGAACGCCAGCGGGACCGCGAGGTAGCGCTGCGACCAGTGCAGCGAGTCGTCCACCATGATCCACAGCGCGCACAGCATGAGCAGGACGACGGCCCAGAAGCTGTCGACCCACGTCGGGTGTCTGCGGAGGAACTCGTAGACGCGCTGCACATAACCCAGCGTAGGCACGGCTGAGCGTCGCGGGGTCAGCCCGCAGAGCGATCCCCGCTACTCCCCAAGGTGGACCTCCGGTCCGGCCCGCCGCCCCGTGGCCGCCCTCCGCGGGCGGCGGTGCCCCGCGGGCGCCCTCCGCGGCGAGGGCAACCGACAAGGGGCGCGGGGAACTGCGCGCCCAGCCACTTCCGGTGGCGCGCCGGGCCCGCAGGCCCAGCCCCCGCGGCGGGTCTCCGGACCACCGGCCGGCGACGGCTGGTCGCGCAGTTCCCCGCGCCCCTGAAGGGTGACCGTCTTCCGCGGAGGGCACCCCGGGGGCGGTTCGGCGCCGGCGTCAGCCGGCCCTGCGGTGGTTGGGCCGGGAGGTCGCCCGGGAGCGCTTCTCGACGTACATCCGCTGGTCGGCGGAGTGGAGCACTTCCTCGGCGGTCATACCGCAGCCGGCCCACCCGATGCCGAAGGAGGCGCCGACCCGGACGGCGCGGCCGTCGACGCGGATCGGGGGGATGATCGCGTTGCGCAGCCGCACCGTGAGGTCGGTCGCGTCGGCGGGGGCGAGCCCGTCCGCGAGGACCACGAACTCGTCACCGCCCAGCCGGGCGACGGTGTCGCCGTCGCGGACCGCGCCGGTCAGGCGCCGCGCCACCTCGATCAGGACGGCGTCGCCGGTGTGGTGGCCGAAGCGGTCGTTGATGGACTTGAAGCCGTCGAGGTCGCAGAAGAGCACGGCGAGGCCCTTGCCGGCGCCCTCCTCGTCGTTCTCGTCGGGCGCGACGGTGTGGACGTGGGAGTCGAAGGAGAGCGGCGCGGCCAGCTCGTCGGGCCCGTAGCCGTAGCTGAAGGCGAACCCGTCGCCACTGCCGTCGGGCTCGGGGGGCAGCCCGGAGGTGCCGGCGGCGGAGCGCTCCTGGGGCTGGGAGCAGAGCCGGGCGGAGAGCCGGGAGCGCAGTTCGGCGCTGTTGGGCAGCCCGGTCAGGGAGTCGTGGCTGGCGCGGTGGGCGAGCTGGAGCTCCCGGCTCTTGCGCTCCTCGATGTCCTCGACGTGGGTCAGCAGGAAGCGCGGCCCGTCGGTGGTGTCGGCGACCACGGAGTTGCGCAGGCTCACCCAGACGTAGCTGCCGTCGCGCCGGGCGAGCCGCAACTCGGCCCGGCCGCCCTCGGCGGAGGTGCGCAGCAGGACCCCGACGTCCTCGGGGTGCACCAGGTCGGAGAAGGAGTAGCGGCGCATGACGGACGCGGAGCGCCCCAGCAGGCGGCACAGCGCGTCGTTGGCGCGCAGCAGCTTGCCGTGCTGGTCGCCGCCCATCTCGGCGATGGCCATGCCGCTGGGGGCGTACTCGAAGGCCTGCCGGAAGCTCTCCTCGCTGGCCCGCAGCGCCTGCTGGTCGCGCTCCAGCCGGACCAGGGCGCGCTGCATGTTCGCCCGCAGCCGGGCGTTGCTGATCGCGATGCCGGACTGGAAGGCGTACATCTGAAGGGCCTCGCAGCCCCAGGGGCCGGGGTGGCGGCCGCTGGTGGGGCGGTCGACGGATATCACCCCGATCAGCTCGCTGCCGACGGTCTGGGAGGCGTACATGGGCGCGTAGAGGCGGTCGCCGGGGTGCCACTCGTCCGGGAAGCGCGGCGGCGGGCCCTCGGTGTGCCACTGCGGCACGTCGTCGTCGACGAGGACCCAGCCCTCGGTGTGCGGGATGAAGCGGAGGGTGCCCCACTGCTCGCCCATGGCCAGCCGGCGCTCCCAGGAGCTGCGCGAGCCGACCCGGCCGGACAGCAGCGCCTCGCCCGCGGCGCTGCCGGCGAACGCGGCCACCACGAGGTCGCCGTCGGGCCGGACCAGGTTCACGGCGGCCAGTTCGTACCCCAGGCCGCGTACGACGCCGTCGGCGACCGCCTGGAGCGCGTCCGCGAGGCTGCGCGCGGTGTTGAGGTCCGCCACGACCTGGTGGAGCTGACGCAGGGTCGCGAGACGGACGTACGGCTCCGACTCGGTGTCCATGCCTGGCGACCTCCCCACGGTCAGATGGCAAATCCAGCGAGGTTTCCCATGCTCCGGCCGCCGTAGCGACCGCGCCGTAATTCACAGTCTTCCAATTACAACGCAACTGAATCACAGCGAGCTGTGCAGTCGGTACACAGGGTCAACAATTCATGCCTCTTGTGACTCAAGTCACACAGCTGGGCGGGCTGTTGGGGGCGGACCGCGGGCCGGAGGTCCTAGGACCCGGCAGCCGCGCCGATGGGACCCCCGCCCGATGCCGGCGCCCCCGACCGGCCCGTACCGTTGGGAGACGTGCCTCAGACTCCCCCCGGACGGCATCCTGGGACCACCATGGACCAGACCGTCAGCATCGACGACTTCCGCGCCGCCATGACACGCCTGTCGGCGGGCGTCGTCCTCATCACCGCGCACGACCCGGAGGACGGGCCGCGCGGCGAGGACGTCGGCATGACCGCGACCGCGTTCATGTCCGTGTCACTCGAACCCCCGCTGGTGCTCGTCAGCGTGCGGGTCGGGTCCCGGATGGAGGAGCTGCTCGACCGGCAGCCGCGGTGGGCGGTGTCGGTGCTCAGCGAGAGCCAGCGGCACATCGCCGGGCGGTTCGCGATGCGCGGGCGGATCAGCGACCGGCTGCTCTTCGAGGACGTGGCCTACTACCGCGGCGAGGCGTCCGGCGCCCCCGTCCTCGGCGGTGCGCTGGCGATACTCGAGTGCGAGACCCAGCAGAGTGTGGTCGCCGGCGACCATGTGCTCGCCATCGGGCGGGTGCTGACCGCGCGCACGCCGAGCGCCGAGGGCGGCCCGCTCACGTACTTCCGCGGGCGCTACCGCTACCTCGCCTGATCTCCGCGCACCCGCGCCGTTCGCGCCTGCGCGCGGGGCGTTCCTGTCGGGCGCGGGCGTCACCGGTCGGCCCGGGCGTCACCGGCGGGCCCGGGCGCGGACGGCGGCGGCTCAGTCCCAGGCTCCGCTGCGGCCCTTCTTCGTCTGGCCGCGCTGCTTCTTCTCGCGGAGCCGCTTCTCGTTGATCCCCCGGGGGATGCGGGTGGGGCGGCGCGCCTTGGGCGGCGGGGCGGTCGCCTGCCCGAGGATCGAGGCCATCCGGGCCGCGGCCGTCTCGCGGTTGCGCCACTGCGAACGGTGCTCGGAGGCCCGTACGGTCAGCACACCGCCCACCAGGCGGCCCGACAGCCGCTCCAGCGCCCGCTCCCGCCACACCGGCGGCAGCGACTCGTTCGCCGCGAGGTCGAACCGCAACTCGACCTGGCTGTCGCTGGTGTTCACATGCTGGCCGCCGGGTCCGGACGAGCGCGAGAAGCGCCATATGAGCTCGGACTCCGGGACGGAGACCGAGCCGCGGATGATCAGTGGCCCGGGCATGTCTCCATGGTCGCGCGTCCGCCGCGCCACGTCACGGGGATTTCCGGCGGGAGCGGAACCGTACGAACCCCGCGCCGCGTTCAGACGGATGACGGTACTTTCGTCCGCAACACCTACGACCACACAAAGGGGACTTCCCATGGCGGTAAGCCTGACCAAGGGCGGCAACGTCTCGCTGACGAAGGAGGCGCCCGGCCTGACCGCCGTCACCGTCGGCCTCGGCTGGGACGTCCGCACCACCACCGGTACGGACTTCGACCTCGACGCCAGCGCGATCGCCGTGAACGCCACCGGCAAGGTCCACTCGGACGGCTTCTTCGTCTTCTTCAACAACAAGCAGAGCCCGGACCAGACCATCGTGCACACCGGCGACAACGTCACCGGTGAGGGCGAGGGCGACGACGAGCAGATCAACGTCAACCTCGCCGCGCTGCCGGCCGATGTCGACAAGGTCGTCTTCCCGGTGTCGATCTACGACGCCGAGACCCGCAGCCAGAACTTCGGTCAGGTGCGCAACGCGTACATCCGCGTCCTCAACCAGGCCGGCGGTGCCGAGATCGCCCGCTACGACCTCAGCGAGGACGCCGCCACCGAGACCGCGATGGTCTTCGGCGAGCTGTACCGCAACGGTGCGGAGTGGAAGTTCCGTGCCATCGGGCAGGGTTACGCGTCCGGGCTGGCAGGCATCGCCAGCGACTTCGGCGTCAACCTCTGACCGGACCCGGCTCCAGGGGCCCCGACTTCGAGGGCCCAGGCGCCAAGGGCGCCCGCTCCGACGGCTCCCCCGCCCGGCAACGCCGGTGCGGCGGGGGCCGTTCGTGCGTTCGCCCGCCTGGACGCCGCCCGCATGTGCGGGTTGTTCGCTCACAGCGAACGAGGCCGAACCGGGGCGGGTCAGGGCGCGTACCTGGGAGAACGCCCCGGCGCCCACTCACCCGCCGCACCGCCCTTGGGAACTCCTTTACGGTCGGGAGGAGTTCCCGGTACGGAAACAGCGACGCACCGTACGACCGCAGCGCGGCCCCGTACCGTACCGACACACGCTCAGGAGAGACGCCATGGCACTGTGGGACCGCTTCAAGGCATCCGCCCAGGACATGCAGACCCAGCTCACCGCCAAGAAGAACGACCTGAAGAGCGGCGCCTTCCGCGACGCCAGCATGGCGATCTGCGCGCTGGTGGCCGCGGCCGACGGCAACGTGGCGCCCGAGGAGCGGCAGCGGGTGGCCGCGCTCATCGCCAACAACGACGTCCTCCAGAACTTCCCGGCCGACGACCTCCACCGCCGTTTCGAGGACTACCTCAACCGGCTTGCCGCGGACTTCGAGTTCGGCAAGGTGGCCGTCCTCCAGGAGGTCGCCAAGGCGAAGAAGAAGCCCACCGAGGCGCGGGCCGTGATCCAGATCGGTATCGTCATCGGCGGTGCGGACGGCGTGTTCGACAAGTCCGAGCAGGGACTGGTACGCGAGGCGTGCTTCGCGGTGGGCCTCAACCCCGCGGAGTTCGACCTCTGACGCGGGGAGGGCCGGCTGGATGCCGGATGAGGAGGACCAGGCACTCGCGGTGTACGAGGCGCTGCGCCGCTTGGGCAGCGCCGAACCGGCGCTGATGGGCGACGCGGCGGACCTCGACCAGGAGCAGGCCGCCGCGGCCCTGCGCCGGCTCGACGCCCTCGGCCTGGTCCACAGCAGGGCCGACGGCCAACTGGAGGCGGTGGAGCCGGACACCGCTCTGGTGCGCGCGATGGACATGTACCACCGCGCCGCCGAGGACCACGCGAGCCGGGCCGAGTCGCTCTACGAGGCCACCCAGGCCCTGCTCTACACCTACCGGCCCGCCGTCGAGCGCGTGTCGAGCAAGGTGGAGATCGAGTCCATCACCGACCCCCGCGCCAAAGTGCGGGTGGTCGCCGCCATGAACGCGACCGCGCAGAACACGGCCGACTCGCTGCATCCGGGTCCCATGCCGCCGATGGAACTGCTGGAGCTGTCCCTCGAGCAGGACACCGAGATGCTCAAGCGGGGCATCCAGATGCGCGCGATCTACACGCAGAAGATCCTGCAGTCGCCGAAGCACCTGCGCTACCTCGAGCGGCTGTCCGAGGCAGGCGTCAACGTCCGGCTGATCGACCACGCCCCGTTCGACATCCTGCTCCAGGACCGCGACGTGGCCTGCCTTCCGGCGGACCCCTACCACCCGGGTGGCTCGCCGATGCTGCTGGTCCGCAGCACCTGGCTGGTCTGGCCGCTCCAGGTGATCTTCGAGGACTACTGGCTGCGGGCCGTGCCGCTGGCGGACGCGGTGTCCTCCAACTCCGGTACGACGGCGTTCACTCCGCAGGAGCAGGTGGTGATCCGGTTGATGGCCACCGGGCTGACCGACGACCAGATCGCCCGAAAGATGGGGGTGCACCGGCGCACGGTGCAGCGGGCGGTGTCCAAGCTGATGGACCGGCTGCATGCCGGCAGCCGCTTCGAGGCGGGGCTGAAGCTCGGGCAGGACCCGGAGTTGGCGCGGGCGCTGTCGCCGAACAGGAACCGCGGGACGGGGGCAAGGGGAGCCGCCGGGGGCGGCGACGCGCGGGTTCCGGGTGGTGCGGGCGCTCCAGGTGGGGGCGGCGACCGGCCTCCCGCCACCGGCTCCCCCATGTGACGGGGCTGCCGGCCGACCGGCGGTTCCCCCGGCGTTCGACGGAATGACGCGGGCCGCGGCTTACGCGCCTGTCCCCGCGCAGTGGACGCGCGGGGACAGGCGGTGCGGGGCCGTCGGGCCGGAAGGCCCCGCATGGCGGCCACCGAGGATTCCCCCCGGGAGACCGGGCGAGCAGACCGGTCGTACCCTCGGCGGCGCCCGGCCGCAGCGATACGGGGAAACCGCGGCCGGCGGCGCCCTGGGCGCCTGGGCGACTTCGGGGACGGGGAGTCACGCCGCGAAGTGCCGTGATGAATTGATATCCGAAAGGCCGTGCGCTGCCTAGCGCCCTTTTGTCGCCACTGACCCGGACACATGGCGCCAACCCCGCCACGACCTGGGCATTCACCCGTCAGCAGGCGGTGTTGTCCAAAAAGCGACACGTGCCAATATGGACACCCGAACCCCGCCGTGCCGACGCGGTCGCGCGGGGTTTCGGTGGTGGGGCGGGCCCTCCGCGCGTCCCGCCCGGAGGGACGGGGCGCGCGGGGGCACGGGTGTGCGGGTGGGGCGGGTGGGGCGTTGCTCAGCTGGGCAGCTTCCAGTTCTGCGCGGCCGAACCGTTGCAGCTGTACAGCTGGAGTTGGGTGCCGTTGGTCGTGGACGAGTTCGGGTCGTCGAGGCACAGCCCGGACTCCGGGTTGACCAGCGAGCCGTTGGCACCCGCGGTCCACTGCTGGGCGCCGCTGCCGTTGCAGGTCCACAGCTGGATCAGGGTGCCGTTGGTGGTGCCGCTGTGGTTGGCGTCCATGCACTTGCCGAGGGTGCGCAGTGTCCCGTCGGAGGCGACGATCCAGTCCTGCGCGTAGGTGCCGTCGCAGCCCCATATCTGGACGTGGGTGCCGTCGGCGGTGCCGGACGTCGCGTCGTCGACGCACAGGTTCGACGCGACGGCGGATGAGACCGGACCGATCTTCGGGGAGGCCGGCGCGGTGGTGTCACCGGCGTACGACGGCGGGGCCGCGGACGCCCCGGTCGCCCAGGAGGTGTTGGCACTGGTACCCAGGGTGAAGTCCAGGGTGCCGCCGTCGGTGATCGCACTGGTCGGGGCGTAGGCGTTGTTCCAGGCCGAACCGTTCCACGCCGCGGACTGCACGTACGGAGCGTTGTCGGCGGCGCCGTTGCCGTTGACGGTGAGCGTCTTGCCGGACGGCAGGGTGACCACGGCCTGCGTGAACAGCGGCGAGCCGAGGGCGAGGTCGGACGTGCCCGGGGTCTCGGGGTACATGCCGAGCGCGGCCCAGACGTACCAGGCGCTCATCGCGCCGAGGTCGTCGTTGCCGTCGGCGAGACCGCCGGGGGTGTTCGACCAGATCTGGTCCTGGATCGCCCGCACCGTGCCCTGCGTCTTGTACGGGGCGCCGGTGTAGTCGTACTCCCAGGGGAGTTCGATGCTGGGCTCGTTGCCGACCCAGGCGTACCCGTTGGCGCCGGTGAAGCTGCGCAGCGTGGTGTCCAGGTAGTCGTTCATGGCGCCGTTGCCGCCCTTGGCCTTGGCCAGGCCGGCGACGTCGAAGGGCACCATGCCGGTGTAGATCCAGGAGTCGGCCTCCACCATGTCGGTGCCGCTGGTGGGGTCGAAGCTGCCGGTCCACGAGCCGTTGGCGTTGCGCGGCTCGACGAACCCGGATGCCGGGTTGAGGACGTTGCGCCAGTCCTGCGCGCGGTTGGCGTACGTCTTCTGGTCCCCACTGTCGCCGAGCGCGCCGGCGAGGGCGGACAGCGCGAAGTCGGCGGTGTTGTACTCCAGGGTCGTGGCGACCGGGCCGTAGAAGTTGCAGCAGCCGTAGCTGCCGTCGTGCGGCATGTACCCGGGTGAGGTGAGGTAGTTCAGGCCGGGCCGGTCGTTATTGGTCTTGCTCGCCTGCGCGACCAGGTCGGTCAGGGCTGCGGAGGTGTCGAACTGGGTGGCGCCGAACGCGTGGTAGTCCGCGATGATCGCTGCCGCGGGGTCGCCGACCATGACGTACGACTCGCCGTTGTCCTCCGACCACTTCGGGAAGATGCCGGTCTGGGCGTAGTCGTCGACCATGGACTGCGCGGTGTCGGACGCGGCCTTCGGGTCGATCAGCGCTTCGAGCTGGGCCTGGGAACGGTAGATGTCCCAGCCGGAGTAGTTGGCGTACGCCGCGCTGTGGCCGGAGTCCACCGTGTGCGTCTTGCCGTCGAAGCCGTAGTACTGGCCGTTGGTGTCACTGATCACGTTCGGGTGCAGCAACGAGTGGTAGAGCGCGGTGTAGAAGCTCTGCTGCTGCGCCGAGGTGCCGCCGGCGATCTGCACCTTGCCGAGTTCGCTGTTCCAGGCGCTCTGTGCGGCGTTCCTGGTCGCGTCGAAGTCCCAACCGCTGTTCTCCGCCGTACGGTTGGCGACCGCATTGGCGACCGACACGTACGACACACCCACCTTGGCCTGCACGACCGGGTTGGAGGTGGTGTTGAACGTGACGTAGCCGTTCGACGCGGACGCGTCCGGCGACACGCTGTCGGCCTTGGGCACCGTGCCGTGCAGAACCGGCTTGTTGGGCTGCTCCGCGGCGTTCTTGGACGCCTTGCCCGACGTCTTGGGAGTAGTGGCCGTGGACTTCACCGCCGAACTGCCCTCCGAGGCGAACGGCTGGTCGAAGACCATGTCGAAGTACACCGTGTAGGTGTTCCCCGCCCCGCAGAAGTGGCCGCTGGTGACCTGCCCGCTCACCTCGGTGCTCGACACCTTGGTGAACTGCGTCGCCGAATCGCCGTTCTGGCTCCCGGTCAACTTGAAGACCAGGTTCGACTGCGTGCTCGACGGGAACGTGAACCGCGCCATCCCACTCCGTGTGGTGGCCGTCAGCTCCGTGGTCACCTGGTTGTTCAACGTGACCTTGTACGACCCCGCGGACGCCGACTCGTTCGCGTGCGAGAACGCGTCCGTCGCCCCGGTGTTCACCGAACCCACCGTCGGCAGCACCGGGATGTCACCGGCCGCCCCGCACCCCGGCCCGGAGATATGGGTCAGGCTGAATCCGGTGATCGACGAGTCGTTGTACTCATAGCCGCCGCCGGACGGACGCGACGGCGTGTCCGGGCTCCACTGCACCATGCCGAAGGGCACATCCGCGCCCGGAAAGTCGTCAGCCTGGTTCGACGTCCCGATCAACGGGTTGACCAACGTGGCCGGCGACGTGACCAGCGCGGCCTTCTTCCCGGCCGCCGACGCGGGGGTGCACATCCCGGCCACAGCCAACGCCGCAGCCGCGAGCACGCCGATCACGGCAGCTCCGGGTGGTCTCGACAGTCGTGTCATCGCGGTTTTTCTCCTCTGTTCGTAAGTACGGCAACGTCGTCCGCTTCACGGGAGCGCAACTCCGGAGTCGTGAGCGGGATAGGACAACGTTGTCGAGCCGTGCGGAGGTGGAACGCGTACCGATGAGAGTGCGTACATGGGGGGACTCCGGGGCTCAGGGGCGCCCTACGGACGCCGACGAGAGGAGAGCGCTCTCGGCGAAGTTAGCCACCGGGCAGGGACACGTCAATGACGTCGGCAAGCGGTCGGACCAATGAGGGAATGGGGGCCGTGGGAGGGGCTTGGGGGCGCGGGCGGGTGGGGTGGGTGCGGCGGGGGTGGTGCGGGGGAACGGGCGACCGGGGCGGGGGCCACGGGGACGGTGCGGGTGAGAACGGGACGATCCGGAGGGGGCGGGCGGCGCGGGGGCGGGGCAGGGGCAGCGGGGTGCGGGGTGCGGGGTGCGGGGTGCGGGTGAGAACGGGCGACCCGAGCGGTGCGGTGCGGTGCGGGTGGGAACGGACGACCCGGGCCGGGGCCACGGGGGCGGTACTCCGCGCGGCGTGCCGGGGGGAGGCGGCGGTGGAGGAGCTGTGGAAGGCGCCGGTCGAGGTTGGCGGAGGGCGCCCGTGGAGAGCGTTGGCGGAGCCGGTTGATGCGGGGGCAGACACGGGGTGGATGCCGCGCGCGGCAACCTCCGTTATCGGAAGTGCCGTTGGCGTTTCGGGGCGCGTGGGGGGCAAGCCGGGCGGGGCGGGGGCGTCATCGGATGTATTCGGGGCGGGAACGGGGAGGCGGGCGGGGAGGGCTGAACGGAGGGGCGTTGTCAGGGTTCGACCGGGGTATGGCGAGCTGTTTCCACGTACAGGGCGCCCGTCCACCCACTCGCGTGGGCGCCTGGAACTGGACGGTGGACGCGTGGACGCGCGGGCACCCGGCAGTTGGATGCTGGACGCGTGAGCGGCTGAGCGGCTGAGCGCGTCAACGAGGTGCCGATAAGCGTGAGTCGACCCTGAGCCGGACGAAGCAGGGCGCCCTGGGGCATGAGTTGGTGGGGTTCGACAATGACGAGGGCGCCCGGGCACAGGCGACTCCCGTAGATGTCGAGCCGTAGTCGTTGGCCGGTTTCCGGCCCACTATTGGCTGTGGGCAGCCCACCTTGCCGCTCAGGCCTCGTCCTTCGTCAGGGTAGGGCCCGGGCACACGCACTCGCGGAGAGCCGCCGGTGGTTCCAGGTAGTGCCCTGGCGGCGTCCCGGGTATAGGGGAACCCGCGGCGGACGGTCGTCCCGATGACCTTGAAGACCGGGTGCGCGGCTTCGTCACCTCCAGCGGCCGACCTTGGCTCTCCCCTATACGCGAGCGGTTCGTTCGCGGTGGGGCGGTCGGGGGTGGACATCGCGGCACTCCAGCCGGGCCCTACGCCGCTCTCGACCGTCCCGTGCGCGAATGCCTCGATCTGCTGAGCCTTCATCACTGCCTCCTCGATCGTGCGTTGTCATGACGTGCGGTTAATGAGTTGGACCCCGCAGACCCCGATTCGTCACGCGTCCGCGGTGAGGATTTTTTTCCGGACTGATCCGACGTGGCTGCGTGACATTCGGCGTTCTCGCGTGTCGAAAGAAATGAACAAACGAGAGGAGCCGCCGCGTGTCGGGACACCGCAAAATCACCAGGCCGGGTAGCGCGGGCACCGGCAACACGGCGCTGCCAAGCGCCTCGGAAAGCGACGTCACATCCACGATCGGGCCACCGCCGACAAAGACGGCAGCTGGTCTGCTCACGTCCGAACCACCGGTCGACGAGCTACTCGCCGTACGCGCGGGAGAGGGTGACGAGGACGCCTTCGCCGCGCTCGTGCAAAGGCATGTGGGGCCGCTGCTGCAGCTTGCTGAGCGGTTGCTCGGCAACCGCGCCGAGGCCGAGGACGCCGTTCAGGACGGCTTCGTCAGCGCCTGGCGCAGGCTTCCCGAGTTCCGCGGCGAGGCGCGGTTCAAGACGTGGATATACCGCATCGTCACCAACCGCTGTCTGAACCTCCTGCGCTCGCGTCGCCCGGTCGTCCCGCTCGACGGCTCCCCTGAGCCGGCGGCACCGGACCACCAGGCTTCGCCCGAGCGCGTAGCCGAGTCGCGGGCCACAACCAGCGCCTTGTTCCAGGCACTGTCCCGGCTCTCGCCGGAACAGCGGGCCTGCTGGGTGCTCAGAGAGTTGAACGGACAGACGTACGAGGAGATCGCCGAGCTGGTCGGGATCAGCACTCAGGCAGTTCGCGGCCGTATCTTCCGTGCACGACGTGGCCTGACGGAGGCGATGGGCGCATGGCGATGACCGACAAGCCGAGTGGGAGGGGCCGCATGCATGGTCCGGTGCCGGAACAGATGCCGGGAGATGAGCGGTTGGTGTGTGGCCGGATGCTTTCCGATGTCTGGGAGACCGAGGGCGGCAGCGAGAGTGATCAGCATGCTCGCACTTGCCCTTACTGCATGGCCGCGTTGGCCGACCTCGATCTGCTCGGAGCCGCGGTCCTGGAGCTTCGTTCCGGTGGCGCTCCGCAGGACACGGAGTATCTCGCCGAACGCGTGATGGATTTGGTCCGCCTGGAACCTCGGTCTGGTCGCCGCCGGCCATTCGGCGACTCCGACGGTGGCACGTGGTTCGACGAGACGGAGATGGCACGGGTGCTGTGCGCAGCCGCCGAGTCGCTTCCGGGGGTGCGAGCGGGTTCGTGCTGCATCATGCCCATCGTGGTGGACGAGTTGTACGAACCGTTCGGGAGTCCCGACGCCGGAGTGCGGGCCGGCGGTGCGCCGGTCCGCGTGCGACTGGAGGTGGCTTTGCCTTTCGTTCCCGGTATCGACGAGCTCGAGGATCGGGTGCGTCAGGAGGTGCTCACAGCCGCCGACCGCCAATTGGGCATGCGTGTGGCATCAGTTGACCTACTCCGTGCTGACTGCTTCGGCGGGGCCGATTGTGGAGGGCCGGGACGATGACGCAGCACCGTGGAGGCCCGAGGTGGGTGAAAAGCGTGTGCGTTGGCCAAGGAGTTGTCGGAAGGATGCCGGGCATGACTGAGTTGCCGAGCACTACTGTCCCGCCCAGCGCCGTTCTTGACGCCTTCGGTGTGAAGGGCTCCCCGGTCCCACTGATTGGTGGGCAGGGGCGGAGCGTTCTCGTCGGTGAGTTCGTGTTCAAGCCTGCCGACGGGTCCGCCGACGAGGTTGAGTGGGCGACTTCCTTGTTCGAGAGCCTGGTGCCGGACGACAGCTTCCGGCTCCCACGGCAACTCCGGGCCACTGATGGTCGGAGCGTCGTGGACGGTTGGACGGCCAGTCAGTTCCTCGCCGGCGAGCCTGGTCCTCGCGAACATTGGGTCGGTGTGCTCAGGGCCGGACGTGCCTTCCACGCTGCCCTGCGAGGAGTGAGCCGACCGGATTTCCTCGACCGGCGAACCCATCCGTGGGCTGCGGGCGATCGGGTCGCGTGGGGAGAGCAGGACATCGACGTGATCGACGATCTCACCGCTCCGTTCTCGGCTCTTCTGACGTTGAGGCGCCCGATAAGGCAGATGGACGCTCAGCTCATTCACGGTGACCTCACCGGCAATGTGCTCTTCGCCGAGGACGAAGCGCCTGCCGTGATCGACTTCTCGCCGTATTGGCGGCCGCCGGCGTTCGCCGAGGCCATCGTGGTCGCGGACGGTCTGCTCTGGTTCGATCTTCCGTCCAACCTGCTGACCGGTGACGGCGATCATCCTGACTGGCCGCAGATGCTGGTTCGCGCGCTGATCTTCAGGCTCGTCGCGCACAGCGAGAGTGCGGGGCCGGCTGAGCGGGCTCAGCCCGGTGAGCCGGAGCGGTATGCAAGGGCCATCGACGTGGTGAGGAAGTTGGCAGCGCTTCAGAGTTAGTCGGTTCCTGGGTCATGTCCAGGTGAGGTCAAGGGGTTTCCAGGTCGCTGGCAGTGCGTTGGGCCCGTTTGGGGGCTCCTCTGCGCCTGGTACGGACGAAAGTGAGGTGAGGTCGGTGACTGCGGTTTCGGTGCCTCGGGGCGTCGGCCTCAGATCACGCCCCGCGCGTTGGCGGTTTGTGCGGGCGATCAGTGGCCCGTGGGTGGATGCGGTACGCCGGTGGACGGGTTCAGCCCAGCAGCAGCGAGGTGGGCCGGGCGGAGAGCGCCTGGTCCAGCACCAAGGATGCGGCTCCTACGGCGGCGACGTTCTCACCGAGGATGGTGGTGACCACCGCCGTCGGATGCGTGGCCTTCACAAAAGGGGACCTAGCGACCATCGGCGCGATGACTGGCAGGAGATGGTCGGCGAGCACCTGCCAGGTCGTACCGCCGAAAACGATGGTGTCGATGTCGAGGAGGGTTGCGGCGGCGCAGACCCCGCGGCCGATCCGGACGGCCAGTCGGTCGATCAGGGTCTTTGCTGCTTCGTCCCCTTCGGCGACGAGCGTGGCCAGCCGCTCGACCCCGCGGGGGGCGTCGGCCGGGTCCAGCACGGTGAACTCCCCGCCGAGCACCCCGAGGCCGATGGCTTCGTCGACGAGCATACGAATCGAACAGCCCGCGCCGAGGCCGCCGACCTCGCCCGCGTTTCCGGAGACGCCGCGCAGCACCGTGTCCTGGACCACCAGGCCCATGCCGGAACCGGTGCCGAAGTAGAAGAACAGGAGATTGTGACTCGCGGTGGCGGCGCCCGCCCAGCGTTCGGCCACGACCGCGGCGGTGACGTCCTTGTCGAGCAGGACCGGGTAGCCAGTCGCTTCGCTGAGCCGGTCCCGCAGCGGGAAGCTGCCCCAGCCCTGGAGTTCGGGGGGATCGAGGACCTGGCCAGCCGCGGAGTCGATCGGACCGGGAGCGGCAATGCCGAGGCCGAGCAGGCGTTCGGCGTCGATACCAGCACGGTCGATCAGGGCGCCCACGGAGTCGGCCATGTCGGCCACGATCTGATCGGAGCCCCCGCCTCGCGGTGTGCGCTCGCTGTGGTGAGCGACCACCGCACCGAGCAGATCCACCAGGACGTAGGTGATGACCGCGGGATCGAGGTGGACACCCACTGCGTATCGGGCGGTGGGGACGACCTCGAGGAGGGTACGTGGTTTGCCGGGACCCGTGCTCTGCTTCCCGGATTCCCGGGCCACGCCCTGGTCGAGCAGGCGACGGGTGATGTTCGAGACGGTCTGGGCGGACAGGCCGGTGGCCTGGGCGAGTTCGACCCGGCTCAGGCCGGAGGGGTGGCGGCGGATGGCATCGAGGACGACGGACTCGTTGTAGTCGCCCATGCGGGGCAGATTGGTGCCGCGCCGAATCGGCGGTTTGTCGTTGCCGGCGCTGTCGATGGTCGTCAACCGTGTCTCTCCCAGCCTGGGACGGCGGACGCGGCGCCAGGCCGCCGTCCCTTCGACGGCGATGATGGCTGGCATGCTACGCCACCGGGTTCCGGAGCCGACCGGAGTGGCCCAGCCGCCGTCCCGTCCTCACCTCCTTCGTCGGCGGCCGGTGTCGTCTTTCTGGCGCTAAGTCGTGGTGTATGCGGGATGTGGTGGTCAGGCACGCGGGATGCGCAGCGTCATCATCTGGAAGGGACGCAGCGTGATGGCCAGGCCGTCGTCGGCGAGATCCGGTCGAGCGGTGTCCGCGAGCGGGCGCTCCAACAGGTCGGTGAGGGCGGACCGGTCGGAGGCAAATCCGTCTGCCCGGAGCGTGGTGCGAGTACGGGCGCCGTTCGCCTCGTAGAGGCGGACGACGAGGTCGCCGCTGCGGTCGTCGGCGAGCTTGACGGCGCTTACCACGACGGCGTCGTTGTCCACGGTCACCAGGGGTGTGACGGTGTTCGCGCCGGCCACCCGGCGCTCGGGGAGGTTGGCCCGGTAGCCTTCGCGGACGGCGTCGCCGATCGTGGCGCCTGGCACCAGGGCGTGCCGGAAGCGGTGGACTCCCTGGTCGGTCTCGGGGTCGGGGAAGCGGGGCGCCCGCAGCAGAGAGGCCCGCACCGTGGTCGTGGTGCCCGCGTCGGCGCCGGTGCGCACCGCGCGGGTGACGTCGTGGCCGTAGGTGGCGTCGTTGACCAGGGCGATGCCCCAGCCGGGCTCGTCGAGGTGGACGAAGCGGTGGTTGCACGCCTCGAACTTCGCCCACTCCCAGCTGGTGTTCTGGTGGGTGGGCCGGTAGACGTGGCCGAACTGGGTCTCGGAAGCGTACCGGTCGGCCCGTACGTCCAGCGGGAAGGCGAGTTTCAGGAAGCGTTCCGTCTCGTGCCAGTCGACCTCGGTGTCGATGTCGATCCGCTTGGCGTCCGCGGGCAGCGAGAGCAGTTGGACGACGCGGGAGTTGCCGAAAGTGCGCTCGATCCGCACTCCGGTGCCGTCGGGACGGAGGTCCGTGGTGTCGGTGAGGTCGGTGCCGACGTTGCGGTAGAAGGCGTCGACGTCCCATGCGTCCCACTGGTTGGGCAGGTCGGGGTGGAGCTGGAGCAGGTTGCCCGCCTGCCCCGGGGCGATGGACTCGCGGTCGGCCGCGATGTCGTAGGCCGAGACCACCAGGCCGCGTCCGTCGATCTCGACCCGCAGCAGGCCGTTGTCCAGGACGAAGCCGCCGCCCTCGCGAGGGGTGGGGGCCACCGATGCGCCCAAGGAGGTGCCCGGCGCCGCCCCGCCGGAGGGGACGCCGCTGCGCCCGTGTGGGGCCGAGTTGAACACCAGATCCGCGGCATCCGTCTCCGCGGCCTGGTTGCCCGTACCGCTCGGCGCGCCCGCGAGTGCGCCCTGCGCCTGGGCGATGATCGCTTCGAGTTCGGCCGCGACTCGCGCGTACGTCTGGCGGGCCTCGCTGTGCACCCACGCGATCGAGGAGCCGGGCAGGATGTCGTGGAACTGGTGCAGCAGCACCGTCTTCCAGAGCCGGTCCAGCGCCTCGTAGGGGTAAGGGGCACCGGTGCGGACGGCAGCGGTCGTGGCCCACAGTTCGGCCTCGTAGAGCAGGTGCTCGCTGCGCCGGTTGCCCCGCTTGGTCTGGGCCTGGCTGGTCAGGGTGGCGCGGTGCAGTTCCAGGTACAGTTCGCCGACCCAGACCGGCGGGTCGGGGTACTCGGCCTCCGCTTTGGCGAAGAAGGCTGCGGGCGCCTCCCATTCCACGGTCGCCGACCCTTCGAGGCTGCGCAGCCGGGCGGCCTTGGCGACCATCTCGCGGGTGGTGCCGCCGCCTCCGTCGCCGTACCCGGTCGGCGCGAGGGAGTGGCTGGCGGCGCCCTTCTCCTTGAAGTTGCGCGCCGCGTGTGCGATCTGGCTGCCCGCCATCTCGCAGTTGTAGCTGTCGACCGGCGGGAAGTGCGTGAAGACGCGAGAGCCGTCGATCCCCTCCCAGGTGAAGGTGTGGTGGGGGAAGGTGTTGGTACGGCTCCAGGAGATCTTCTGGGTGAGCAGCCACTTGGAGCCTGCGGCCTTGATGATCTGTGGCAGGCCGGCGGCGAAGCCGAAGGTGTCGGGGAGCCAGACCTCCTCGTTGTCCACCCCGAACTCCTCGATGAAGAAGCGCTTGCCGTGGACGAACTGGCGGGCCATCGCCTCGGACCCGGGCATGTTCGTGTCGGACTCCACCCACATGCCGCCGGCGGGCACGAAGCGGCCGTCGGCGACCGCCTGCTTGACCCGCGAGTACACCTCGGGCCGGTGCTCCTTGATCCATGCGAACTGCTGGGCCTGCGACATCGTGAACACGAAGTCGGGGTCGTCGTCCAGCAGGGCCGTCATGTTGGAGGCGGTGCGCGCGACCTTCCGTACCGTCTCTCGGAGCGGCCACAGCCACGCCGAGTCGATGTGGGCATGGCCGACCGCGCTGATCCGGTGCGCGGCCGGGACCGCGGGCGCGGCGAGCACACCCGCCAGCGCCTCCCGCGCGGCCTGAGCGGTGGCGTTGACGTTCTGCAGGTCCAGGGCGTCGAGTGCGCGACTGACCGCGCGCAGGATCTCCCAGCGGCGCGCACCCTCGACGGGCAGTTCCGCCATCAGCTCGCCGAGTACTTCCAGGTCGAGCACCAGGTTCCATACGGTCTCGTCGAAGACCGCCAGCACCATCGGTCCGAGGACGTACTGGGGGGCGTCGCCGGCGGTCGCCCGGTCGCCGAGCGGCGTGGGCATGAACGGCACGTCGCTGTCGATGACCGGGTTGGACGCGGCCTCGATGTGCCAGTGGACCTGCTCGCCGCCCTTGGCCGGCGAGGCCACGCGTACAGCGGAGTTGCGCGGGTGGAGCCCCTTGATCGGTGTGCCGTCGGGCCGGTAGACGAGGCCCTCGCACTGGAAGCCGGGGCTGCGCGGGGTGAAGCCGAGGTCGAGCACGGCCTCGACGGTCCGGCCGGCCCAGTCCTCGGGCACCGTTCCGCTGACCTTGAACCAGCTCGTACCCCAGGGCGCACCCCAAGGTGTGCCCGCGCTGATGGGCCGGGTCTGTGCCGACAATCCCTCCGCCACAGGTACGGGTTCACCGGACGTGGACCAGATCTCCACGGTCAGCGGCACCGTCTCCGGGTGGATTGCCGGGCGGATGCGCTCCCGCAGGACGCGCTCCAGGCGGGCCTCGACCAGTTGGCGGTCGTCATGCATGAGAACGGTCTCCTGATGGCTGGACTCGACAGGGCGGGGTGCTGCCGGTCAACGACCGGCTGTGGCGGCCGGTTCCGGACGCTCACGGAGGACGGGGGTGTCCGAAGACTGCTGCGGCGATGTACCTCTGCACCGAGGGCGCCGCGACATTTCCGGCCCTTCGGACGCTCGATCCGTGCCCCACGGGGGGCGGGACGAATCCGCCGCAACCGGCAGCGGGAAACGCTTCCCCAGGGCGACACGGGCGGTGGGCGCCCGGCGGATGTCGGTGGCCAACGTCGTTGCACGCTCCCATTAGCGCTAGGCGGGACAGGCAAGGCGATCGGGTTCCTGCGGTGTCGGCGACCAGACGTCGCGGCGCCGGGTGAACGGCGGCCGAGTCCCCCGCACGGTAGGCGTCGGTGTGGTGCCGTACGAACCTACGAACAGGCAACGGAGTTTGTCAATACGTTTTACGAACCCCGCTTCGGCCCCCACCACCCCGCCCGGGCACGCGTCACCGAAGGGGTTGCTGCGGAGGGACCCCCGAGCAAGCCCGCAGGGCGGGTGGCGGCCGACGGGCGGTCGGAGTCAGCGCGAACCGGTCGGCGTCCTCCGCCGGTTGCTGATCCCGGCGCGGGCCGCGGGCGTCACCGGGCGATGTCGAACGTCCGGGTGGCGGAGTCGAACGAGGAGGTTTTCGCGCCGGGCATCTTCCCGGCGGCGGCGAGGCCGACGTTGACCCTGTCGACGTCCTTGCCGAGGTCGGAGTCGGAGGCGACCCGAAGTCGGACCCGTACACGGATGGTGGCGCCTGCCTCGAGGGAGGTGCTCAGTACCCGGACTGCGGAGCCGTTGCCCGGCCCGGCCGAGACCCAGCGGTGGCCGTCGTACCGCTGGACGGTGAAGCCGTCGGCCACCTGGTCGCCGGTGGGGTCGCAGCTGATGACGGTGTCCGGGTCGCACGGGGAGATATCGAGCCCGGCGTTCAGGGGTGCGATGTCCCGGGTGGAGTTGTTGCGGACCTCGTACGTCGCCTCGGACCAGGTTCCACTGCGGTGCAGGGTGGTGCCGTGTCCGGGTGCGCCGACCTCGGTGACGGTCACCGCGGCGAGTGGGGCCTGCACACTGTCGGTCGCCAGGGTGCGGCCGGCGGCGCTGAGGGTCACGTGCACCGCCACCGCGTCGTCCGCGCGGGACGGCCCGTACTGCGGGTTGAGGTAGACGCGCCAGAGGCCGTTGTCGTCGAGGGGCACGGTGTAGCCGCCGGTCAGCGTGTCGAGTCCAGCCGTCGGGCCGGGGGAGCGGGTCAGTTCGAGAGCGGGCCAGCCGTCCCAACCGGTGGAGTCCTGCGGCTCGTACTGCGTCTTCAGCGACTTTCCGGCCGGTACGTCGAAGCGCAGGGTGACCTTCGCCTGCGGCGGGTGGGCGCTGTTGGTGTGCACGGACATCGCCAGCAGGCCGTCCGTGCCGCGGGCGTAGGTGTCGATCGCGTTCAAGTGGACGGACACCGGCGGATCGGGGGTCGGCGTCGGGTCGGACTTGGTTCCGCCGCTGCTCCCGCAGGCCGCAAGCGCTCCGACCAAGACGGCAACGACCGCCCCTACCCGCCACCGTGCAGTCCCGGTTCGCATGCTGTCCCCCAACAGTCGGTCGCCGGCCGGTGGGCCGAGTCTGCCACAGCCCCGCCGTTCACCGGGCCGAGCCGCGGACACGGCCAAGTGACCGCCCCGGTAGCCCCGTCGGCAGCAGGAGGTGCCGCCTGCGACGCGCCAAGCCGATCGGCCACATATGACGGGTCCCGTGACCTGGGAACTCGGCGGACCGGCCAGCAGCATCGGAGGTGCGGGGCGCCGGCCGCGGCAGCGACGGGCGGGGCCCGCACACCACATGAGCGAGCGAGTGCGAGGAGGCGGATTGCGATGGCGGAGACGAAGGGCGTGCTGCTGCCGACCTATGTCGTGGCCGATGAGTCAGCGTCGATGGGGCCGTATCTGGGCGACCTGCAAGGCGGGGTGACGTCGCTGTGCGAGGGGCTGCGCGCGGAGCCGATGGTCGCGGCGAAGCTGCGGCTGGCGGTGCTCGGCTTCTCCGACGACGTGCAGGTGCGGCTCGCCGTGGCCGACATGCGCACCGAGACCTCCCTGCCGCAGGTGGCGATCCGCGGGATGACCAGCTACCGGGCCGTGTTCGACGACATGCTCCAGCGCATCCCGTCCGACGTGCAGTGGCTGCGGGGCGACGGCTACAAGGTGCACCGCCCGGTGATCTTCTTCCTCAGCGACGGCCAGCCCACCGACGGCACCGACTGGCACTCCGCGCACGCCGCCCTGGTGGACCGGGAACGGACCCCGACTGCGCCGAACATCATCGCCTGCGGCATCGGCGACGCACTGGCGCAGACCATGGTCGACGTCGCGACCCGGCCGGAGTTCGCGTTCGTGGCCAAGCCCGGCACCGACATCGGCAAGGCGGTCGCGGAGTTCTTCCACTCCCTGACGACGAGCCTGGTGGCGACCGGCCACGCGCTGAACTCGGCCGCACCGCAGCTCGTCGTCAACCAGCCCGACCAGTTCACGCTGGCGATCGACGAGGTCGGCCTGTGACTCCCACCGACCCGCGGCGCAACCCGTCCGGGAGCCCCGTGCCGCCACCCGCACCACCGCACGCCCCCGCAACCACCGTGCCGACCGCAGCCGCTGCCGCGGGCGGCGGCCCGCAGCCCTGGCAGCGGATCACCGTCGACATCCCCGGGATGGAGTTCGAGGCGCGGCCCCCTGACCAGTACGCGTTCGACTTCCCCGACAGCGAGTGCGACGGCTGGTCCACCGACCACCTCACGGTCCGGTTCGCCTCGATCCGCGGCGCGAAGCACCGCTACTACCGGCAGCCGCGCCAGGACGCCGCGCGGGCCGCGGTGCACGAGGCGACCGGCAGCGTGGTGTTCGTCGTCGCCGACGGTGTCTCCAGCGCCACCGAGTCGCACCAGGGCGCCGTCGAGGCGAGCCGGGCCTGCGTCGAGCGGATGCTGCACCTGCTCAGCCAGTCCCCCGGCCCCCTCGACCTGGCCGATGTCGCCTCCTACGCCGCCGCCCGCCTCGAAGAGCTGGCCCGGTGGCGGCTGGGCACCGCCGACGTGACGCCCGACGACGTGGCCCGGCTGTACGCGACCACCGTGGTGGCCGGCACGGTCCGCCCCGCCGCCAACGGCCCGCGCGTCGAGGTTTTCCGCATCGGCGACTCCGGTGCCTGGCTGCTGGACCGGGCCGGCGGCCACTACCGGGCGCTGTTCGGCACCAAGACCGGCGGCGCGACAGACGCGCTGGTCACGAACGAGGTGGCGCCGCTGCCGCACGTCCCCGTCCAGCCCGAACAGGCAGCCTTCCAGCTGGGCGACCCCTGGCTGCTGCTCGCGGGCACCGACGGTTTCGGCGATCCGCTCGGCGACGGGGACGGCGCGGTCGGCGCGCTCTTCGCCCGCCACCTGGCCGTACCCCCGCCGCCGTTGTGGCTCGCCCACGTGCTGGACTTCTCCCGCGAGACGTTCGACGACGACCGCACGCTGCTGGCCGTATGGCCCCGGACGAACCCGGGACCGCCGCCCGGGGCCGGGTCGAGATGACCGCCGCCGGCCCCGCGTCCGTCGACGCCGCCGCCCTGGTGCTGGGCGACCGCCTCGGCCAGGGCGGCCAGGGCACCGTCCACCAGGTGCGCAACAAGCGCATCAACAAGTCGGCGCCGGACGGCGGTTGGGAGGTCGTCTACAAGGAGTACGGCCCCGCGGCGCTGCCCGACCTGGACGCCCGGGCGCTCGACGCGGCCGTGGCGCTGCTCGGCCGGCTCCCCGAGGGGGAAGCCCGCTGGCTGTGCGAGAAGACCGCGTGGCCGGCGGTCGTGGTCAAACGCCAGGGCCTGGCCTGCGGGTTCCTGATGCGGGCCGTCCCCGACCGCTTCCACTTCACGCTGAGGACGCTGGCCGGTGCGAGCACGGGGCCGCGGCGGCTGGCCACGGTGGAGTACCTCCTCAACGACGACACCTACGTCGCCGGGATCGGCCTGTCCGTGGGCGACCGCGACCGGCTGCTGCTCCTCGCCGACCTCGCCGCGACCCTGGACCGCCTCCACAAGCTGGGGGTGGCCGTCGGGGACGTCTCCCCGAAGAACCTGCTGTTCACGCTGACGCCCCGGCCCGAGTGCTTCCTCATCGACAGCGACGCCATGCGGCTGAACGGCACCAGTGTGCTGCCGCAGGCGGAGACACCGGACTGGCAGATCCCGAACGGCGAGGAGCGCGCCACCCCCGCGAGCGACACCTACAAGCTCGCCCTGCTGGCCGTCCGCCTGTTCGCCCGCGACCAGGCGACGACGGACCCCGCCCGGCTCGCCCGGGCCGGTACCGCCCTCGGCGACCTGGCGCGCGCCTCCCTCGCCCCTACCCCGGCGACCCGGCCCACCCCGGCGGCCTGGGCCGAGCAGCTCACGTCGACCGCCGCCACCACGACCAACCAGCCGCCCACCGGCGGCCGGAAGAAGGGCGCCCCGACGGCGGGCGCGAACCAGCGGCCCCCCGGGCAGCCCAACGGACCGGGCGTCGCCACCCGCGGCCCCCACGGCCCCGGCTCCCCCGGCTCCGGACCCGGCCGCCCCCGCACCGCCGCCGCCACCGCCGCCGGCATCAAGCAGGCCGCCGGCATCCTCGCGGGAATCCTGATCCTGGTCCTCCTCATCGCGACCGGCCACCACCACCATGCCCAGTCGCAGGCCGACACCCCCGCCACCGACCCCGGCTGGAGCGACACGCCCTTCCCCGACCCCGGCACCACCTCGGCCGACCCGTACGACACCGGCGACGACCTGGGCAGCATCGGCGATCCGGGCGGCGACCCGTCGGACGACCCGAGCGACGACCCGTCGACCGACCCCGACACCCCGTCCCCCACGCCCACCGACCCCATAGCCACCGCGGCAGTCGGCGACTGCTTCGACGACGCCGGTGACAGCGCCCACGCCGACCTGAGCACGACCTCCTGCACAACAGGGACCTTCAAAGTCGTCCAGGTCAACAGCGACACCACCGACCTGAAGAGCTGCGACGGCGTCACCGACAGCGACGAGAGCGTCTCGTCCACCGCCTACGACCGCGTGCTGTGCCTGAGCTACCTCAGTTCCGGTGGCAGCTCGTTCCACGCCTCCCAGGGCGACTGCGTGTTCGGCGCACCCGGCGCCGACGAGTGGTCGACGCTGCCCTGCTCGACCGGCACCTTCAAGGTCCTGGCCGTCTACCACGGCACGACAGCCCACTCGAAGTGCGAGAACTGGCCGCACTACAACCAGTGGCGCACCATGACCGTCCCCGGCAACTCCGGCCTCGACGTGCTGCTGTGCCTGTCCATGCAGTACCCCGACGACGCCGGCTACGCGACGCGCAACGAGTGCCTGGTCAAGTCGGGCAACACCTTCACCAACGTCGGCAGTTGCGCGAAGTCCAACGTCTACGTCTCGGGGCGCACCAACACCTACGACGACCCCGCCTTCTGCCAGGGCGACGCCTCCGTGTGGTGGCGCTCCAACGACTACCCGACCTTCGCCTACACCGTCTGCTGGCGCTGGCGATGAGCCCGGGCCCGCCCCGCCGGGACGTCGCGCGCACCGCAGCGGAGAGGGCCCGGCGTCCTTCCGGTGAGGGGCGACTACCCAAGGCCAGGTGCGAGGCCATATCGTCCCTCGCATGGCACAGAAGGTAGTGACTCTCTACACCGATGACCTCACCGGGGAAGAGTCCGCAGAGATCGACACGTACACGATTCTGGTCAACGGCGCGGGGGTCGAGATCGATCTCACGCCGGACAGCCACGACAAGCTGATGGAGGCGCTGAGCCCCTTCCTCCACGCAGAGGGCGCCCGCCGGGTCCGCGACGCCGGCACCGGCCGCGGCCGCCGTCCCCGGGGCGCGGCGACCCGCCCGGCCAAGGACGACGACTCCGCCGCCGTGCGGGCCTGGGCCAAGGAGCAGGGCTACGACATCAACGACCGCGGCCGGGTCCCGGCGACGGTACGGGAAGCGTACGAAAAGGCCCACTGACCCCTGCCCCGCCCAAGGCACCGCCGCCGCGTCCACCCACCCGGAACCCCGGTTCGGAATCCCTCCGAGCCGGGGTTTCCGCATTCCGGCCGCCCGCCCCGGGTCCGCGCCGGGCCTGCCGCTCCCCTGCTCGCGGAGCTGCCCCCGGGGAGCGAACGGTACTTGCGCGAGGCGTCGTACGAATGGCACGCCAGCGCGGGCCTGGAGCGGCTCGGCCGGATCAGCCGGACTCGGCACCCGGTGCTGGAGACCGTCGAGGGACGCCGGCTGCGACCGGACACCGAGGCCGTGGTCACCACCGCCGCGGCACTCGGCCACGAGGTGCACTGCGCCACCACGCGGGTGCGGCCGCCGGACGGCGAGCCAGTCTGGGGCGCCGTCCACGCGAACCCCGTCGTCGACTTCGCCGCCCGGGACATCACGGACGAACTCGCCGACTACGCGGCCGCGCACCGCATCGACGGCATCCGCACGGGCAACGAGTACCTCACGCCTCTGGCCGCGCGGCTCTGCGGACGGCTGAAACCGCCGGGCAATGACCCGGACCTCGCGGCCGGCCCACGCAACAAGGCGGTGATGGCCGCCCGATTCGCTGCGCACGGCGTGCACGCCCCCTCGACCCTGGTGGCCGGGTCCGAGGCCGAACTGCTCGGCCTCGTCCCGGACCAGCTCGCGTTGCCCGTGGTCGTGAAGCCCGCAGCGAACGCCGGGTCCAACGGCGTGAGCGTCGTGTCCGATCCGCTCCGGCTGCCCGAGGTGTATGCCGCGGCACGGCGGCAGGGCGGGGAGACGGCGCCGCTCGGCATCGCGCTCGACGACCGGGTCCTGGTCCAGGAGTACGTCGCCGGGCAGGAGTACAGCATCGAGTCGGTGACCCAGGACGGGCACAGCCGACACCCTGGCGATCACCCGGAAGATCACGACGCCCGGCGCGCACCGCGTCGAGATCGGCCACTCCCTGCCCACGCACCTCGCCCCGGAACTCGAAGACCGCGTGCTCGCGGAGGCGACGCGGACGCTGGCGGCGCTCGGCATCACGGACAGCGTCTCGCACACAGAGGTGATCGTCACACCCGACGGCGACTGCAAGGTGATCGAGGCCGCGGCCCGGATCGGAGCCGGCCGTATCGGTGTGCTGGTCGAACTCGCCCTCGGCGTCAGCATGCCGCGGGCCAGTGTCGACCTGGCGCTCGGTCGGCCGGTCGACGTCGAACCGCGTCACAGCGGGCACGCCGTGTCCCGGTTGGTGGTCTCGCCGGCCCCGGGCGTGCTGAAGGAGCTGCGGAACCTGCCCGAACCCGGCGGCGAGGTGCACCTGGTCCAGGTCACCCGGCCGCTGGGCAGTGCCGTGACCGGCCCGCAGTCGAACAAGGGGCGGGTCGGGCACTTCGTCGTCCACGGCAGGGACGACGCCGCCGTCAACGCCCGGGCGGACGCATTGCTGGCACGGGTGGCAGTCGTCGTCGACCAGGACAGCGGGACGGAGGCCACCGGTGGACGTCCGTGAGTTGGGTATCACAGGGGGGCCTGGCTCTTCGCCGCGCCGGTGCTCAGCGGTGAGCGCGGCGTGCACGTCGAGCCCTACAGCGCCCCGGAGTTCGCCGCCGCGGTCGGCCGGCCGGCCGCTCACACGCGGCCATCTCAACGTGACAGTGGCCCGGGCGGGTAGCGTCTTCGGCGTCCACTACGGCGACCTGCCGCCCGGGCAGGCGAAGTACCTGCACTGCGTGTCCGGTGCGGTGTGGGACGTCGTGGTGGACCTGCGCGTGGGCTCACCCACCTTCGGACAGTGGGAGGGGACCGTGCTGGACGACGTCGACCGCCACGCGGTGTACCTCAGCGAGGGCCTGGGCCACGCGTACGTCAGCCTGGCGGACCGCTCCACCCTGGTCTACGTCTGCTCGCAGCCCTTCATGCCCGACCGCGAACACAGCGTCAACCCGCTCGATCCCGGGCTGGGGATCGACTGGCCGTCCACGGACCGGTACAGCAAGCCGCTGGCCCTCAAGGTCGGTCCGCGCGACGGGTCCGCGCTGACCCTCCGGCAAGCCCTCGCCGCGGGACGCCTGCCCGCCCTGTCCGCTCTGCCGTGGTGCTGTCCCTGTGCGTCACCAACTGCGTCCGCTCGGGCGTCTTCGGCGTCCTCGGGCCCGAAATCGCCACGCACTCCATCGGCGCCTCGGGATGGGGCGCGGTGGTCAGCGCCCGGGCGGTCGGCGTTTTGGCACTCAGCGTGCTGATGTACCGGCTGACGTTCACCCGCCTGCTCGGCACCGGCCAGGCGTTCCTGCTGCTCGGCTCGCTGCCTGTCATCGCCCTGGGGCTGCACTCCCCCGAGTGGTTGCTCATCCTCACCGCGGCCGCGGCCGGAGCCGGCTCGGGCGTGTTCGGGCCCGCCTGGGAGACCTCGCTGCAACAGCACGTGCCGAACGAGATGCTGTCCCGCATCTCCTCCTACGACGACCTCGTCTCGTTCGTCGGCGTACTGCTCGGATAGGCCGTCATCGGGCCGCTGGCGATCGCGTTCGGCGACACCCGTGTCGCCTTCACCGGCGGCCTGATCTTCCTCGCCGCTGCCTTCCTGCCGCTGCTCGCCCCGAGTGTCCGGCAGTTGCGGAGCGAGTGACCCCTGGAGCGTGCGCCGCCCGCGTGCCCGGGGCCTTCACCCCCGAACTCGCCGAACGCAGCTACGACGGCTTCTCCATGTACGGCGCCCAGTTCCGCCTGCTGGCCGGCCTGGACCCGGAACTGCCCGGTCCGCCCACCTCCACCGCGTCCGTACGGTGGTTCCACCCGCCGGCCGGAAAGCTCCGCGAGGTGCGCGGCGCGGCGCGGCTGGCCGAGGACCCGGCGGTCTTCCTGCACAGGATCAAGGTCGCCCCGGACGACGTGATCCCGGTCTGCCGTGACGGTTGGCAACGCGTCGGCTACTTCGCGGTGCACGCTCCCGGCTCCGCGGAGGTGGCCCCGGCAAGGTGGCCGAGCTGCTCGCGGAGGTCCGGTTCGAAGTCGATCCGGCCGAGCCGGCCGGCGCGGAAGAGCCGCGGTGACAGCACGCGGGCCCGGGTCGGAGACGGTCCGACCCGGGCCTGCGGAAGAGCCCCCTGTCGGGTTCGAACCGACGACCTACGCTTTACAAGAGCGTCGCTCTGGCCAGCTGAGCTAAGGAGGCGCGGGGGTCAGTGTACCGGGCCGGGGGTGCCGGGGTCGGGGAAAATCCTGTCCCTGCGGCTGGTGACAAGACGGAAATCGGCAGGTAGCGTCACGGTGAGCCCGCTGATCAGGTGGGCTGTTCGATTTCGCGGAACACCTCCGGAGCTGCTCCGGGAGGTTCCTTTACTCGGATCGTCCGGCACGTTCCTGCCGGTGAAGGGACTGTCACAGTCATGGCAACTGTCACGTTCGACAAGGCGACCCGGATCTACCCGGGCGGCGACAAGCCCGCGGTCGACGGCCTCGACATCGAGGTCGGGGACGGCGAGTTCCTGGTGCTCGTCGGCCCGTCCGGCTGCGGCAAGTCGACCTCGCTCCGCATGCTCGCGGGGCTGGAGGACGTCAACGCCGGCGCCATCCGCATCGGTGAGCGCGACGTCACGCACCTGCCGCCCAAGGACCGGGACATCGCGATGGTGTTCCAGAACTACGCGCTGTACCCGCACATGACCGTCGCGGACAACATGGGCTTCGCCCTGAAGATCGCCGGCGTCAACAAGGCCGACATCCGCAAGCGGGTCGAGGAGGCCGCGAAGATCCTCGACCTGACCGAGTACCTCTCGCGGAAGCCGAAGGCGCTCTCCGGTGGTCAGCGGCAGCGTGTCGCGATGGGCCGCGCGATCGTGCGTGAGCCGCAGGTCTTCCTCATGGACGAGCCGCTGTCGAACCTCGACGCGAAGCTCCGTGTGCAGACCCGTACCCAGATCGCCAGCCTCCAGCGCCGGCTGGGCGTCACCACCGTCTACGTCACCCACGACCAGGTCGAGGCCATGACGATGGGCGACCGCGTGGCGGTGCTCAAGGACGGTCTGCTCCAGCAGGTCGACAGCCCCCGCAACATGTACGACCGCCCGGCGAACCTCTTCGTCGCGGGCTTCATCGGCTCCCCGGCGATGAACCTCGTCGAGGTCCCGATCACCGACGGCGGCGTGAAGTTCGGCAACACCGTGGTGAACGTGGCGCGCGAGGCGGTCAAGGCCGCGGCCGACAAGGGTGACAAGACGGTCACCGTCGGTGTGCGCCCCGAGCACTTCGACGTCACCTCGGGCGGCGCCGCGGGCCTGTCCAAGGAGGGCCCGGAGGGCCTGGCCGTGACCGTCAACGTCGTCGAGGAACTCGGCGCCGACGGTTACGTGTACGGCTCCGCCGAGGTCGGCGGCGAGCACAAGGACCTGGTGCTCCGCGTCGGCGGCCGCGAGATCCCGGAGAAGGGCGCCGTGCTGCACGTCGTGCCGCGCCCGGGCGAGACCCACGTCTTCGCGACCTCCACCGGCGAGCGCCTCAGCGACTGACGCGCAGACGGCACTTCGGCGGGCCGGTACGTCCCACGCGGACGTACCGGCCCGCCGCGTTTCGCGGCCCGCGCAGCCCCTGCCCCACTACCGGGCGTTCATCCGCAAAACCGGCCTTTCGGGTGCGTTCGTCAACACCGTGACTGCGGCTGCCCTGTTTCACCTCCCTCGTCAGAGTGACTAAATGTCGCCAAATCATTACCAGTCGCTACGATCCGATGCGTGAACCAGGTAGCTCGCCGTCTCGGCAAGACATTCGCGCTCGTTCTTCCGGTCGTCCTCGTGTTGTCGGGGACGCTCGCCGTCGCCCGCGTGCCGTGGGCCTCCTCCTCGCCGTCGGACGGACAGGTGCTGACCGCGGCGTCGTCGAAGAAGCAGGCATCCCTCGCGCCCCAGGAGGCGCTGCGCCAGAAGCTGCTGGCCGAACTCCAGGAGAAGGACCCGGGCGTCGCCCTGACCGACCTCCAGGTGGCCATGGCCAAGCAGCCCAGCCTCGCGCGGTACTGCGTCGACATCGCCCGCTCGCTGGGCCGCGCCGCCGTCGCGAAGTACGACGGCGCCGCCCACCGCGCACAGGCGTGGTCCCGGCCGGTCTGCGACACGTCGTTCGCGACCGGCGTCGCGTCCGTCGGCTGACCGGCAGCGACCGGCAGCGACCGACAGCGACCGACAGCGGCCATCAGCAACCAGCGGCAACCATCAGCAACGAGCGGCGAGGCAGCGGCCAAGCACGGCACGCACGCCTCCGCGGACAGCCCCGTACGACGGCCGCGGGCACAACAGCGGCCGGTACGGCGGCAGTCGGCGCCCATCGACGGAACACCCGGACGCGGACAGGCGTACGGCCCGCAGCACCCGGGCCGTACGCCTCCCGTCGCATAGGGTGCGCTGCATGACCCGCGCCGACCAGCACCCCGGTAACTCCGCCCCGCCCGCCCCCACCCCGGTCACCCAGGCGGTCCTGCTCGCCGGCGGGCAGGGCTCGCGGCTGCGGCCGTACACCGACGACCGCCCCAAGCCGATGGTGGAGATCCCCGGCACGGGCACGCCGATCATCGGCCACCAGCTGGCCTGGCTCGCCGCCGAAGGCGTCACGGACGCCGTCATCTCCTGCGGCCACCTCGCCGAGGTCCTCCAGGAGTGGCTGGACGCCACCCCGCTGCCGCTCAGCGTCACCACCGTCATCGAGCGCGAGCCGCTGGGCCGCGGCGGCGGGCTGAAGTACGCTGCCGCCTCGCTGCCCCGCCCGGAAGAGCCCTGGTACGCCACCAACGGCGACATCTGGACCCGTTTCCCGCTGCACGAGATGGCCGAGTTCCACCACGAGCGTGCCGCCGTCGCCACGCTCGCCCTGGCCCGTCCCCGCATCCCCTGGGGCGCCGTGGAGACCAACGAGTTCGGCCAGGTGCTGGACTTCATCGAGGCGCCCCCGTCGCCGTACCTGATCAACGCCGGCGTGTACGTCTTCGCCCCCGCCTTCACCGCGATGCTGCCCGATCTCGGTGACCACGAGCGGACCACCTTCCCCCGGCTGGCCCGGGAACGGCGGCTCGCCGGCTTCCCGATCCCGCACGGCGCCTACTGGCGGGCCATCGACACCGCGAAGGACCTCAACGAGGCGGCCAAGGAACTGGGTTCGCACCGCGGCTGACCCCCGCACCGCCCGCTGCCCGGGCCGCCCGACACCGCTGCCCCGCCCGCCGCCCGGGCGCCGCACCCGTACCCGCGTGCCCGCGCACCCGTACCCCGCGCACATGGACAAGGGGCGCCCCCTTCCGAAGGAGGCGCCCCTTGTCCATGGGTCCGGCCGGCTCAGGCGGTGTTCACCGGCGTCCCCTCCTGGTGCCCCGGCCCCGCCGACAGCCCGAGCAGCGGCCCGCTGCCCAGCAGCCCGCCGATCGCGCCCTGCGACGGCTTCGGCGACGGCGCGGGCGGCGCGGGTGCCTGGGTCGCGACGGGCGGCGGCGCCTGGGTGACGGGGGCGCTCCCACCGGAGGAGCCCCCGGAAGAGCCGCCGGACCCGGACCCCGAACCGCTGCCGGTCGCCGTGCCCGTGGAACCGCCACCGGTGCCGATGGTGGTGTGGGTGCTCTGCGGCGTGCTGCTGCCGCTCGGCGCGTGCGTACGGCTCGGCGTCGCGCCGGGCGCCGTGCTCGCGCCGCTCGTGCTCGGGCCAGGCGACGGCTTCGCGTCGTCCGGGGCGCCGGAACTGCCGTCGCTGTCACCGCCGGAGACCTCCGGCAGCGGCGAACCGGGCAGGTTGTTCACGGGGGTCGGCCCGGTGCCGGTGCGGCCGTGCTCGGTGGTGCTGGCGCGGACGGCCGCGCCCAGCACCGAGCCGACCAGCAGCGTCAGGCCGATGGTGACGGTGGCGAGCACGGTGCCGCGGCGCAGCACGCGCCGCCGCAGGTCCCACAGGGTGACGCGGGGGCCGAGCCGGCGCCAGGCGTCGCCGGCCAGGTGGCCGTCGACGGAGTAGACCGGGGCGCCGGCGATCACCAGCGGGCTCCAGGCGGCCAGGTAGATGAAGTCGGGTGCGTCGTAGACCGGGACGGTCCGCCAGCTGACGGTGACCAGCAGGGCGATCGAGACGGCGGCGCCGAACACGGCGGCGACCCGCTGCCACAGGCCGAAGACGGTGAGCACACCGACCACGACCTGGAGGAAGGCGACGGACAGGCCCGCGCCCACCGGATGGTTGAGGGCGGCGTCGCGCAGCGGCTCAGCGGCGGCCCACGGGTGCAGCGACGACAGCCACTTGACCATGGAGCCGCGGCTGCCGCCGTCGAAGTAGACCGGGTCGCACAGCTTGCCCATGCCCGCGTAGATGGACACGAAGCCGAGGAAGACGCGCAGCGGCAGCAGCACGATGCCGAGGTTCATCCGCCGGTGCGGGTAGTACGCGTGCCGGACGGAGTCGCGGCGTCCGCGCGGGCGGCGGGTGCGGGCGCGGTCGTCGCCGCCCGCCGGGTCGCCGTACCGGCCGTCAGCGTCTTCGGCGTACTCGGCGTACTCGGCGTCCGCGCCGTCGGGGTAGCCTCCGCCGCGGCCGCCGGTCGCGACCAGCGGGTCGTCCAGCGGGGCGCGCTGGCCGACCACCGTGGCGACCGCGGGCGGCAGCACGGCCGTCTCGTCGATCCGCGGCAGGACCTGGGTCACGGCCCCGGCGCTCCCCGGGCCGTCGGCGGCATCGGCCTGCCGGCGCACCGCCTGCGTCAACTCGGGCGAGGTGTGCCCGGACCACACGACGGGCCGGCCGCGCCGCACGGACGGGGTCCGTACCGGGCCCCCGAAGGCGAGGGCGCGGGTCGAGGCCGCGCCGAGCTGCACCCGGAAGCTCGCGTGGTTGACGATGACCTGGGCGGGATCGCTCGGCACCCGTGCCATGGTCAGCACGCGCTCATCAAACCCGGGCGCCCCTCCCCCCGTCGAGGTGCGGGGTGTTCTGGTGTCCACACTCATCTAACCGAGTGACGGTCGTTTAGGACACTGCCTGACGGTCCCCCGTCAGACGAGTGCGGCCCGGGAGAGGCGGAGGGGCGAACGGCCCGATCCGTTCCCGCGCGGCGCGGATTTCACCGAAATCTCATCCTTTTCCCATGGTGTCGCCAAGGCGACACCAAGATTTGGCCAGCAGGATGCGGTGGTCAGTCCAAGTCCCGGTCCAGGAGCGGTGTGATGATCCTGCACGACCCCCGAGTGCGCCGGCTCGCCCGGCGGGTCCGCGTCAACGCCAGGAAGGTGATCACCGCGCCGCCGCCGGTCCTCGCGCCCGAGGACACCCGTCTGGTGCCCGACCCGGTGTTCGTCATCTCCTCGATCCGGTCCGGCTCCACCCTGCTGCGGGTGCTGCTCAACAGCCACCCCGACATCCGCGCCCCGCACGAGATGCACCTGCGGACCCTCAAGCTCTCCTACGGCGAGTCCTACACGGAGAAGGCGATGGGCCTGCTCGAACTGGACCACCGGGAGCTGGAGCACCTGCTGTGGGACCGGGTGCTCCACCGTGAACTGGTGCGCAGCGAGAAGAAGGTCATCGTCGACAAGACGCCGGGCAACGCCGAACTGTGGCAGCGGCTGCACGAGGCGTGGCCCAGGGCCCGGTTCATCTTCCTGCTGCGCAACCCCGCCTCGGTGGTCGCCTCCCAGATGGACTCCCGCCCGGACAAGGGCCTCGACTGGACGGTCCGCCACATCCGGCGCTACGTCGAGCAGGTCGACGCCGCCCGCGACGCCCTCGACGGCATCACCGTGCGCTACGAGGACCTGACCGCCGACCCCGAGGCGCAGTGCCGCCGCCTGTGTACGTACCTGGGCGTCGAGTGGGCGCCCAAGATGGTGCGTTACGGACGGCAGGACCACGGCCCGTTCCAGGTCACGATGGGCGACTGGAGCGACAAGATCAAGTCGGGGCGGGTCCAGGAGCCGCGCCCGATGCCGAAGCCCGAGGACGTGCCCGAGCCGCTGCGGGCGATCACCCGAAAGTGGGACTACCCCTGCTGAGCGGGGAGTTCCGGTGCTGAGCAGACCGTCCCCCTGCTCAGCACGGCAGGCGTCGGCTCCCGGCGCCGCCGTACGTCAGGCGCGGCGGCGGGACGCCTCGTAGAGCACGACGCCAGCGGCCACGCCGGCGTTGAGCGACTCCGCGCCGCCCGGCATGGGAATCCGCACCAGCAGGTCGCAGGTCTCGCCGACCAGCCGGGACAGCCCCTTGCCCTCGGACCCGGCCACCACGACCACCGGGCCGTCCAGCAGCTCCAGGTCCTGCAACTCCATGTCGCCGTCGGCGGCCAGCCCGACCACGGTCAGCCCGGCCTTCTGGTACGCCTCCAGGGTGCGGGTCAGGTTGGTGGCGCGGGCCACCGGCACCCGGGCCGCGGTGCCCGCCGACGTCTTCCACGCGCCCGCGGTCATCCCCGCCGCGCGCCGCTCGGGCACCACCACGCCGTGCCCGCCGAAGGCGGCGACGGAGCGCACCACGGCGCCGAGGTTGCGCGGGTCGGTGACGCCGTCGAGCGCCACGATCAGCGGGTCCTCGCCGCGGTCGGCCGCGGCCGCCACCAGGTCCTCGGGGTGGGCGTACTCGTAGGGCGGGATCTGGAGCACCAGGCCCTGGTGGTTCAGGCCCGCGGTGATCCGGTCCAGCTCCGGCCGCGGCGCCTCCAGCAGCGGCACCCCGCGGTCGGTGGCGAGCGTCACCGCCTCGCGCACCCGGTCGTCGTTGTCGATGAACTGCTGAACGTAGACGGCCGTCGCGGGGATGTCGGCGCGCAGCGCCTCGACCACCGGGTTGCGGCCGACCACCATCTCCGACGTCGACTTGGCGCCGCGGCCCGAGGGGCGGCGGGACTGGGCCGACACCGTCCGCCGGGCCTGCGCGTTGGCGACCCGGTTCTTCTTGTGGCCCTTGCGCGCCTCGGCCGGCGGGGTCGGGCCCTTGCCCTCAAGGCCCTTGCGGCGCTGCCCGCCACTGCCGACCGTGGCGCCCTTCTTGTTGGACGTACGGCGGTTCCTGCGCTGGCTGTTGCCGGCCATCGGACACTCTCTTCTTCGGTCGAACGCTGCAAAGCTGCACGGGGCCCGCGAGCCGGTGGACGGATCAGCCCCGCAGGGTCCAGCGCGAGCCGGTCGGGGTGTCCTCGATCTCCAGTCCCGCCTGGACGAGCTGGTCGCGGATGGCGTCGGCGGTGCCGTAGTCCTTGCGGGACCGCGCCGACTGGCGCTGCTCCAGCACCAGCTGGACCAGGGAGTCGACGACGCCGTGCAGGTCGTCGCCGCCCTCGGCGCTGCGCCAGTGCGGGTCGAGCGGGTCCAGGCCCAGTACTCCGAGCATCGCACGGACCTCGGCCAGTCGCGCGACCGCGGTCTCCTTGTCGTCGGCGGTCAGGGCGCTGTTGCCCTGCCGGACGGTGGTGTGCACCACGGCCAGCGCCTGCGGGACGCCCATGTCGTCGTCCATCGCCTCGGCGAAGGCCGGCGGCACCTCGGCGGCCGGCTCGACGGTGCCCGCCTTCTCCACCACCCGCTGCGCGAAGCCCTCGATCCGGGCGAACGCCGCCTCGGCCTCGCGCAGAGCCTCCTCGCTGTACTCGATCATCGACCGGTAGTGCGGGGTGCCCAGGTAGTAGCGCAGCACGATCGGCCGCCAGCGCCGCACCATCTCCGAGACCAGCACCGAGTTGCCGAGCGACTTGCTCATCTTCTCGCCGCTCATGGTGACCCAGGCGTTGTGCACCCAGTACCGCGCGAACTCGTCGCCGTACGCCTTCGCCTGGGCGATCTCGTTCTCGTGGTGCGGGAAGATCAGGTCGATGCCGCCGCCGTGGATGTCGAAGGCGCTGCCCAGGTACTTGTGCGCCATCGCCGAGCACTCCAGGTGCCAGCCGGGCCGGCCGCGGCCCCAAGGGGTCGGCCAGGACGGCTCGCCGGGCTTGGCGGCCTTCCACATCGCGAAGTCCCGCTGGTCGCGCTTGCCGGTCTCGCCCTCGCCCTCGGGCTGGCGCAGGTTGTCCAGCTCCTGGTTGGACAGCTCCAGGTAGCCGGGGAACGAGCGCACGTCGAAGTAGACGTTCCCGTCGGCCACGTAGGCGTGGCCGCGCTCGATGAGGCCGCGCATCATCTCGATCATCTCCGGCACGTGGCCGGTCGCCCGCGGCTCGTACGTCGGCGGGAGGCAGCCGAGCGCGTCGTAGCCGGCGGTGAAGGCGCGCTCGTTCTCGTAGCCGATCGCCCACCAGGGGCGGCCCTGTTCGGCGGCCTTCTTGATGATCTTGTCGTCGATGTCCGTCACGTTGCGGACGAAGCTCACTTCGTAGCCGCGGTAGCGGAACCACCGGCGCATGATGTCGAAGTTGAGCCCCGACCGGATGTGGCCGATGTGCGGGGCCGCCTGCACGGTGGCGCCGCACAGGTAGATCGAGACGCGGCCCGGCGTGAGCGGGGCGAAATCACGAACCTGGCGCGCGTTGGTGTCGTACAGGCGAATAGTCACGCCACAAGGGTAGTGGGCGAAGCCCTGTGCCCCGCGCCCCTGGGCCAACTGCACATACTGCGGACACATAACAGCCCGGACGGCACAGTCGCGCGCGGCGCCCGCCGCGCCGCCCGGTCGTCAGGGCGCGGCCGGAGCGGAGCGGACCACCAGCGCGGTCGCGATCGCGGCGAGCCCCTCGCCCCGGCCGGTGAAGCCCAGCCCGTCGGAGGTGGCCGCGCTGACGAAGACCGGCGCGCCCACGGCGGCGGCCAGCACCTGCTGCGCCTCGTCGCGCCGCTTGCCGATCTTGGGCCGCTTGCCGACCACCTGGACGGCGACGTTGCCGACCGTGAAGCCCGCGGCGCGTACGATCCGCGCGGCCTCGGCCAGCAGCGCCGTCCCGGAGGCGCCCGCCCACTCCGGCCGCCCGGTGCCGAAGTGCGCGCCGAGGTCGCCCAGGCCCGCCGCGGAGAACAGCGCGTTGCAGGCGGCGTGCGCGACCACGTCGGCGTCGGAGTGCCCGGCCAGCCCGCTGCCCTCGCCCTCCCACTTCAGGCCCGCGCACCACAGCTCGCGGCCCTCCTCGAAGGCGTGGATGTCGGTGCCGATGCCGACCTGCGGCAGCGGCGGCAGCCCGCCCGCGTACGCTCCCGGGCCGGCGGCCGGCTCGGGAGCCGGCCGCGCGCCGGGGGTGTGCTGTTCAGCGGTCATGGCCACTCCTGCGGGCGAGTACGGCCTCGGCGAGCACGAGGTCGAGCGGGCGGGTCACCTTGAACGCCTCCTCGTGTCCGGGCACCACCACGACCGGCAGGCCGAGCTGCTCGACCATGCTCGCGTCGTCGGTCACGTCCTGGGTGACGGTGGCGTGCGCCTTGGCGAGCACCGCGCGGTCGAACCCCTGCGGGGTCTGCACCGCCCGCAGCAGGGCGCGCTGCGGGGTGCCGGTGACCGCGCCGGTCTCCGGCTCGACGCTCTTGACGGTGTCGGCCAGCGGCAGGCCGGGGACGACGGCCGGGGCGCCGGCGCGCACCGCCTCGACCACGCCCTCGACGGTCTCGACCGGCACCAAAGGGCGGGCCGCGTCATGGACCAGCACCACGTCGACGTCGTCGGGCAGTGCGGCCAGACCGAGCCGCACCGAGTCCTGGCGGGTCTCGCCGCCGGGGACGACGGTGACAGTGGTCACACCGGACGCGCCGGACGCGCCGGCCAGTTCGTGGGCGTCGAGCAGCGCCCGGACCTCGGCCGCGCCGTCGGGCGGGGCGACCACCACGATGACCTGCACCGCACGGGCCGCGGCCAGCGCGCGGACGGCATGGACGAGCATCGGCACCCCGCCCAGGGTGCGCAGCGCCTTGGGCGCGCCGGGGCCGAGCCGGACGCCACGTCCGGCGGCGGGAATGACAGCGGCGGTACGCAGGTTTGTGTCCTTGTGTCAGATGGGTATCGCACTCAGAGTGCCGGGAACGGTGTTCCTCCGGACCCCTTCCGTGACCCCCGGGGGACCTTCGTGGCCACGGCACGACGGGCATGCGGCGGTATCAGCATGCCGCAGCACCCGGTCGTCCTGCTCAACCGGGTGCCGCGGCAGGTCCCCCGACGGTGGCCGGGGGGTGCGTCTGCGTAAGTCGGTACGTCACATGGGGCGGCGTGGGGTCTCACACCGGCAAGGACGCGACACGAGAACGTCCGAAAAGGGACGGTCTTACGACGCGAGGACCTCGTCGAGCAGCGTCTCGGCCTTGTCCTCGTTGGTGTTCTCGGCCAGTGCGAGTTCGCTGACCAGGATCTGGCGCGCCTTGGCGAGCATCCGCTTCTCGCCCGCCGACAGGCCGCGCTCGCGCTCACGGCGCCACAGGTCGCGGACGACCTCGGCGACCTTGATGACGTCGCCGGACGCCAGCTTCTCGAGATTTGCCTTGTAGCGGCGGGACCAGTTGGTGGGCTCCTCGGTGTACGGCGCGCGGAGCACCTCGAAGACCCGGTCCAAACCGTCCTGACCGACCACGTCGCGTACGCCGACGAACTCCGCATTGTCCGCGGGCACACGTACCGTCAAGTCGCCCTGGGCGACCTTGAGCACCAAGTAGGTCTTGTCCACGCCTTTGATCTGGCGAATTTCGATCGCTTCGATCAGCGCGGCCCCGTGATGGGGATAGACCACGGTGTCGCCAACCTTGAACGTCATGTGACAGGTACCCCTTCCGTGGCTATCCAGGGTAACACGGGAACGGCGTCTTCTGAATGGCGTTTCCGCAGGTCAGGGCATATCTCGGGGCTTGACAACCGCCCCCGGAACGTGCTGGAGGGGGCGTCGCCGACCGGGTATCCGCAGGTCGGAGCGGGTATACGCGGGGGGCGAAACGTGCCCGTTACGACCCCGAACAGCTCCGAACGCGGGTCGATACGTCCCGATTTGTCGCTCCTACAGGAGTGCGTCACCGCTACGCCGTTCGGGCCGACGGCCGGTTACCCGCCGTCCGAAGATCGAATTTTGCCCGATCATGGAAAAGGCCCGCGGCACCCGTCCGGGCGCTCCGGTAATCAACCCGCCCTAATGGCGGGGCCGGTGCGCGGCCCAGCGCATGTCCTCGGTAATCTAAGGCCGCTGGAAGATCTTCCGTACCCTGCCCAAGGAGATGCCGCCGCCGTGGTCCGCAGCATCCGTCGCGGCGCTGTCGCCGCTGTACTCGCGCTCTCGATCGCGCCCCTCGCCGCCGCGTGCGCGGCCGGAACCGACGCGCAGACGCTGGGGGTCCACCCGGACAGCGACGCCGGGTCGACAGGCGATGTGAAGGTGCAGAACGCCTTCGTGCTCACCGACCCGAGCGGCCCGGCGACCGTCACCGCCCGCCTGTTCAACAACGGCTCCCACGCCCAGACCCTGCAGTCCGTGCAGATCGCGGGCACCACGATGGCCCAGCTGAAGGGCCAGCACGGGGGGTCGACGATCAGCGTGCCGGCGCACGGCAGCGTGCTGCTGGGCGGCAAGGGCAACGCGGCCGCGGTGCTGCCGGGCACCGGCGAGTCGCTGCGGGACGGCGACGTCCAGAACGCGGTGTTCTCCTTCAGCTCCGCCGGCGCGGTGAAGATGCAGGTCAACGTGACGCCGGCGAGCAGCTACTTCGCGCCGTACGGGCCCGGCTCGCTGCCCACCACCGCGGCGCCGACCACCCCGACGACTCCGACGACTCCGGCCACGCCGAAGACACCGAAGTCCCCGTCGACCCCCACCACCGGCACGTCCTCCGGTACGTCGGGCACGTCAAGCACGTCCGGCACCTCGGGCAGCAGCTCGTAAGGCGTACGCAGGCATGAGTAAGGGGCTCGGCACCTGGTGTCGAGCCCCTTACCGTTGCGCGGTCCGCGCCCGTACAGAGGCGGCGGGCCGGCTTACGGCTCGAACTTGTAGCCCAGGCCCCGGACCGTCACCAGGTAGCGCGGCGCGCCCGGGTCCGGCTCGATCTTCGCCCGCAGCCGCTTGACGTGGACATCGAGGGTCTTGGTGTCGCCGACGTAGTCCGCGCCCCAGACCCGGTCGATGAGCTGCATCCGGGTCAGCACCCGCCCGGCGTTGCGCAGCAGCATCTCCAGCAGGTCGAACTCCTTCAGCGGGAGGTCCACCTTGCCGCCGCCGACGGTGACCACGTGCCGGTCCACGTCCATCCGGACCGGCCCGGCCTCCAGGGCCGCCGGCGAGATCTCCTCCGGCTCGCCGCGGCGGCGCAGCACCGCGCGGATGCGGGCGACCAGTTCGCGGGAGGAGAACGGCTTGGTCACGTAGTCGTCGGCACCTATCTCCAGGCCGACGACCTTGTCGATCTCGCTGTCCTTGGCGGTGACCATGATCACCGGGACGTTGGACTTGAGCCGGAGCTGGCGGCAGACCTCGGTGCCGGGCAGGCCGGGCAGCATCAGGTCGAGCAGTACCAGGTCGGCGCCGTTGCGCTCGAACTCGTCCAGCGCGTCGGGCCCGGTCGCGGAGATCGCGACCTCGAAGCCCTCCTTGCGGAGCATGTACGACAGCGCGTCGCTGAAGGACTCTTCGTCCTCTACGACGAGTACGCGGGTCACGGGAGGACCTCCGGGGCGGGGATGTGTTCGGGGAGGGTCTGGAGGAGCTTGTCGTCCGTCGGCTCTTCGACGTCGTCGTACTGCTCGTCCGGGTCGGCGCGCTCGGATGGGTCGGAGCGGTCCGGCTGGTCGGGGCGGCGGCCGGCGCGGTCGGAGCGGTCCGACCCTGCGCCCGCCTCCGGGGAACGGCCGCGGGCTGCCTCGGGCAGGCGCAGCGTGAAGGTGGAGCCCTGTCCCTCGACGCTCCACACCGTGACCTCCCCGCCGTGCGAGGCGGCCACGTGTTTGACGATGGACAGGCCGAGACCGGTGCCGCCGGTGGCCCGCGAGCGCGCCGGGTCGACCCGGTAGAAGCGCTCGAAGACCCGCTCGCGGTCCCGCTCGGAGATGCCGATGCCCTGGTCGGTGACGGAGATCTCGATCCGGTCGCCGCCGGAGGCGGTGATCCTGCGGCCGGCGATGCCGACCCTGGTGCGGGCCGGGCTGTAGTTGACGGCGTTCTCGACGAGGTTGCCGAGAGCGGCGGCGAGCTGGCCCCGGTTCCCCCAGATGTACAGGTCGGGGGTGGTGCCGGTGGCCATGGTGATCTGCTTGGAGTTGGCGGGCTGCCGGCAGCGGTCGACCGCCTCGGCGACGAGGTCGTCCACGGCGACCGGCTCGGCGTCGACGAGGGCGTTGTCGTCCTGGACCCGGGACAGGTCGATGATCTCCTGCACCAGGCTGGTCAGCCGGGTGGCCTCGATCTGCATCCGGCCGGCGAAGCGGTTGACCGCCTCGGGGTCGTCGGACGCGTCCATCACCGCTTCGGAGAGCAGCGACAGGGCGCCGACCGGGGTCTTCAGCTCGTGGCTGACGTTCGCCACGAAGTCGCGGCGCACCGCCTCGATACGGCGCGCCTCGGTCAGGTCCTCCACCAGCAGCAGCACCAGCCGGGAGCCCAGCGGGGCGACCCGGGCGGAGACCGCCAGCCCTTCGCCCCGCCCGGCGCCGCGACGCGGCAGGTCGAGCTCGACCTGCCGTATCTCGCCGTCCCTGCGGGTCTCGCGGGCCATCTGGAGCATCTGGTCGACGGCCAGCCGGCCGCCTCTGACCAGTCCGAGGGCGTACGCCGCCGAGCTGGCCTTGACCACGGTGTCGCCCTCGTCGAGGACGACGGCGGAGGAGCGGAGCACGGACAGGACGGTGTCCACGCCCGGGGGGAGTACAGCGGTCATGTTGTCGGTCCGTAGCGCTTTACGGGTGGGACGGGCCTGTTCCCGCTCGCTCCACCGGAACGCGAGTACGGCGCTGGCGCCGGTCAGGAGACCGGCTATCGCGCTGGCTGCGGCCACTGCCGCGTTCACGTCCACGTCTACAGGTTAGGTGGCCTGTTCAATTGCTTTACAACCCTCGGAGCGAGCTCTCGGATGTACGTTGCCAAGAGTTCACCTTGACGAGGGTCTGGATTCACCTGCGATGCGCGGCCGGTACGCGTACGGCCATCAGCGTGTGAGCGTGGAGGAGAAGCCTCTCTTTTGAGCACACGTTTCGGCCACGGCATGTGTGCCCTCGGCCTGTACGGAAGGAAAGCGATGCGGGACGCATACCACGAGGAGCTGGACTCGATCGGTGACGGGCTGGTCGAGATGGCCCGGCTCGTCGGGTCCGCGATAGGCCGGGCCACCACCGCGATGCTGGACGCGGACCTGAAGGTCGCCGAGAGCGTGATCGCCGCGGACGAGAAGGTCGACGACCTCCAGCGGGAGCTGGAGAACCGCGCGATCACGCTGCTCGCCCGGCAGCAGCCGGTCGCCACCGACCTGCGGATCGTCGTGACCAGCCTGCGGATGAGCGCCGACCTGGAGCGCTCCGGCGACCTGGCCCGGCACGTGGCCAAGCTCACCCGGCTGCGCTTCCCGGAGACGGTCGTGCCCCGGGACCTGCACAGCACCATCCTGGAGATGGGCCAGCTCGCCCAGCGGCTGATGGCGAAGGCCGCCGAGGTGATCATCACCAAGGACGTCGACGACGCGCTCCAGCTGGAGGCGGACGACGACCGCATGGACGAGCTGCACCGCACGCTCTTCCAGCACCTCCTGGACGACCGCTGGAAGCACGGCATCGAGACCGCGGTCGACGTCACCCTGGTCGGCCGGTACTACGAGCGGTTCGCCGACCACGCGGTGTCGGTCGCCAAGCGCGTCGTCTACCTGGTGACGGGCGAGCACGCGGACGAGCTGAGCCCGACGCCGAGCGCCGACGGCGCGTAACGCCGGCCCGGGTTCGCCCGGCTCGGGTTCGCCCGTACGGGGGACGGGTGCGCGGGGGACGAGCGTGCGGGCGGGCCGGGGAGTGCGCGGGGAGAGGTTCGCGGAGGGGGTCGGGACATGCCTCGGGAGGGCCACGGGGAGGGCCTCGGGCAGGGGGCGCGCGAGGCGTGGGCGCGTTGCCCGGGATGCCCTCGTGCGCCCTTGAAACACCGGTACGCGCCGGGTTCACTGGTGGTCAGGCCAGCCTGAGGAGGGTGTCACCGATGCCGCAGTCCCCCACTCCACCGCCCGCCCGCGACCTCGACCACCGCACGCCGGGCGCGGCGCCGCCACTGCGCACCCCGCTGCCCCTGGTCGCCGCCTGCGGCTGCGGTTCGGGCTGCGGCTGCGGCTGCCAGTCCGGCAGCCCCTGCCAGTGCAGCGGCTGCTCCCACTAGTTCCGACAGCTTCCCCGGCTCCCACGAGAGCGCGCGCCCGGTTCGCACCGCCGCCGAACGGGCAGCACGGGCCCCGCCTGGGCGACCAGGCCGGGGCCCGCGTGCTTCGGTCCCGGCGGGTCCGGCGTCAGCCGATCGCCACGTTGGCGGTCAGCCGCCTCAGCAGCTCCTTGATCTGCGCGGTCTCCGCGGCGTCGAGCCCCATCGCGCCGCTCATCGCGACCGGCACCCCGGCGGCCCGCTCGCGCAGCCGCACGCCCTCGGCGGTGAGGGAGACCGTCACCGAGCGCTCGTCGTCGGGACGGCGCTCGCGCCGCACCAGGCCGTTGGCCTCCAGCCGCTTCAGCAGCGGGGTCAAGGTGCCGTAGTCGAGCTGGAGCGCGGCGCCGAGTTCCTTGACCGCCACGGCTTCGTGCTCCCAGAGCACCAGCATCACCAGATACTGGGGGTAGGTCAGCCCGAGGGAGTCGAGCAGCGGCCGGTAGCGCGCGGTGACGGCGCGGGAGGCCGCGTAGAGGGCGAAGCACAGCTGGTCGTCGAGGAGCAGGGTCGCGGGCGCGGCTTCCGCGGCCGATTCCGCCGCCCGTTCGGCGGCGTCGCTCACCGCGGCCGCCGCCTGCATGTCGCTGTTGGCCATCGCGTCTCCTCCCGTTGATCTCGCGGCCCCAGGCTACTGCTCGGCACGCAGCCGATGACAGAGCACACCATTCACCTTGCCACAATCAAACATCACACACTTAACTTGTGCACGAGGCAATCGTGTCGTATCTTCTTGCTTGCAAGGTTCCGCAGAGGACGGGGCCCGAACCGCAGGAGTACGCCATGACCACCACACCCGCCGCGGGCGCCAGCGACTACACCCCCGAGGCGCCGGTGCTCGAACCGGCCGCCGCGGCCTTCGCCGAGGCCACCTCCAAGCCGCCGTTCCTCTACCAGCTGCCGCCGGCCGAGGGCCGCGCCGCCGTGGACGAGGTGCAGTCCGGCGACACCCCTAAGCTCGCGGTCGACGAGGAGTGGGTGACCGTGCAGGGCGGCCCGACCGGCAGCGTGCGGGCCCGCATCGTCCGCCCGCAGGGCGCCAAGGGCCAGCTCCCGGTGATCCTCTACATCCACGGCGCCGGCTGGGTGTTCGGCAACGCCCACACCCACGACCGGCTGGTGCGCGAACTGGCCGTCGGGGCCGGCGCCGCCGTGGTCTTCCCCGAGTACGACCGCTCACCCGAGGCGCGCTACCCCGTCGCCATCGAGCAGAACTACACCGTCGCCCGCTGGATCGGCACCGACGGCACCGGCCACGGCCTGGACCCGGCCCGGATCGCGGTGGCCGGCGACTCGGTCGGCGGCAACATGGCCGCGGCCCTCACCCTCCAGGCCAAGGAGCGCGGGGACGTCCGGCTGCGCCAGCAGGTCCTCTTCTACCCGGTCACCGACGCCTCCTTCGACACCGCCTCCTACCACCAGTTCGCCGAGGGCTACTTCCTCGCCCGCGAGGGGATGAAGTGGTTCTGGGACCAGTACACGACCAGCGAGGCGGAGCGCGCCGAGATCACCGCGTCGCCGCTGCGGGCCACCACCGAGCAGCTCACCGGCCTGCCCCCGGCCCTGGTCATCACCGGCGAGGCCGACGTGCTGCGCGACGAGGGCGAGGCGTACGCGAACAAGCTGCGCGCCGCCGGCGTCCCGGTCACCGCCGTCCGCTACCAGGGCGTCATCCACGACTTCGTGATGGTCGACGCCCTGCGCGGGACCCACGCCGCCGAAGCCGCGATCACCCTCGCCGCCACCACCCTCCGCACCGCCCTCCACGCCTGACGCCGAACCGTGTCCCCCTCACACACACGAAAGCCCCCGCCCCGCGGATACGTCCGCGGGGCGGGGGCTTTCGGGGCGAGGGGTTACTTCTTGCCCTGATTCTTGACCGCTTCGATGGCGGCGGAGGCCGCGTCCGGGTCGAGGTAGGTGCCGCCGGGGGTGACCGGGCGGAAGTCGGCGTCGAGGTCGTAGGCGAGGGGGATGCCCGTGGGGATGTTCAGGCCCGCGATGTCGGCGTCGGAGATGCCGTCGAGGTGCTTGACCAGGGCGCGCAGCGAGTTGCCGTGGGCGACGACGAGCACGGTCCGGCCGGTGCGCAGGTCCGGGACGATGCCGTCGTACCAATACGGGAGCATCCGCTCGACGACGTCCTTGAGGCACTCGGTGCGGGGCCGCAGCTCCGGGGGGATGCCGGCGTAGCGCGGGTCGTCGGACTGGGAGAACTCGGCGCCGTCGGCGAGCACCGGCGGCGGGGTGTCGTAGGAGCGGCGCCAGAGCATGAACTGCTCCTCGCCGAACTCCGCGAGGGTCTGCGCCTTGTCCTTGCCCTGGAGCGCGCCGTAGTGCCGCTCGTTCAGCCGCCAGGAGCGCCGCACCGGCACCCAGAGCCGGTCGGCTGCTTCCAGGGCGAGCTGCGAGGTGCGGATCGCGCGCTTGAGCAGGGAGGTGTGCAGCACGTCGGGCAGCAGACCGGCGTCCTTGAGCAGCTCACCGCCCCGGACCGCCTCCTTCTCGCCCTTGTCGTTGAGGTTGACGTCCACCCAGCCGGTGAAGAGGTTCTTCGCGTTCCACTCGCTCTCGCCGTGGCGGAGGAGGATCAGCTTGTACGCAGCAGCCATGCCTCCGAGCGTAATGGAGGCCGGGCGGCGCCCTTCGACCGCCTCGGCCGCCTGGGCCGCGACGACCTCCGTCCGCCGCCCGCCGTATAGCTACGGTTACGGCTACGGCTCCCGTGACGGCTCCGGCTCGGTGAGGTGGGCGAACGCCTCGAGGTTGCGGGTGGACTCCCCGCGGGAGACCCGCCACGCATACTCCTTGCGGATCGCCGACGCGAAGCCGAGTTCGAGCAGCACGTTGAAGGGGCCGTCGGCGTTCTCCAGGACCGCGCCGAGCAGCCGGTCCACCTCGTCGGGGGTGACCGCGGCCAGCGGGAGCCGGCCGGTGAGGTAGACGTCGCCGAGCCGGTCGACGGCGTACGCGACGCCGTACGTGCGGAGGTTGCGCTCCAGCAGCCAGCGGTGGAAGGCGTCGTGGTTCTCGTCGGGGTGGCGGATCACGAACGCGTTCAGGGAGAGGGTGTGCTCGCCCACGATGAGCTGAGTGGTCGTCGCCAGCTTGCGGGTGCCCGGGAGTTGGGTGACATAGGTGCCCGGGCGGGGCGACTCCCACGGGAGTTCGGCCTCGCGCAGCGCCTGCTCCACCGCCGCACGGGCGCGGGCGGCGGGCGAGGACGGCTCGGGGGGCTCGGACCGTTCGGGGCGGCCGGACTGGTCGGGCCGGTCGGGCCGGTCGGAACGCTGGGGCGGCTCGGGGGAAGCGTCAGCCATGCGCCGATCGTAGGTGACGGCGGTACTCCTGCTGCGCTGCCGCGTACACCTCGGCCGTGTCCGCCGCCGCCGCGCCCCACCCGAACCCGCGGGCGTGCCGGGCCGCGGCCGCGCCGAGGCGGTCGGCCAGGTGCGGGTCGTCCACGAACCGCCGCAGCGCCTCCGCGTAGTCCCGAGGGTCGTGCCCGGGGACGAGGAAACCGGTACTGCCGTCGGCGACCGCGACCGGCAGCCCGCCGACCGACGCGGCGACCACCGGGGTGCCGCACGCCTGCGCCTCGATCGCGACCAGCCCGAACGACTCGCTGTAGGACGGCATGACCAGCACGGTCGCCGCGCGGTACCAGTCCGCGAGCTGCTCCTGCCCGACCGGCGGCCGGAAGCGTACGACGTCGCACACCCCGAGCCGCGCGGCCAGCTTGTGCAGCGCCTCGGGCTTGGCCAGCCCGCTGCCGCTGGGGCCGCCGACGATGGGCACCACCAGCCGCTCGCGCAGCGACGGGTCGCGCTCCAGCAGCACCGCGGCCGCGCGGACCAGGACGTCCGGCGCCTTCAGCGGCTGTATCCGGCCGGCGAAGAGCGGGATCACCGCGTCCTGCGGCAGCCCGAGCCGCTGCCGGGCGGCGGCCCGCCCGCCCGGCTCGGGCCGGAAGCGGTCGAGGTTCACCCCGGGGTGGACGACGGCGACCTTCGCGGGCTCCGCGTCGTAGTGCCGCACGAGCTCGGCGGCCTCCTCGTCGGTGTTCGCGATCAGCCGGTCCGCGGCCGCCACCACCTGCGTCTCGCCGATCACCCGGGCGGTCGGCTCGGGCGCGTCCTCGTCGGCCAGCGCCGCGTTCTTCACCTTGGCCATGGTGTGCATGGCGTGCACCAGCGGCACGCCCCAGCGCTCGGCGGCCAGCCAGCCGACGTGGCCGGAGAGCCAGTAGTGGGAGTGCACCAGGTCGTAGTGGCCCGGGCGGTGGCCGGCCCACGCCTGCATCACGCCGTGGGTGAACGCGCAGAGCTGCGCGGGCAGGTCCTCCTTGGCGAGTCCCTCGTACGGGCCCGCGTCCACGTGGCGCACCAGGACGCCGGGGGCCAGCTCGACCGCCGCGGGCGCGTCGCCGGTGGTGGCCCGGGTGAAGATCTCGACCTCGATGTCCCGCTCGGCCAGCCGCCGGGCCAGCTCCACGATGTACACGTTCATCCCGCCGGCGTCGCCGGTGCCCGGTTGGTGCAGGGGCGAGGTGTGCACGCTCAGCATCGCCACCCGCCGCACCCGGCGCCCGCCGGTCCACCGCTTGTGGAGGGCTCCCCTGCGGGCGGCGAGCCGTGACGTCTGCGTGGTCACCATGCGATCCTTCCGGCAGCCGTACGTATGTCGTCAACCCCCGACAACATCGGAACGCCCGGTTCCATTTCCGATCATGGGAACCGATGTCCGGTCGTTACTTGGGGGCCGCCCCGGCATCCCGCCTTCCCGACTTCTGCGCCTTCCCGACTTCTGTGCCTTCCCCGTCTTCCCGCCCCGCCCGGACCCTGCACGTGCACACCGCTCTACGCTCTTTTCATGAGCGGCGGGCGCGCGAGCGGCACGGTGGGCACGGTGACCAGGGGCACCACCAACCCCAACCGGCTGCGCCGCATGGACCGCTGGATCGCCGCCACCCTCGCCCGGGAGCTGCGCGGCGCCGCCGACCCGCTCGCCGTCGACCTCGGATACGGCGCAGCGCCCTGGACCGCCGTGGAGCTGCTGGCCCGGCTGCGGCAGGTGCGGCCGGCCACCGAGGTGGTCGGCTTCGAGATCGACCCCGCCCGGGTCACCGCGGCACTCCCCTATGTCCGCGACGGCCTGACCTTCCGGCACGGCGGCTTCGAACTGCCGCTGCCGGCCGGCCGCCGTCCACTGCTGATCCGCGCGGCGAACGTCCTGCGCCAGTACGACGAGGCCGAGGTAGCGGGGGTGTGGGAGGCGCTACGGGCCCGGCTGGCGCCCGGCGGCCTGCTCGTCGAGGGCACCTGCGACGAGATCGGGCGGCGGCACGTCTGGGTCGCGCTCGGCCCCGAAGGCCCCCGCAGCCTCACCTTCGCGACCCGGCTCGGCTCGCTGCACCGGCCGTCCGACCTGGCGGAACGGCTGCCGAAGGCGCTCATTCACCGCAATGTGCCGGGCGAGCCGGTCCACGCCTTCCTCACGGCGTTCGACCGCGCCTGGGCCACTGCGGCGCCGCTGTCCGCGCTGGGCGCCCGGCAGCGGTGGATCAGGGCGGTGCGGGACCTGCGGGAGCAGGGGTGGCCGGTGCTGGACGGGCCCGGGCGATGGCGGCAGGGGGAGGTCACGGTGGCGTGGGAGTCGGTGGCGCCGGGCGGGTGATCGGCTGGGTGCGGGGGCGCCTGAACGGGCCCTGCGCGGGCGGTGCGGGTGCGGGTGCGGGCGGCCCGCATGGCGGGGCGGGCCGTCCCGAGGAGCCGCGTGGACCCGGAACAGGGTCGCGTTCGCCACACGGTTGCACCTGGCACGCGTGACCTTGGTCATGCGCGGATACCCCCATTGGCTCCCAAACCGCCCGTCCGGACCGGCATATGCCGCCCGACATTCACTTTGGGCACTCCCTCACCGTCCGGTTGAACCACTAGGGTCGCCAGACCGAGACCTCAGGGGGAGGGAAGGAGTCGAGTGATGTCCGCTGCACGGCGCGGCACCGAACGGCCCTCGGACGCCCGCTGCGGCGTCCAGGGCCGCGCAGGCGTGCCCGCGGACGCCTCGACACGGCAGGCCGCACCCTCCGCCGCCCCGGCGACCGTTCCTCCGGTGGCCGCTCCTCCAGCGGCAGCAGCGGTCGGACATGCGGCGCCGGGCCCCGACGGCTCCGAGCCGTCGCTCACCCTGCCCCGGCAGCGCGACGACACCGTCCCCGACCAGCTCGTCCTGACCCTGCTGGTCATCGGCGACGACCCGGCCGGGGCGTTCACCGCGCCGTACTTCCATGAGCCGGGCGGCCCCCGCATCCGCCTGCTGCGGGCGCGCAACCTGACCGCGGCGGGGCGGCTGCTCACGGATGACGTGCACTGCATCCTGCTCGACCTGCCGGACGTGCTCGACGGCCTCCAGCAGGTGACGCGGCTGGCGCCGGGCACCGCGGTCCTCGTCCTCACCGAGGGCACCGACGACGGGGAGGCGGCCGCGGAAGCGGTCCGGATCGGCGCGCAGGACCACCTCGCCCGGGACAGCGTCGACGGCGCCACCGTCACCCGCGCCGTGCGCTACGCGGTGGAACGCAAGCGCGCCGACCTCGCGCAGCGCCAGCTCACCGAGACCCGGCTGCTCGCCCAGGAGAACCGGCGGCTGGAGCGCGGACTGCTGCCCGTACCGCTGCTGGAGGGCGCCAACGGGCTGCGGTTCGCGTCGCGTTACCGGCCCGGCCGCAGCCGCGCCCTGCTCGGCGGCGACTTCTACGACACGGTGCGCACCACGGACGGGACCGTGCACGCGATGATCGGCGACGTGTGCGGGCACGGCCCGGACGCCGCCGCGCTCGGCGTGGAGCTGCGGATCGCCTGGCGGGCGCTGACCTTCGCAGGGCTCGGCGGCGAGGAACTGCTGCGCACCTTGCAGAACGTGCTGGTGCACGAGCGGGCCGACGACGAGATCTTCGCGACGCTGTGCGCGGTCGACCTCGCGCCGGACGGCCGTTCGGCCCAGCTGCACCTGGCCGGGCACCCGACACCGATGATCGCCGGGCCCGGGCGGGCGCCGGCGCTGCTTCCGTACGAGGCGGGCGGGCCCGCGCTCGGGCTGCTGCCGGACGCCGAGTGGGAGCGGATCAGTGTGCGGCTGGACGGTGAGTGGTCGCTGATGCTCTACACGGACGGCCTGATCGAGGGCCGCATCGGCCAGGGCACGCAGCGGCTGGGCCAGGAGGGCATGATCGGGCTCGCCGGGGAGCTGATGGCCGCGGGGCTCGGCGGCGAGGAGCTGCTGGACGCGACCATGGCGAAGGTGCGGGAGCTCAACGGCGGGGAGCTGACGGACGACGTGGCTGTGGTGCTGCTGGAGCGGCAGGCGTAGGAGCCGGTCGGCGTAGGGAGCCGGTAGGGCTTCTCCGGTGCGAGCGGTGGGCGCTCGCCTCAGCGGCGGCCGTTGTACGGGCCGTACGGACCGTCGCTGCTGCTGCCCCTGCTGCCGCCGCCGCGGCGCCCGAAGCGTCCGCCGATGCCGCCCGCACCGCGCCCGCGGCCGCTGACGGCACGGACCGCCGGGCGGACGTCCACCATGTACACGATCACGGCGATCAGGCCGATGACCGGCAAGAACGACATGATGCTGAACAGCTTCATCACCGCGGCCGCGATGCCGAGGATGATCAGCCAGAACGCCTTGGTGTTCTTGTCCGCCGCTCGGTAGGCGTCCTCACGGCGGATCGCCGCGTCGACGAACGCGAAGAGCGCGAAGAGGAAGAGCGCCAACGAGATCAGGCCGAACACCGAGAAGAACGCTGTGATCAGTATGTCGTCCACCGCCTCAGTCACTGTCGGGTCATTGCCACCGTACCGGTCCTACCCGCTGAACGGACCGGGCGCGCCTTCGGTGCCCGGTCCGCCGCTTCTCCGCCCGGCTACTCCGTCGGCTTCTTCGGAGTGGTGCGGCGCTGGGCGGCGGGCTTCTTCGGAGCAGCCGGCTTGGGCGCCTCCGAGTCCGACGCCGACCCCGCCTTGGCGGACCGCGGCTTCGCCTTGGCCTCGGGTGCCGCGGCGGACGGGGACTCCTCGGCGGCCTGCCCCTTGGCGGGCTCCTCCTGGGAGGTCTCGCCCCGCCACTTCGCGACGGCGTCCTTGCCGCGCTCGGCCAGCTCGTCGTACGTCTCGCGGGTGCGTACCGCGTACTCGGCGGCGCGGCCCACACCCTGGAGCGCCAGGCCCTGCACGGACTCGCCGATCTTGCGGAAGTCCGGGCGGAGTTCCTTGAGGTCCTTCAGGTCCAGGTCGGAGAAGGTCTCGTTGAACTTGCTCTGGGCGTCCCTGGCTCCCTCGGCGACGCGCTGCTGCACGTCCTTCGGGTCCGTCGCCCGCAGCTTCTCGAAGTGCCCGGGCGCCTGCTCGCGGAGCTTCTCCAGCATCCCCGGCACCTCGCGCAGCTTCTCCGCGGCGAGGTCGGCGGTGCCCGCGACGGCGTACAGCGGGGTCGGGTTGCGCAGGCCCTTCACGATGTCGTCGGTGATCGTCATTGCTCTCAGCCCTCTTCTTCCTTGCTTCGTCGCTTGCTCGTCGCTTGCTCGGCCGCCCGCTCCGCAACCACCGAGGCGGCCGCTTCGTCGCGGTCCGCCGCCGATACGGGTCCGGCGCCGTCGTCCCCCTCCGGCGCCGCGGCGTTCTCCTTGCGGAAGGACTCGTAGATCTGGATCAGCACCTGCTTCTGGCGCTCGTTGATCGACGGGTCGGCCAGGATCGCCGCGGGTACCTCCAGCTCGTCCCGCTCCCGTGCGTCGAGGATGCCCGCCTGCACGTACAGCGTCTCCGCCGATATCCGCAGCGCCTTCGCCAACTGCTGGAGGATCTCCGCGCTCGGCTTGCGCAGCCCGCGCTCGATCTGGCTCAGATACGGGTTCGACACCCCCGCGGCGTCAGCGAGCTGCCGCAGGCTCAGCCGCGCCCCGCGCCGCTGCTCCCGCAGGAACTCCCCCAGCTCCCCCACCTTCAACGCACCCATGCCCCCACCATGCCCCATCCCGCTAACTTTTGCAAGCACCCCGCTTGCAACTGTTTCCCCCACCGCTCCACTGCCCGTACGCGCGGGAGGCGGCTGTCTGGTGCAGAGCCGGACTGTCAGCGTCAGATGCCAGGATTCGTGGTCACCACCACGTCAGGAGTTCACATGAGCTGGGATGTTCTCCTCCTACGCCTGCCCGCGCACATCACATCGGTTGGCGAAGTACCCGACGACTACACGCCGCCCCCACTCGGTCGGCGCAAGGACGTCCTCGCGACGGTGAGCAAGGCCGTCCCTGAAGCCGATCTCTCCGATCCCTCCTGGGGCGAACTCCTCGGGTCCGGCTGGTCGATGGAACTGAACATCGGCTCCAAGGACCCCATCAACTCGATCATGCTCCACATCCGCGGCTCCGGCGACGACGTGCTGGTCTCCGTCTTCCGCGTCGCTGCTGCTCTGGACTGCAGGGTTCTGGACTGCTCGGAGGGCGACCTGATCACCCAGGAGGGCACTTCGGGCTGGCGCGCCTTCCAGGAGTTCCGTGACCGCGTGGTGGACCTGACCTCCTGAAGTCGGGCGGGTCAGCCATGGCCGCCCGCGGCTTCCGGGGGCGGAAGGGGTGTCGCTCGCCGGCGAACAGGGGGCCGGCATCACCGGCGACCGGGATGCCCGCAGGTCTCTGCGGCGGTGTGTGGGGGGATTTCGGGGGAAGCGGGGGGCGTGGCACCGTGGGCGGATGGGTGTGGAGCAGAGGGTGGTGGCGGAGGACGGGGTGGGGTTGTGGGCGAGGCGGGACGGGGTGGGGGACGGGGTGGTGTGCTGTCACGGCGGGCCCGGGTTGTGGGACTTTCTCGGTGATGTGGCAGTGCTGCTGGCGGACCGGGCGGCGGTGTACCGGTGGGACCAGCGCGGGTGCGGGCGGTCGGAGCGGCGGGGGCCGTACTCGTTCGCACGGTCGGTGGCCGATCTCGACGCGGTACGGCGGCACTTCGGGCGGGAGCGGGTGGCGCTACTGGGCCACTCGTACGGGGCCGATCTGGCGTTGAGGTACGCGCTGGCCCATCCGGAACGGGTGAGCGGGCTGGTGTACGTCTCCGGCACCGGGATCGACGCGAGTTGGGCGACCGACTCGCTGGCGCGGGCCCTGCCCCGGGCCGACCGGGTGCTGCTCGACGGTGCGGGCCATCTGCCGTGGGTGGAGCGGCCCGAGGAGTTCCGGGCCGCCGTCGGCGACTTCCTGGCCGGACGGGGGCCCGGGCCCGGGGCCGCCCGCCCCGGGGCCGCGCACCCCTGAAAGCGGCGGCCCCGGTCCGTACGGCAGGCGGCTACCCCACCTCCCGGCTCAGCTCGGCCGGCGCGTCCAGCCGGGTCAACTTCCGCGGGTTGCGCACCGCGTAGACCCGGGTGACCCGTCCCTCCGCCACCGCCAGCCCCAGGGCGGCCGGCTCACCGCCGACGTCGATCCGCCCCGCGGGCGCACCGTTGAGCCAGACGGTCGCCGCGGTGAACCCGTCGGCCGCCCCGTGCGCGCGGGCGAGCAGCGCGGCGACCAGTTCGGCGCCGCGGACCGGTGTGAGCGCGGCCGCCGCGATCCCGCCCCCGTCCGCGATCATCACCACGTCGGGCGCGAGGACCGCCATCAGGTCCTCCAGCCGCCCGGTGCTCAGCGCGGCCATGAACCGTTCCACCACGGCCTGTTGCTCCGCCGGGCTGACCTCGACCCGCGGCCGGCGGGCCGCCACGTGCTCCCGGGCCCGCCGCGCGATCTGCCGGACGGTGGCCGCCGGCTTCCCGACGGCCGCGGCGATCTCCCCGTACGGCAGCTCGAAGACCTCGCGGAGCACGAACACCGCCCGCTCGGCCGGCCCGAGGGTCTCCAGCACGGTCAGCATCGCCATCGAGACGCTCTCGGCGAGGACGATGTCGTCGGCGACGTCGGGGGTGGTCAGCAGCGGCTCGGGCAGCCACTCGCCGACGTACTCCTCGCGGCGGCGGGACAGGGTGCGCAGCCGGTTGAGCGCCTGCCGCGTGACGATCCGGACGAGGTACGCGCGCGGGTCGCGGACCTGCGCGCTGTCGGCGGCGGACCACCGCAGCCAGGACTCCTGGAGCACGTCCTCGGCGTCGGCCGCCGACCCGAGCATCTCGTAGGCGACGGTGAACAGCAGGCCGCGGTGGGCGGCGAACGGGTCGGCCGCGGAGGGGTCGGCGAACGGGTCGGCGGTCACCGCGGGCGGGCGGCGGCGGGCGCCTGCGGGCGGGCGGCCAGGGGGACTTCGCACGCCGCGGAGTAGCCCTGCGACTGGATGCCGAGCGCGTTGTTGCTGCGGGTGGCGAAGTTGGCGAAGGCGATGGCGGCGGTGAGTTCGACCATCGCGGCCGGGCCGAGCCGGTCCAGCAGCCGCGCGGACAGCTCGTCGCCGACGGTCGGCGGGGTGGCCGTCATGGCCTCGGCGTACTCCAGCACGTCGCGCTCCAGCGGGGTGAAGACGTCCGCCTCCCGCCAGCGCGGCACCTGGCTCGCCTTGGCCAGGTCCAGGTCCTGGTGCGCGGCCTGGAAGTAGCCGATGTCGAGGCACCAGCCGCAGCCGACCTGGGCGGCGACGGCCATGTGCGCGAAGGTCTTCAGGCCCGGGTCGGCCGCGTCCCACCGGGCCAGCCGGTCGCCGAACTCCAGGTTGTCCCGGGCGACCCGCGGGCTGTGCCAGGTCACCTCGACGGGCTCGGGCACGCTGCCGAGCTGCGCGGTCAGCTGCTCCCGCAGCTCGGCGGGGAGTTCGGCCTTCGGTACGCGTGGCGCCATGGTGTCCTCCTTGGACGCTGCCGGTTCGGAGTGGTTCGGCATGAAGACACCGCTCGGGCCGCGGGTGTGACAGGCGACGACGGTACGGGGCCGGGTCCGTCATGAGTTCAGCGTAGTGGCGCGCTGCGGCGGGTTCGGGCCGTGCCACCGCTGTGAGCTGCGGCGACACGGCAAAAGGGGGCATGGCGCGCAGGCCGTCGGCTGGCCCGGTGCGGCGGCCGCCCGCAAGGTGGGAGCGCGGGCGGGCGGTACGGCAGGGCGCGGCAGGCGTACGGCACGGCAGGCGGCAGGCGGCAGTGCACGCTGGAGCGGAGCGGGCGGCAGGGATGGACGAGATCTGGGTTCTGGGCGCGACCGGCCGGACGGGCCGCGCGATCGCCGCGAGGCTGGCGGCGGAGGGCGCGCCGCTGGTCCTGGTCGGGCGCGACGCCGGGCGGCTGGACACGGTGGCCGCCGAGGTCGGCGGCACGTCGCGGACCGTGGTGATCGGCCGAGCCGGGGGAAGGCACGGGGGTGCCACCGACACCGCGGGAACCAGCGGCACAAGTGGCAGCAGCGGCACCATCGGAACTACCGGCACCGCTGGCACCGTCGCCGCGATCGCCGAAGCGCTCGGGGCGGCCGGGCGGCCCGCGGTCGTCGTGAACACGATCGGCCCGTTCACCGAGACCGCGGTGCCGATCGCCCGGGCCTGCCCGCCCGGCACCCACTACCTCGACCTGGCCAACGAACTCCGTGCGGTGAGCGGGCTGTTGGACCTGCACGCGGAGGCGGCAGCGGACGGCCGCTGCCTGGTGACGGGCGCCGGGTTCGGGGTGCTCGCCACCGAGAGCGCGGTGCTGAAGCTGTGCGCGGGCCGGCCCGCCCCCGTCCGCGTACGGGTCGACGCGCTGCCGGCGGCCGGTGGCCGGTCCGGTCCGGTCGGCGCCGCCCTCGCGGCGAGCGTCGTGGACGCGATCGCGGTCGGCGGGCGCCGCTACGAACGGGGCCGGCTGGTGCGCGCCCGGCTCGGTGGCGACTTCGCGCGTTTCACGCTGCCCGACGGTTCGGCGGCCCACAGCGCGGGCGGACCGTCGGGCGAGTTGGCGGCGGCCCACCGCGCCAGCGGTGCGCCGTTCGTCGTCGCCGCGTCGGGGATGATGCCGACCGGGCGGGTGCTGCGCGCGGTGCTGCCGACCGCGGCCCGGCTCCTGGCGTGGCGGCCGCTCGGCGCCGCCGTGAAGCGCCGCTTCGCCCGGGTGCAGGCCGAACCGGCCGAGCGGCGGCGGGAGTTCTCCTGGGCGCGGGCCCTGGTCCGCGACCCCGACGGCCGCAGCCGCACGGGGTGGCTGCGCACCGGTGACGGCATGGGCTTCACGGCCGCGGTGGCCGCCGAGGTCGCCCTCCGCCTCGCCCGCGGTCAGGGAAAGCCCGGGGCCCACACCCCCGGCGCGCTCTTCGGTCCCGAGCTGGCGGAGGCGGCCGGTGCCGTCTTCCTCCTCGACGAGCCGCACCCTGGGCCGTAAGTCCGTTGCCCGGTCCGGCTGTTGTCCGCAGGCAGCGCACGACCGCGGCCACAGGGCGCTCTTGACACCATCGGGGCCGCCGCCGACGCTGGGGCGGGGCGCGCCACCGCCGACGAACGCGCCGCCAACTCCCGTGCACAGCAAGCGCAGCAGACGCAGCAGACACAGCACGCACGCACAGCAGAGGGCAGGCAGAGAGCAGGCAGCGCGCCGCCGCGCACACGCCGGCACGGCCGTGTGGCGGGACGGCGGGCGAGGGCAGCGAAGGAGCGGTCATGCGGGGGCCAGACGCGTTTCCGACGGTGGCGGGGGTCGCCGCGGCGGCCCGGCTGCTGACGCTGCGCCACCCCGACCTGTGCCGGATGCGGCTGGCGGGCGAGTCCCGGTCCGGGCAGCCGCTGTGGCTGCTGTCCGTCGGCGCCCCCCGCGGCTGCGACCGCCACATCCTGGTGGTGGCCGGTGCGAACTGCGACGAACCGGCGGGCGGCGGCGCCGTGCTGTGGCTGGCCGAACAGGCCGTCCATGACCGGCGGCGGCTCAAGGAGGCCGGGCTGACCTGGGACTTCCTGCTCTGCCTGGACCCCGACGGCGCGCTTTTGAACGAGACGGGACCGGCCGGTCCGCGCCCGCCCGCGGTGCACTTCCGCCACACCTACCGGCCCGCGAGCGACGAACACCCCTATGCGGCCGACTCCTTGCTCGCGCCGTCCGGCCGGCTCCCCGAGGCGCTGGCGCTGTCCGCGCTGGTCGCCGATCTGCGGCCGGTGCTGCGCTGCTCGCTGCACAGCAACGACGTGGGCGGCGCCTGGGTCCGGCTGTCCGCCGAACTGCCGGGGCTAGCCGAGCCGTTCGGGAAGAGCGCGGCCGAACTCGAGGTACCGGTGCAGACCGGTACGTACGAGGCCCTGCCGGCACAAGGTGCGGGGCCGGGGGTCTTCGTACGGCCGGGCGCCCCGGAGCTGCCCGGCGGGCCGGAGGTGCGGGTGGAGGTGCCGATGTGGGCGACCCGGCGGGTGGCGTACGCCGAGCCGCACCCGGACCCCGAGTACGCGCTCGCCGTGCTGGCGGCGCGGCTGCGCAACGAGGGGGCCACCGGGGAGGAGGCGTTCGAGCAGGCGCTGGAGCTGCTGGGGGGCGCCGCGCGAGGGCCCTTGCTGCGGGCCGCGCGGCAGGCGGTCAGTGCCTGGGAGGCGCTCGCGGCGGACTTCGACGAGGTAGGGCGGCAGTCGCCGGTGCCGCTGACCATGGCGCATGTCGCCGCGTGCGACATCGCCGCGCGCCGGGCGCCGCTGCGGGCGGCGGGGATGCTGCTGCGGCTGCTGGACGAGGCGCGGCTGGACGAGGACCCCGACAGCGGGCCCGCGCGGCTGCGGGCGCGGCTGGAGCGGCGCCTGGACGCCGGGGCGGCGGACCTGATCGCGGCGATGGACGCGACGTGGGTGCCGATAGCCGAGCAGATGGAGTTGCAGGCGCGGACGGTGCTGGCCGCGGCCGCGGCGCTGGGGTGAGCGCTGCCGGGCCGGCGGCCTGCGCGGGGTCCGGTGGCGGCTACGGCGGTCTTGACAGGTGGGCCGGGGGATCGCAACCTTGGCGAGGCATCGGGCAAATCGGCGGTTACCCCGTCAACTCAGCGGCGGGCCGGTCCTTTTGGGTACTCGGCCGGGTACCGGCTCGCATACAGGTCGGATGCAGGTCGGATGCAGCGTCGGGGTGCCGGCCCGGTGGGGCGGCGCGGGCGGTTCGGACAGCGAGGAGATCCCGTGGCGACGTCGACCGGCGGAGCGTGACTTCGGCGATGGCGGACGCCTATCCGAGTGTCGCGGGAGTCGTGGCGACCGCGGCGGCCTTCGCCGCCTTCCATCCGGGGTTGTGCACCCTGCGGGTCGTCGGCAGGTCGCGGGCGGGCCGCCCGCTGCACCTCCTGACCGTAGGGCGCGGCCGGCGGAACGTCCTGGTGGTGGCCGGGCCGCACTCGGACGAGCGGGTGGGCGCGGCGACCGCGCTCAGGCTCGCCGAACAGGTCGCGCACAATCCGCTGCTGCACTCCGGCGTGGACGTGTCCTGGCACCTGCTGCTGTGTCTGGACCCCGACGGCGCGGTGCGCCACGAGGCCGGGCCGGTGATCCGCCGCACCCCCGCCGCCCACTTCCGCCACGCCTACCGGCCGCCCCCGGAGGAGCAGCCGGAGTGGGCCCCGTCGATCCGGGCGCCGGAGGCCCAACTCCCCGAGTCCCAGGCGCTGATCGACCTCATCGACGAGCTGCGCCCGGTACTCCAGTGCTCGCTGCACGCCAATGACCTCGGCGGCTGCTGGGTGCAGTTGACCCGGGACATCCCCGGACTGGCCGAGGCGCTGGGCAAGTCGGCGGCCGAGCACGACGTGCCGGTGCAGACCGGCACCTATGACGCGCTGCGGTGGACGGTGTCGGGTCCAGGTGTCTATGTGCTGCCCGAGCCGGGCAGGAGCGCCCCGGCGGCGGACCCGGTGGAGGACCCCGCGGTCGGCCTCGCGCGCTCCACCTGGCTGCGGCCGCACCGCCACGGCGGCATGACCGCGCTGTTCGAGGTGCCGATGTGGACCGCCCGTACGGTGGCCGACCCGGCGCCCTGCCCGGACCCGGCCCCCCAACTCGCCCGGATCGGGCGCCAGTTGCGCGGCCACGCGAGCCGGGTGGAGGTGCTGCTCGCCGAGGCGCGGGCGGTGCTGCCCGCTGCCTCCCCCGAGCGCGCCCACCTGCTGCGGGTGGTCGCGAAGCTGGCCGCCGCCTGCCCGCAGGTGGCCGCGGAGTGGGAGCGGCTGCCGCCGGACGCTCTGCCCCCGGGCACGCTGCCGCTGACCGCCGCCCATGTCGCGGCCCTGGACATCGCGGCCCGCCGGATTCCGCTGCGGGCCGCGGGCACGCTGCTGCGGCTGCTCGACGGCTGCCCGGGCCCGGCCGCCGCCGAGGTCAGGGCCGCGGCCGGGCAGCAGTTCACCCGGTGGGCCGACGCGCTGGCCGCCGGCCACGACCCGGTGTGGGTGCCGGTCGAGCAGCAGGTACGGCTCCAGGCCGCGGCGGTGCTGGCGGCCTTCCGACTGGCCGTCGCCGGGGAGTGACGGCGGGCCGGGGAGTGACGGCGGGCCGGGAGGGCCGGGACCGCGAAGGCCGGGGCCCCGGGGAAGCCGCCCTCGGTCAGACGGTGACCGCGCCCAGCTCCGCCGCCACCAGCTCCGCGAGCTGTACGGCGTTGAGCGCGGCGCCCTTGCGGAGGTTGTCGTTGGACACGAACAGCGCCAGGCCGTTGTCCACCGTCTCGTCGCGGCGGATGCGGCCCACGTACGACGGGTCCTTGCCCGCGGCCTGGAGCGGGGTGGGGATCTCCGAGACCTCCACGCCCGGCGCGGCGGCGAGGATCTCGTAGGCGCGCTCCACGCTGAGCGGGCGGGCGAAGCGGGCGTTGATCTGGAGGGAGTGGCCGGAGAAGACCGGGACCCGTACGCAGGTGCCGGACACCTTCAGCTCGGGGATCTCCAGGATCTTGCGGGACTCGTTGCGGAGCTTCTGCTCCTCGTCGGTCTCGAAGCTGCCGTCGTCCACGAGGTTCCCCGCGAGCGGCACCACGTTGTACGCGATGGGCCGCTGGTAGACCGCCGGGGCGGGGTAGGCGACGGCCGACCCGTCGAAGGCCAGGCGGTCGGCCTGCGCGGTGACCTGCTGCGCCTGGCCGTGGAGCTCGGCGACGCCCGCCAGGCCGGAGCCGGAGACGGCCTGGTAGGTGGCCACGACCAGCGAGACGAGCCCGGCCTCGTCGTGCAGCGGGCGCAGGACCGGCATGGCGGCCATGGTGGTGCAGTTGGGGTTGGCGACGATGCCCTTGGGGCGGTCGGCGAGCGCGTGCGGGTTGACCTCGGAGACGACCAGCGGGACGTCGGGGTCGCGGCGCCACGCGGAGGAGTTGTCGATCACGACGGCGCCCTGGGCGGCGACCTTCTCGGCGAGCGCGCGGGAGGTGCCGCCCCCGGCGGAGAAGATCACGATGTCCAGGCCGGTGTAGTCGGCGGTCGCGGCGTCCTCGACGGTGACGGTCGCGCCGTCCGCGCCGCCCTCCCAGGGCAGGGCGCGGCCCGCGGAGCGCGCCGACGCGAACAGGCGCAGCTGCGTCACCGGGAACTTCCGCTCGGCCAGCACCTTGCGGACGACCCCGCCGACCTGTCCGGTGGCTCCGACGATTCCGATCCTCATTGCGGTATCTCTCCGATCATGCCTGTCTGGGGGTGCCCGTCCGTTTCGAGTATCCCCGGGCCGGGAGCGGGGCGCCCGGGGATTTCAGCGGGCGAGACGGCCGGGGGCGGGTGGGCCCGCGGCCGCGGGTCGCGGGTCGGCGTCCGCCGCGGCGGCAAGGGCCGCGAGCGCGGCGGCCGTCGCGGTCGGACTCGCCGGGAGCAGCGGGAGCCGTACGTCCGGGGTCGGGATGCGGCCCTGGGCGTGCAGGACCGCCTTCACGACGGCCGGGTTCGGCTCGCTGAAGACGGCGGCGGCCAGGGCGGACAGCCGGCGCCCGCGCGCGTACGTACCGGCGCCGCCCGCCGCGGCCAGGGCCGCCCACTCCCCTGTCGCCAGGTGGGCCGAGGCCAGTACCGCGCCGTGCGCGCCGAGCGCCAGCAGTGCGGGGGCCAAAGCGTCGTCCCCGGCCAGCACCTCGAAGTCCGGGGGCGCCGCCGCCAGGAGCGCGACGGTCTCCGCGGTGACGTCCCCCGTCGCGTACTTCACGCCCCCCACCCCGGGGACGCCCGCGAGGGCGGCCAGCGCGGCGGCGGACAGGGGCTGCCCGGTGCGGTGGGGCACGTGGTAGACCAGCACGGGCAGCGGGCTCGCGGCGGCCACCTCGCGGAAGTGGGCGAGCACCCCCGCTTCGCCCGGCCGGGTGAACGACGGGACCGTGGCCAGCACCGCGTCCGGCGGCTCCGGCAGGGCGGCGAGGGCCTCGGCCTCACGCGCGGCGCGCCGGGTGGAGCCGGCGCCGCCCACCCCCACGGTCCAGCGGGCGCCGTGCGCGCGGCAGACCCGGCCGACCACGGCGGTGACCGCGGCCCGCTCGTCCGGCTCCAGCGCGGCCGCCTCCGCGGTGGTGCCCAGCGCCACCAGCCCGCCGGCGCCCTCGTCCAGCACCTCGTGCCCGAGGCGCTCCAGCGCGGCGAGGTCGACCCGCCCGTCCGGCCCGAACGGCGTGATCAGCGGTACGTGGATCATGCCTGCGAGTGTGCGCCGCCGGGAAGCGGAAGGTCCAGTTAAATGTCGTGCACGGAACTCTTAAGCAGCTCTACGCTGCGTCGCATGTATGAGATCTCCGCCGATCCCGCGCGCCTCGACGTCGCCCGCGTCCACCAGTGGCTGTCCGCCGACTCGTACTGGGCGAAGGGGCGTTCCCTCGACAAGCAGCGGGCCGCGATAGCCAACTCGCTCAACTTCGGGGCGTACCGCGAGGACACCGGCGAACAGCACGCCTACGCCCGGGTCGTGACCGACCTCACGACCTTCGCCTGGCTCTGCGACGTCTACGTCGACCCCGCCGCCCGCGGCAACGGCCTCGGCACCTCCCTCGTCGCCGCCGTCCGCGACCACCTCGCGCCCCTCGGCATACGCCGCATCCTCCTGGCCACGGCCGACGCCCACGGCGTCTACGCCAAGGTCGGCTTCGAACCCCTCGCCGACCCCGCCCGCTGGATGTCCCTGGGCCACTGACCCACCCGCCCCGGGCCCGGTCAGCGCCGCGGCAGCGCCCTGGCGGCCTCCTCCAGCCGCTCCATTCCGTGCACGAGCGGGCCCCGGTACCCCGCGCCGAGCCGCCGCCCGTCCTCGCCGACCCGGGCGTATCCGAGGAAGGGCACCCCGGCGGCAGCGGCGGCCCGGGCGTCGGCCGCGGAGTCCCCGATCATGAGGCAGTCCTGCGGGCGCACCGCGAGTGCAGCGCACGCCGCCCGCAGGCAGTGCGGGTCCGGCTTCATCAGCTCCGGGCGGACCGGGTCCCGTCCGAACACCGCGTCGCCGAAGCAGCCGTCGAGGCGGTGCTCCTTGAGGTAGGCGCGCACTGCACCGGGCGCGTTGTTGGTGGTCATCGCGAGCGACCGGCCGCTGTCGGCGACCGCCTGGATGAAGTCGTCGGCATGCGGGGTGCTTTCGGCGCCGAGCGCGGCCAGCTCCTCCTCCTCGGCGAGCAGGAGCTCCAGTTCGGCGGCCAGCTCGGCGCTCGGTGCGGCCCGCAGGATCGCGTGCGGGTCCGAACTGCGCAGCAGGGCCTCGTCGACGACGGGTGCGCCGCGCGCCGCGAGCAGTTCCCGCAGCAGGGTGGCGATGCTCATCGCGGAGCGGGTGTGGAACAGGCGGCACACCGGCCCGTCGAAGTCGAGCAGCAGGCAGTGCGCACGGGCGAGCAGTTCGGGGACGGAGCGGTCGCGGCGCGGGGCGTCGTGCGGAGAAGTCACCTGACGAGTGTCGGCGGCCGGGCGGCCCGATGCCAGAGCCGTTGCGTTCAGTCCGGCGGCCGGTTCCGGCGCCACCAGTCCGCGAACACCGCCTCCACCTGTTCCGTTGGCGGCGTTTCCGGCAGTCGCAGCGGCTCGCGTGCGGCCGCCAGCACGCGCTGTACGACGGTGGCCGCGCCGCGCAGCCGCACCCGGCCCGCCGCGCTGCCGGGCGGCTCCTGGGTCCGCGCGAGCCGGGCGGTGGCCCGCAGCACGTCGGTGCACAGCGACTGGACCCGCTTGTAGGCGCGGTAGTGCGGCAGGTCCTGCGCGGTGCCCGCCGACCGGCGCGGCCCGACCGCGCGCTGCCACCGCCGGACCAGCTCCTGCTCCTGGTCGGCCGGGTAGTCCATGAGGTGCAGATGGGTGGCGAGGTCGTACAACGGGTCGCCGAGCAGGGCGAGTTCCCAGTCGATGGTCCACAGGTCGCCGACCCGGTCGACGACGAGGTTCCGGCGGTGCAGATCGCCGTGGAGGAGGGTGCGCGGGCGGTCGGTGAGCAGCGGCCGGCGCCGCGCGAACGCGTCGAGCGCGGCGACAGGCACGCCGAGCAGGTCGAGCAGTTCCGCCATCTCCTTCTGGCGGTCCCGGTAGGCGTGCGCCATCGTGAAGTGGGTGAGCGCGCCCAGGAACGCGGTGGCGCCGCCGTGCTCCGGGTAGGCGGCCGGGTCGTGCCGGTCGCAGGCGGCAGCGGGCTGCGGGCCGGCGTGCGCGGCGAGCGCCTCGGCGTCGACTCCGGCGAGGGCGTGGAAGAGCTCCTCGATCTGGTCGAGGTAGCGGCCGGGTACCCGGCCGGGCCGGGCGCCGCGCACCCGGTCCAGGGTGACCCCTTCGATGAAGGCCAGGAAGGCCAACCGCTGTCCGTCAACGGCCTGTTCGACCACCTGCGGGATGCGCGGCGGCGTCCGGCCGTAGCGGGCGCCCCGACCCTGGCGGGCGTGCAGCAGGCGCAGCAGTTCCTCCTCGGAGGGGAACCAGCGCATGTCGTACCAGAGCGCGTCCTGCCGCGGTTCGCGCAGCTTCAGCCAGCGGAAGTCCCCGGCGAGCGGTGAGCTCCGGTCGAGGCGTACGGCGAAGGTCCGGTGGTGGTAGCCCTTGAGGGGCCCCTCCACCCGGTCGGCCCCCACCGCGCCGGCATGGTGGGCGACGCCCTGCGGGGCCGTGGCCGTCGTCGTCACGTTTCTCCTCGCCGCTGGTACGCCCGCGGATGTGGATCAACGGGCCGCCCGGAAGCGACCACGATAGACCGGCTCAGTCCTCCGCGGTGAGCGGCTCGGCGATGGTGGTCCACACGGAGTCGAACCAGTCCTGCGTCTCCTGGACGAACCGGGACTCGGGCGACGCCGGGTCGGCGGGGTCGCGCCGGTGCGGGAAGAGCGTCGCGCTGATGCCGAGGACGTCGTAGATCTCGCCCTCGCCGCTGCCGTCCTCGAAGGTGACCACCCGCGGCACCAGCCGGTACAGGCCGTGCAGCGCGGTGTCGTGGTTCAGCAGGTAGAGCTTGAACATCGGGGTGGCCGGCAGTGACCGGAACTGCACGTCGAGCCGCAGGTCGAGGCCGATCTCCTCGGCGACCGCCGCGAGGGCGTCGAACGTCGAGCGCAGCGTGACCACATGGCTCCTGATGAGCTGCCGCAGCCGCCGCATCGGACGCGGGTCGTCCGGGTCGGCCACCATCCGCGGGAAGGCCAGCACCGCTTCGGTGCTGGGCAGCAGCACCCGCAACGTGATGGAGGACGGCCGCAACTGGCCCAGCATGACCCGTTGCAGCGGCTGGGAGAGCACGCTGTTGAGCGTCTCCGTGGTGAGGGAGAACGTGTCGATCACCACGTCCTGCTGCTCGAAGGCGGCCGCCGTGTGCGCGGCGAGGGCGGCCAGCGCGCGCTCCGGCTCCTTGGTGCCCGCGGTCCGGCCGCGGGCCTGCCGGGGCAGCACCTCGGCGGACCGGCCGCGCTGGTTGTCGATGTAGCCCTCCCGGCGCAGCTCGGTCAGCGCCCGCTGCACCGTCGGCCGGGAGACGTCGAACCGCTCTTCCAACTCGGCCTGGGACGGGATGCGTTCACCCACCGGGTAGCGGCCGTCGTCGATCTCGCCGCGCAGCACATCCGCGATGTGCAGGTAGGGCGGCCGGGAGCTGGTGGGCGAGGCCGGTTCATCGGGCACGGGCCAACGTTACAACTTCCCTCCCCCGTCGCACACTTGCCTCAGCCAAGTTTACCGATCTCGCCCCCGCGGGCACATCAAAGACAAGAAAGCTCATTCAACTTCCTTCGATAATGGTCAAGTTGGACAGTTGAATGACCTCACTCCGTCTCAGAGCTGGGGAGGTGGGGGCCGTGGTGGTCTGGGGTCTTTGGGGGTTCGTGCTGGAAGAAGTGGTGCAGTGGCGGTACGGCGCCGCGGGGATGCTGGTCGTGGGGCTGGTGACGGTCGGGCACAAGGCGAAGAGCACCGCGTGCACGGCGATCGGGCTGACCGCGCTGGCGCTGCTGCTGGCCCAGTGAGGGACGGAGGGTGCCGGGCGGGTCAGAAGACGTCGGGGCACCAGGGGCGGCGCGGAGTGCGGAAGAGGGTGTCCGCGGTGGAGGCGGCCTGCTCGCGGTGCTCGGTGATCCGGCCGAGCACCGCCAGCCGCACCGCGGACTCGTCGCCGAGGTAGAGGCACGCGAGGTCGGCGGCGGTCAGGGCGAGGTCCGCCGGCGCCGACGTGGGGGTGCAGGTCGCGGCCCCCTTCCCGTCGGTCTCCAGCAGGAAGCGCCCGGCGGCGGGCCCCGCGGTGGTGCCGTCACCGCCGCGCACCTCGTCGCGTACGTCCAGCACCAGCCCGGTCGCCGGGCCCGCGTAGCCGCGGGCGGTGAGCGCGGCCGGGACGTCCAGCAGCCGCAGCCACAGGAAGTCGGCGTACGCCTCGGCACGGGCCGCGCGCGGGTCGCCCAGCAGCAGGGGCATGACGTCGTCGGGCGCGCGGTAGCCGGAGGTGATCCGCGTGATCCAGTCCATCGACAGCAGGAAGCGCCACAGCGCCACCTCGGCGGCCGGGGTGGCCGCCGTCAGGTCCACGACCGTCAGATCCGTCCGCGGCTGCTTGCCCGGCCACGGGTGGTCCTGCACCTCCCACCGCACGAACCCGTCGACCCGGCCGTCCGGGCCGCGGTAGGCCGCGCAGAAGTGCTCCTTCCAGCCGTGCAGCCGCAGTTCGCCGGTGGTCCGCTGCCACCACAGCGGCGGCCGGTCGATCGCCCCTGGGGTGCGCGCCCTGAGCCGGTCGTGCACCGCGGGGCCGAACTCACCCAGTTCGGCGAGCGTCGCCATGTCCACCCGCCCGCCGTCCGCCGGCCCGGCGTACCGCTGGTCGAGCGCGGCCCGCGGCACGTCGACCTCCCAGTTCGCCACCCACGTCGCCGGGCCGAAGCCGAACCGGCCGTAGATCGGGTACTCCGCTGCGATCAGGATCGACACCGCGTCCCCGCGCTCCCTGGCGTCGGCGAGGTCGGCGGCCATCATCCGCGCCGCGAGCCCGCGCCGGCGGTGCGTGGCGGTCACCGCGACGTTGGTGATCGCCGACGCGGGCACCGCCGCCCCGCCGGGCACCGTCAGCTCCCTGGGCATGCTGCGGAAGGTCGCCACACAGCGGCCGCCGTCGAACGCCCCGCGGGTCCGCGCCAGGTCGATGATCCTGCGGCGGGCCGCGACCTCCTCGGCGTCGGCCGTCGGCGCGATGTGGAAGCCGGTGTACTGCGCCCGCACCCAGTCGGCGACGTCGGACTCTTCGAGGGTGCGGATCTCAGCGGTCATGCCCGGCACGATAGGCGGGCGGGCCCCGGCCCCGCACACGGTTATCGGTCCGGGCGGCCCCGCGGCGGAGAGGGCCGGTCAGTCCTCCGCGAGCAGGTCCTCCACCCGCGCCTCGCCCGCCCGGTAGCGGCGCGTGATCTCCGCCGAGCAGCCGTCCACCGTCTGCTGGAGCGCGTGCCGCCGCCGCGACACCTGCTGCTCGTGACCGGCCAACCGGGCCATCCCCGCGTCCAGTTCGGCGTCCGTACGGGCGTCGAGGTCGGACAGCTCCACCTCGGAGAGCATCTCCTCGGCGAGCAGCCGCACCCGCTCGGTCAGCGGGGTGCCCAGCGTGACGTGGCGGGCCGAGGAGCGCCCCGGCGACGGCCCGTCGGTGAGGATCTCCGGGAGCCGGTCCACGACGGGTGCGTCGGCCGGCCCGGCCGGGGGCTGCGTGCCGCCGTGCGTCCCCTGCGCGCCCGGCGCTCCGGCCTCCTCGGCCACCGCCTCGGCGGCGTCCGCGCCACCGCGCCGGGCCCGTTCGGCCCGCAGGATGTCGATCCGCCCGTGCAGCATGCGCCGCAGGTACGACAGGTCGGCCTCCTCCCGCTGCGCCTCGCGGCGCAGGGCGCGCAGCGCGACCAGGTCCAGCGCGCCCAGGTCCGGCGCGGGTGAACCGGCAAGGCCCCCGGACAGCGGGCCCAGGTCCACCAGGGGACCGGCCGGCGCGTCGGCGACCGGACCGCGTGGCGCGGGCGGCCGTAGCGGACCCGTGGCGTCGGCCTTCAGCATGGGTTGGCCCTTCCTGCTGTGCGATCCGCCGGGGAACCGGCGGCCCTCGGTACGGCGCCGCCGTGCGCCGCGCGCGGCACCGGGTGCACGGTGCCGGGCGTGTGTCCCGCGCCGGTTCTGGTCATCCCTGTCGTCCCCTCCGGGCGTGCCGCACGCCCCTCCCGGCTTCGATGCTGCCACCTGCCGTCGGCGGCCCGCAGCGACTCTGCACCCGAACGGCCGTCACAACAGTTGTGCGACCCCGCCGACCGGGCGAACGCCGCTCCCCTCGATCGGCCGCCCTCACCCGTGTGGGGTACGGCCGCCGGGACCCGCGACAATAGGGCCATGCGAGCGGTGGCCCAGCGGGTGAGCGAAGCGAAGGTCGTCGTCGACGGGGAGACCGTCGGCGCCATCCAGGGACCGGGACTGTGCGTCCTGGTCGGTGTGACGCACGACGACACGAAGGAGAAGGCCGCGGCGCTGGCCCGCAAGTTGTGGAGCCTGCGCATCCTGCCCGAGGAGCGGTCGTGCTCCGACATCGACGCCCCGCTCCTCGTGGTGAGCCAGTTCACGCTTTACGGTGACGCCCGGAAGGGTCGCCGGCCCACGTGGAACGCCGCGGCGCCCGGCCCGGTCGCCGAGCCGCTCGTCGACGAGGTGGTCGCGCAGCTGCGCGGGCTCGGCGCGACCGTCGCCACCGGGGTCTTCGGCGCCGACATGAAGGTCTCCATGACCAACGACGGGCCCTTCACCCTCGTCGTCGACATCTGACCGGCGACGGGGGCGCTACGGCGCGACCACGGTCTCCTGCGCCGCCGCGGTGTTCTCCCCCGCGATCAGCGTCGCGTGCTCCGGGGTGTTCCGCTTCACCAGCGCGAGGGCGATCGGCCCCAGCTCCCAGTGCCGGGCGGAGGAGGTGACGAAGCCGATCGCGCGGGCCTCCCCCGGCCCGGCGCCGTCGGCCGCGACGCGGACCGGGTCGCCGTGGGCGGGCAGCCGCACCTCGCTGCCGTCGAGGTGGAGGAAGACGAGCCGGCGCGGCGGCCGCCCGAGGTTGTGCACCCGCGCCACCGTCTCCTGCCCGCGGTAGCACCCCTTGCTCAGGTGCACCGCGCTGTCCAGCCAGCCCAGCTCGTGCGGGATCGTCCGGTGGTCGGTCTCCAGGCCCAGCCGCGGTCGGTGCGCCTCGATCCGCAGCGCCTCGTGGGCGAGCACGCCCACCGCCGGGCCCGCCGCCGCGGCGAAGTCCGCCAGTTCGGCGCGCGGCACGAACACGTCCCGGCCGTACGGCGTCTCGCGCACCGCCCACCCGGCGGGCACCTGGGTGATCGAGCCGGCGGGCAGGTACACCACCGCGTACTGCTCCCCCGCGTCGGCGACCTCGACCCGGTAGAAGAACTTCATGCTCTCCAGGTAGGCCAGCAGCGCGCCCTGGGTGCCGGGCTCGACGTGCAGCCAGGTGGTGGTGCCGTCGTCGACCAGGTACAGGGCGTGCTCGATGTGGCCGTGCGCGGACAGGATCAGTGCCTCGGTGGCCTGCTGCGGCGGCAGTTGCTCGACGTGCTGGGTGAGGAGCAGGTGCAGCCAGGAAAGCCGGTCCTCGCCGCTGACGGTGACGACGCCGCGGTGCGACAGGTCCACGAAGCCGGTGCCGTCCGCGAGCGCGCGCTGCTCGCGGAAGAGGTCGCCGTAGTGGGCGGCGACGCCCTCGTCAGGGCCTTCTGCGGGGACGGCGCCGGGAAGCGACAGCAAAGGGCTCTTGTTCATGCGACCCAGCGTACGGCGGCGCGCCTCAGGCGTTCCCCGCGGCTCCTGCCGCTCCTGCCGCTCCCGCGGCGCCGGTGGTCTCCGCGTGCCCGGCCGCCTTGCGCGCGCACTCCTGGCAGCGCCCGAAGATCGCGAAGTGCTTCATGTCCGTCTCGAAGCCGAACTTCTCGCGCAGCTCGTCCTTGAGCGGGGCCGCGACGCTCACGTCCGCCTCGGTCACCCGGTCGCAGTCCCGGCAGACCAGGTGCATGTGGTCGTACCGGTCGGCGAGGTGGTAGGTGGGGGCGCCGTGGCCGAGGTGGGCGTGGTTGACCAGGCCCAGCTCCTCCAGCAGCTCCAGGGTGCGGTAGACCGTGGAGATGTTGACGCCGGACGCGGTCTTGCGCACCTCGCACAGGATGCCGTCGGGCGTCGCGTGGCCGAGGGCGTCGACCGCCTCCAGCACAAGCTCGCGCTGCGGGGTCAGCCGGTACCCGCGCTGCCGCAGATCGCTCTTCCAGTCGGTGCTCGCCACGCGCCCCAGTGTAGGTACGCCTACTTGAAGAAGGCGATCCCGTCGTCCGGAAGGTCCTTCAGGTCGGCGACCCACTCCTTGGGGTCCACCACCTTCTTCAGGTGCGCCGACATGTACGCGCGCAGCGGCACCGCGGGCGTGGCCTTCTCGCCCACCCACATCAGGTCGCCGTTGACGTACCCGTACAGCCGCTTGCCGCCGCTGTACTCCGGGGCTACCGGCAGCCGCGCCACCGCGTCCGTGACCAGGTCGATCTGCGGCTTGCCCTCGGCCAGCTCACCGGTCCAGATCTCCACCACGCCCTCGTCGCGGGTGGTGGTCACGTCCACCTTGCGCTCGGCGTCGATCCGCCAGTAGCCCGTCTCGGACTCCAGCGGCCTGACCTTGCGGCCCTCCTCGTCCAGCACCCAGGTGTGCGAGGTGTACTCCAGGAACGGCCGGCCGTCGTGGGTGAAGGCGACCTCCTGCCCGAAGTTGCACTTCTCGGCGCCGGGGAAGTCGTGCACGCCCGCACCGGTCCAGCGGCCCAGCAGGAAGGCCAGCGGGACCAGGGTCGGGTGCAGGTCGGAGGGGATCTCGATCATGTCAGCGCTGGCCCTGGTACAGCTTCTTCACCGAGTAGATCGCGAAGGCGGCGACGCCCACGCAGACCAGGACGAGCAGAGCGTCGAAGTAGTACTGGATTTCCACGGACAGGCTCCTCGGCGGCAGACAGTACGGGCCGGCACGCGGCTGCGGCACGGCCCGTACGCAAGTCTAGTGCGCGCCCTTCCCCCGCCCGCGCCCAGGCCACGCCCGGTGCGGCCTCAGCCCAGCAGCTGGGCCTGGAGCCGGACCGTCTGCCGGAAGGGCACCTCCGGCAGCGCGCCCTTGCGGGTCTGCACCACCAGCGCGTACGTGTCGCCCGCGCCGAGGATCGCCGAACGGGTCGACACTCCCCCGTGCGCGCCCGCCTTGGCCTGGGCGTACACCGTCTCGGCGCTCGGGATCGACTTCGACTGCACCGTGCCGTCGTCCACGGCGTCGCGGGCGCCCCGGACCGGGACCCCGGCCAACTGGGCGTAGTGGGAGTTGCGGTGGCCCGCGGTGAGGAACTGCACGAGGTAGATCTCGGTCCTGGTGCCGTCGGGCATGGTCCAGGCGCGGGCGGCGATGTGCCGCAGCGCGTCGTCCCGCAGTTCCAGGCGCGTGTCCCGCGCGGTGTCCGGGAACTCGAAGTCGTACCGCTTCAGGTAGTCCGCGGACGGCAGCCACCCCTTCGTCCCGGGGAAGGAGCGGTCCGCCACGGCCTGCTCGGGCAGCGGCAGCAGCAGCGACCGCAGGTCGGCGTAGTGCACGCCGGCGGGGTTGGCCGACGCGTCCAGCGGCCGGGGCCGGCCCGCGGGCAGCTTCGGCAGGGCGACCGGCGGATAGGTCCACCGGCCATCGCCAGGTGTTTTGAGCCCGGGGATCTTCGTCCGCTCCGGCTGCGCCACCGCGTACGTCGCCGCGCCGCCGAACGCCGCGAAGACCAGGACGGCGGCGGTCCAGCGCACCGCGGCCCGCAGCCTGCGCCGCGGCGGGCAGGCCGGGCCCTCCGCGGGAGCGGCGGCCTCGGCGGCGGGGTCGGGTGCAGGGTCGGGTTCGGGGGCCGGGTCGTGCGTCACGCCGGGCGCCGCCTCCTCGGTGGTCTCGGGTACGGCGGTCTCGGGTCCGGCGGTGTCGGGAACGGCGGTCACGGGTACGGCGGTCACGGCGGGCCCCGTGGTCTCAGGTGTCGTCTCGGTCATCAGATCGTCGTCCCCGGGTCCTTGATCCGGTCGAGCTGGCGGCGCAGCAGGTCGGCCGCCGCGGACTTCGCCAGCGGCCGCGTGCCGTCGGCCGACATCGTCACCATCAGGTCGCCTTCGGTGGCCTGGCAGGTCATGCCGTCGAGCTTCTCGTCCTTGTCGATGGGCGGCAGGACGCAGGTGGCCTTCGGGTAGCCCTTCACCTTCGGGCCGGTCCGGAAGACGCCCAGGGCCTTGGTGAAGGCGGTGAAGTACTCCGTCTGGGCCTTCGCCGCCTCCTTGTTCTTCATCTGCACGATCCGGATCTGGACCTCCAGGTCGCCACCGTCCTCGAGGTAGGTCCGCATCCCGGCGGACTCGATGTGGAGGGCGTCGACGGCTTCGTCCAGTTCCTTGCGCTCCTTCGCGGACAGGTCCTGGGAGTCGCCCCTGACCAGTTGCTGCGCCTGCTCGGCGCCGAGCGCGACATCGTTGCCGTACCCCTCGACGTCGGGGCCGGGCCGGTAGCCGGTGGGGACCGGGAGAAGAAGCAGGCGCGGGCTGCCGTAGTGGCTGCCGCCGGACCTCGCGCCGAACGCCTTGGTGGCGGTGGGCGCCGGCGAGGACCACGGGGTGGCGGCGGGCTTCGCGGCCACGGTGCCCTGCCCGCCGTGCAGCACCGCGTACCCGAGGCCGCCGCAGGCCGCGACCGCGACGAGTGCGGCAGCGACTGCCAGCGCGGGGACCCGCCGGGACCGCACGGGGGCGGGCTCGGACGCCGGCTCGGCAGCGGGCGCGGCGGCCGCCTCGGACGCAGGCCCGGCGTCCGGCTCGGCCGACTCAGGGGAAGGAGAAGGGTTCTCGTCGCTCACAACCGCTCCAACTGCTTCTCGAGGAAGGACCGGACGGTCCCGTACTTCACCGGGTGGACCGCGTCGACGAAGACCTCGACGTAGACATTGCCCTTCCGCGCGATGCCGCGCCCGCCGTACGACGGCAGGTAACCGGAGTCCTGACGGGCCTTGCCCGAGCCCCAGACCGTGCCGCTCAGGACGTCCGTGAGGTCGTGCGCGGTACCGGCCCCGGGCATCGAGTCGTCGATCTCCTGCTGTGCGTCGAAGAACTGCTGGGCGTCGGCGGCGGTCTGGTCGCGGAACTGGACGAGGCGCACCTCGTAGTACGTGTCGTGCTTGTCGGTCCAGTCCGCCACGGCGGCGCGCTGGAAGCCGTCGAGGGCGAGCTGGGGGAAGATGACGTCCGGCCCGCGGAAGTCCTCGGCGTAGTCCGCCAGAGGCAACCAGTCCCGCTCCTGCTCCTCGGCGCCCTTCGGGGTGGGCACGAGGAGCTTGCGCAGGTCGCCCTGGTAGAGCAGGCCGCCGTCCTGAGCGGCCGTCAGCTTCGGCGCCGCCGGGCCGGCCCCCTTCGGCTGGGCCAGGACCGGGCCGCTGAGCGGTGGCAGCGGCGTCGGCGGGCGCTCCTGCTGGATGCGGTAGCCGAGGCCGCCGCCCGCGAGCACGCCCAGCACGGCGGCGGCCGCGATCAGCAGCGTGGTCCGCCCGCGTCGGCGCGGCTTGTCCGGCGGCGGGTCCTGCGGGAGTTCGGGTACGGCTGCGGGCTCCGCGGCCGGCTCGGCCGACTGCTCGGCGACGGGCTCGGCCGCCTCCCTTGAGACGGGCTCGGTGATCTGCTCCGAAAGGGGCTCCGGAGCTGCTTGCTGAACCTGTTCGGGGACCGGGACAGGGTCCGGTTCCGGGACAGGGGTGTCATGGGACAAGGACACTCCACGAGAGGGGATGAGCGGGTCAGTGACCCGTCCGCAGCCGCTGGTGCTGCGCGTCAAGGAGGTGCTGGAGGAGCGCGCGGGAGGGTGTCCGCCCGCCGGTCACGGAGATCGTGATGTGCACGTCGCCCTGGTAGGAGGTGGCGAGCAGGGTGTTGGCGGACTCGGCCGAGCCGGACGACAGGTCGTACCCGCGCGCCGGGTAACCGCCTTGCAGCGGAAGGGTGGCGGCCTGGTAGCCGGACGCCGCGTAGTACGCCGCTGCCTGGTCGCTGCCGCGGAGCCGGACCAGTTCGACGGTCACCTCGGTGACGCCGTCGGCGGTCAGGTACGTACGGGTCGCGGCGGCGCGGAAGCCGTACGTGGACAGGGCACGCGCGGCCTTGTCCTGGTCGGCGGCGGCCGCGGCGACGTCGGCCGCGGTGTCCGCGCTGCCCGCCGGGTCGCCGTAGACGTCGGCGCCGTCGGGCGGCGGGATCAGGAAGTAGCGCAGGTCACCGCTGTGCACGCCGTTGGACACCGCTCCGGTGGGCGCTGTGCCCGCGGCGGCGGAGGCCGTGGGCGCCGCCGATGGGGAAGCCGACGCCGAATCCGAAGAATCCGCGGCGGAAGCCGTACTCGTGGCCGTCGTCGTCGCCTTCGGCAGCACGGCGGCGTCCGAGCCGCCCGGCGACGAGCCGAACGCGAACACCGCGCCGGCCGTCACGGCCGCCAGCGCGACCACTCCGGTCACGGCGGCGGCGAGCCCGCCCCGACGGCCCGCGCCGTCCCTGAATCCCACCCTCAAGCCCCCCCGGGCACATATGCGTCCGCGCTAAAGCAGATCCGCGCGGACCTGCTTTATATCACCGCTTAGGGTGCTCGTATGACGAATAAAGTCGTGATCAAGGTGACGGCCGGTGCGGACGCGCCCGAGCGGTGCTCGCAGGCGTTCACCGTGGCCGCGGTCGCGGTGGCCAGCGGGGTGGACGTGTCGCTCTGGCTGACCGGCGAGTCCGCGTGGTTCGCCCTGCCGGGCCGGGCCGCGGAGTTCGAACTCCCGCACTCCGCGCCGCTGCCCGACCTGCTCGACGCGCTGCTGGCCGGCGGCCAGGTCACGCTGTGCACGCAGTGCGCGGCCCGCCGCGACATCACCGAGCGCGACGTCATCGACGGTGTACGGATCGCCGGTGCGCAGGTCTTCGTCAGCGAGATCACCAAGGACGGCGTCCAGGCGCTCGTCTACTGATCCGGTGCTCCGGCGCCGCTGCCGGGCGGCGTTGTCAGACCCCCGGGCTACGGTGCGGGCATGACGGAATTCGTGCTCGTGCCGGGCGCCTGGCTCGGTTCTTCGGTGTGGGACAAGGTCGCGGAGCGGCTGCGGGCGGCGGGCTGCGGCGCCCATCCGGTGACGCTCTCCGGGGTCGCCGAGCGCCGCGGTGAGGGGCCCGCCGGAGCGCAGGCCCACGTCCGTGACGTCGTCGACGCGGTCGAGAAGGCCGGGCTGCGGGACGTGGTGCTGGTCGGGCACAGCTACTCGGGCATCCCGGTCGGCCAGGCGGCGGGCCTGATCGGGGACCGCCTGGCGCGGGTGGTCTACGTGGACGCGAGTGTGCCGGTGGACGGCGGGTCGTTCGTGACGAGCTTCCCCGGTGCCGGCGAGGTGGCGGAGGCCGTCGCGGCGAACGCCGGGTGGTGGGCGCCGCCGGGCCCCGAGGAGTTCGACGGCCAGGGGCTCGATCCCGAGCAGATCGCCCGGCTGCTGGCGGGCGCCACGCCCCACCCGGGCGCGAGCCTCACCGAACCGGCGGCCCTGGCCCGCCCGCTCGAGAGCATGCCGACGACCTATGTGAAGTGCCTGCTGGACTGGCCGGAGCCGACCGGCGCCGCCGCGGAACTGCTCGCCGCGGACTGCTGGGAGCTGGTCGAGATGGACACCGGGCACTGGCCGATGTTCTCCCGGCCGGACGAGCTGGCGCGGGTGCTGCTCACCGCGGCCGGCCACACGGGCTGAGCGGCGGCCCGCCGACACGCCGGACGGGGGGTGCGGCGGGCCCCAGCAGCCCCGGGGCCAGGTCCGGAAGGCGGTCCGCGGACCGGTCCAGACGGGTGCCATTCGGGGGTCCCGGTCGTACCGTTGAAGTGTGTACGCGCGACGTCGTCACTGGTACTTCGCCATGATGGGCACTTGCGTGGTGCTCTTCGTCCTGGCGTGGTCGGTCGTGCGCCTGTGGTCGGTACAGGCGGCGATCGGAATGTGCCTGTTCGCGATGTTCATCCCGCCGGTCGCGGCGATCGTCGCGAACCGGAAGGGCCCGGAGGACCGGTGGTGGGACGAGAAGGACGGCCCCGGTCCGAAGAAGGCGGAACGCAAGGCCGAGGAGGCCGCCCCGGAGCCGGAACGGCGCAAGCGCGGAAGTTGCGGCGACCCGCAGTCGGACGCCTGGTGGGCGGAGTTGGACGAGCCCAACCGCAGGCACCGCCGCGACTGAACCCTCCTCGGCGCCCACCGTGCCACGGCCGCACCCCGACATATGGACGGCACTGGGGCATACGGACGGGCCGCACCCCCTTGCGCGGGGTGCGGCCCGTCCGGCTCTCGGTGAGACCGGGCCGTGCGCGGCGCCGGACTCAGACGGCGATGGCGACCTCTGCCGCGGCGCCCTGCTGGGCCACCACCGTGCGGTCGACCGTGGCGCCCGGCACGAGAGCGCGCAGGGTCCAGGTGCCGGGGGCGGCGAAGAAGCGGAACTGCCCGGTGGCCGAGGTCGGCACCTCCGCAGTGAACTCGCCGCCGCCGTCCAGCAGCCGGACGTAACCGCTGACCGGCTCGCCGTCGCGGGTGACGGACCCCTGGATGATCGTCTCGTTCGCCACGTCAACTCCTGCCAGGTCCGGGCCGCCGGCCTTCGCTCCACACATAAGGTTCAGTCCTCGCCTTGTCGGGTCGGGTCAGTTCGAGCCGAGCTCGATCGGCACCCCGACCAGGGAGCCGTACTCGGTCCAGGAGCCGTCGTAGTTCTTCACGTTGTCCACGCCGAGGAGCTCGTGCAGCACGAACCAGGTGAGCGCGGAGCGCTCGCCGATCCGGCAGTAGGCGATGGTGTCCTTGGCGAGGTCGACCTGCTCGTCGGCGTAGAGCTCCTTCAGCTCGTCGTCCGACTTGAAGGTGCCGTCGTCGTTGGCGTTCTTCGACCACGGGATGTTGCGGGCGCTCGGCACGTGGCCGGGGCGCTGCGACTGCTCCTGCGGCAGGTGCGCGGGGGCGAGCAGCTTGCCGGAGAACTCGTCGGGCGAGCGCACGTCGACCAGGTTCTGAGCGCCGATCGCGGCCACCACGTCGTCGCGGAAGGCGCGGATCGAGGTGTCCTGGGCCTTGGCCTTGTACTCGGTGGCAGCGCGGGTGGGGACCTCGCTGACCAGCTCGCGGGCGTCCAGCTCCCACTTCTTGCGGCCGCCGTCGAGCAGCTTGACCGCGTCGTGGCCGTAGAGCTTGAAGTACCAGTAGGCGTAGGACGCGAACCAGTTGTTGTTGCCGCCGTAGAGCACCACGGTGTCGTCGTTGGCGATGCCCTTGGCCGACAGCAGCGCCTCGAAGCCGGCCTGGTCGACGAAGTCGCGGCGGACCGGGTCCTGGAGGTCGGTCTTCCAGTCGATGCGGACCGCGTTCTTGATGTGGTTCTTCTCGTAGGCGGACGTGTCCTCGTCCACCTCGACGATGACCACCTTGGGGTCGTCGATGTGGGCCTCGACCCAGTCGGCGTCCACCAGGACGTCACTGCGGCTCATGCTGATCTCCTCCGGGGCAGTACGGAATGTGCGGTGGCGCGGTCGGGTGCGTCGCGGCGCGCGGGCACGCCGGGGTGCCTTGCGGCAGGTGGGGAGGGCGGGCGGGCCGCTCGCACCGGGCCTGAACGGCCGCGGCGGCGCGGCGGGAGGGCGCCCTCAGGAAAGTCGACAGAGCATGGCGGCAACGCGGCACAGGTCCACTGCCCGCCGCTTCGTGAGGTCCGCCTGTCGCTTCATGAGTCCCGATCGTAGGGAAATGAACCGTGAAGTGTCACCGGTGTATCGAATGGCGAGACGAGATGGTCCGCATGGCGATACGCTTACCGGCCGCCACCCGCACGTTACCCCTCCCGTGGCCCTCCCAAACGGCCGCCGGCCGACCGCGGTGGACCCGGCGCCGGAAGCAGTGGACGCCGATGTCTCAGCCCGCGAGAACGACGCCCTTCCCGCCGAACGTGACGGTGATGCCGTCCGGCCCGGTGCGGACCGTGCTCAGCCCCAGCCCCGTCGGCAGGTGGGTCAGCTCCGGGGTGAAGTCGATCTGGTCGCGCAGCTTCTCCTCCAGGCCGAGCGCGGTGAACGCCTTGGGCAGCCCCTCGGCGTGCAGCCGGATCGTGTTGGGGGCGGCGCCGGAGGACGCGCTCACCACGCTGACCTTGCTGAGCACGCTGAGGTGGGTGCCGAGGTAGGAGCCGGTGATCCGGACGGTGTCCGTGGCGCCGCCACCCGGGTAGGAGACGGTGATCCCGGCGGGCGCGGCCTTCGTCAGCTCGGCGTAGTCGATCCGCGCGGTGCCGGTGGCCCGGTCCGCGGTGGCCCGGCTGTAGCCGTTGGAGAGCTTCACGTCGTACAGGTCGGCGTGGAAGTCCTCGACCTGGACGCTCCGGCCGCCGCTGGTCGCCGCGACGCCGTCGGCGCTGACCGTCACGTGGTCCAGATTGCGGGAGAGGGCCTGGGTGAGGAACGGGAAGCCCTTGATCCCCACCTTCGGCTTCTCGGTCAGGCCCTCGGAGGACTGGGCCTGCTGGGCGGCCTTGTTCTGGGCCACGTACACGGCAACCCGGTCCAGCCCGACGAAGACCACGCCCAGGACCAGGACGACGATCAGGGTTATTCGCGCCGCGCGCATGGGTTCTCCCCGGCTGTTGACCGTTCTACCGTTCGACTCGCTCGCAACGCCTGACGGGCGGCGGGGCCCGAACGGTTCCCGCCGGGCAGGTCATTTATCTCACCGGAACGATCAGGACAGGGCGGCACCCAGCACGTAGACCACCGGGGCGGCCGCGGTCAGCGGCAGCGCGACGCCCGCGGTGAAGTGCACGAACCGGGACGGCCAGTCGTAGCTGGCCACCCGCAGGCCGATCAGCGCGCAGGCGCCGGCGGCGGCGCCGAGCAGCACCGCGTGGCCGCTGCCGAAGCCCGTGGCCGGCCCGGTGAGCGCGCCGGTGGCGGCGGCCACCACGAGCGCGGCGGCCAGCGACACCGGCTCGCCGCCCGGCAGCCGCAGCGCGCGCACCAACGTGGCGGCGGCCACCGCGACGGTGCCGGCCACGACCGGGTCGGTGCCCGCGTGCGAGGTGGCGGTCAGCAGGTAGCCGCCCGCGACCACGGTGAGCAGGGTGGACGCGGAGGTCGCGGTGAGCGACGCGAGGCGTTCGTCGGCCGAGCCGTGGTGGCGCAGTTGGAGGACCAGGACGAACAGCAGCCACACCCCGAGGGTGCCCAGCAGCGCGACCGGGCCGTGGCCGCCGCTGACCGCGAGCACCGCGATGTCCACGGTGACACCGGACAGGAACGCCAGCACGATGCCCTGCCGGGCCGGCCACATGCCGTTGAGCCGGAACCAGCCCGCCGCGGTCACCGCCTGGAGCAGCACCAGCAGCACCGCGAGGGCGGGCTTGCCGACGGCCGCCCCGCCCGCGAGCAGCAGGCCGAGGGCGGCGGTCAGCCCGGCGGGCTGGATGCCGGGCGGGATGATCGGCGAGCCGGTCCGGTGCGCCGGCGCGGCCGGTTCGGCCTCGACGACGGGCAGCGCGGCGGTGCGCTCCAGTTCGGGTTCCGCGTCGGCGTCAGGGCCGGCAACGGGGCCAGGGCCGGGGCCGGCCGGCGCGGCGGCGTACCCGGCCTGCGGGGCGCCCGCCTGCTGGTATCCGGCCTGCTGGTATCCAGCCGCCGCGTATCCGGCGTCCTGCGCGTACCCGGCGGGCACGTCCGGCGCGTGGCGCGGGGCCGGCGCGGGCTTGCGCCCGCCCGCCGGGCCGTAGTCGGCGTCCTGGCCGGGCGCGTATCCGGGGGCGCCGTCGGGCGTGGTGCCCCAGGCGGGCGCGGCTGCGGGGGCGGCCGCCCAGGGGTCGGCGGCGGGTTGCCCGGAATGCACCTGGCCGCTGATGACCTGCCCCTCCCACACCCCGCCGGGTTCGGCCGCCCCGGGTTGCGCGCCCGGCGGCGGCTGCGCGGCCATGGGCTCGGGTACGTAGGCCCCGCCCGGACCTGCGGCCGGACCCGCGCCCGCGCCGTAGGGGGCGCCGCCGTACGGCAGCCCGCCCTGGCCGTAGCCGCTGCCGGTCGGCGCGTATCCGCCGGGGACGTGCCCGCCGGCACCGTAGGCGCCCTGCCCGTATCCCGGCTGCTCGTACCCGGACGACTCGTACCCGGTCTGCTCGTATCCCGGCTGCCCGTACCCGGACTGCCCGTGCCCCGGCTGCTCGTAGCCGCCCTGGCCGCCGTACCCGGCCTGCGGGTACGCCTCCTGGGCGGGGCCGCCGCCGGACCAGCCGCCGGGGGCCGGGGGCGGGGCGCCGTACGGCTGCCCGCCCTGGCCGTAGCCGCTGCCGGGCGCGCCGTCGGCCGGGGCGGGCGGGAAGCCGGGCTCGCCGGGCGCGGCAGGGGCGCCGTAGGGCTGGTCGGAACTGTGGAAGTCGCTCATCTCATCCTCCCGCGAACGGCGGAAGGACCTCCACCGTGCCGCCGTCTGGCAGGGGGACCGAGGCGTGGTCGCGGGTGCCCACGGGCGCGCCGTCGACCAGGAAGGAGCAGCGCAGCAGGACCCGGGCGAACTCCGGGTCGGCGGCGTGGCGGGCGCGGGCCGCGGCCAGCGCGTCGGCGAGGGTCGCCGCGCGGTACGGCTCCTCCGCCGTGCCCGCGGCGGACTTCGCCGCCGCCCAGTAGCGGATAGTGCCCGCCGCGGGCGCCGCCGTGTCAGGTCCTGCCATCGCTCCGTCCTCGGGTCAGTGCGTGGTGCGCCTCCATCATGGCGGGTCGGCGTCAGCTCGCGGGAAAGCGGGCGGTCAGCCAGTCGCCGATCCGGTCCAGCAGTTCCGGCGCCGCCGCGTTCTCCGCGTGGCCGAAGCCGGGCTCGATCCACAGCTCCGCGCCGCCGGGCCCGGCCGCCTCGGCGAGCGAGCGGGGGTGGTCGAGCGGGAAGTACGCGTCCCGGTCGCCGTGCACCACCAGCAGCGGCACCGGCGGGATCAGCGGCACCGCCTGCACCGGGGACAGCGGCACCGGGTCCCAGTCGCGGGTGTGGATGCGGGTGCGCAGCCCGTACCGGGAGACCAGCCGCCCCACCGGGCGGGTCACCGCCCAGTGCACCCGCCGCATCGGCGGGGTGCCGCGGTAGTACCAGCGGGCCGGCGAGCTGACCGACACCACCGCGTCCACGCCGAAGAGCGCGGCGTGCCGCAGCACGATCGAACCGCCCATGGAGAACCCGACGGTGGCCACGTCCGGGTAGCCCAGCCGCCGCGCCCAGGCCACCGCCGCCTCCAGGTCGAGCACCTCCCGGTCGCCGACCGTGGAGCGGCCGCCGGAGCCGCCGTGGCCGCGGAAGGAGAGGCTGACCACCCCGCCGTACGACGCGAGCCGCCGTGCCGCGCGGCGCAGCGCGGGCCGGTCCAGGGCGCCGGTGAAGCCGTGCGCGACCACGATCGCGAGGCGGCCGGAACCCGCCGGTGCGGGCAGGTGCTCGGCCTCGATCGGTACGCCGTCCGACGTCAACAGCACCTCCCGGTGGCCACCCGAAGTGATCACCGGAACACACGAAAGGCTGTCACCGCTCTCGGCAGGGCTGTCCATGTGGGCTATTCTTCCCTGGAAGAGGACCTGGGCAATGTCGCCCCCGGGTCCTTTCGTGCTTTCCGGCACTCGATGGCGCCTCGCGGGAAACGAGGAGGGTTCGGTTTTGAGACAGGTCACGGGACGTGTCCCGGCACCGCCCGCCCCACCCGCGGCCGCGCAGCGGGGCCGGACGACGACCTACGGGAGCGCCCGGTGAGTTCTCTCCTGCTTCTGACCAACGCCCTTCAACCCTCGACCGAAGTGCTGCCCGCACTCGGCCTGCTGCTGCACAGCGTGCGCGTGGCGCCCGCCGAGGGCCCGGCTCTGGTCGACACCCCCGGTGCCGACGTGATCCTGATCGACGGCCGGCGGGACCTCCCGCAGGTCCGCAGCCTGTGCCAGCTGCTGCGCTCCACCGGCCCGGGCTGTCCGCTGGTGCTGGTGGTCACCGAGGGCGGCCTCGCCGCCGTCACCGCCGACTGGGGCATCGACGACGTGCTGCTCGACACCGCCGGCCCTGCGGAGGTCGAGGCGCGGCTGCGGCTGGCGATGGGCCGCCAGCAGATCGGCAGCGACGACAGCCCGATGGAGATCCGCAACGGCGACCTGTCGGTCGACGAGGCGACGTACAGCGCGAAGCTCAAGGGCCGGGTGCTCGACCTGACCTTCAAGGAGTTCGAGCTGCTGAAGTACCTGGCGCAGCACCCGGGCCGGGTCTTCACCCGCGCCCAGCTCCTCCAGGAGGTGTGGGGCTACGACTACTTCGGCGGGACCCGCACGGTGGACGTGCACGTGCGGCGGCTGCGGGCCAAACTCGGCGTGGAGCACGAGTCGTTGATCGGCACCGTGCGCAATGTCGGCTACCGCTTCGTCACGCCGGAGAAGCCCGAGAAGGGCGAGAAGGGCGACCGGGCGGAGACGGCGGACCGGGCGGACGAGCGGGCCGAGCCGCCCGCCGCCGACCACCGGGTGGACAGCCGCAGTTCGGCTGAGCACACCGTCTGAGACTTTTATATGACGCCACCTTGGACACGCGTAGACTGCGCGACGTGCCCAAGGTGACGCGTGACGATGTGGCCAGGCTGGCAGGGACCTCGACCGCGGTCGTCAGCTACGTCATCAACAACGGACCCCGGCCGGTGGCCCCGGCCACCCGCGAGCGGGTGCTCGCTGCCATCAAACAGCTCGGCTACCGGCCGGACCGGGTCGCGCAGGCGATGGCCAGCCGCCGTACCGACCTGATCGGCCTGATCGTCCCGGACGCGCGCCAGCCGTTCTTCGCGGAGATGGCGCACGCGGTGGAACAGGCCGCGTCCGAGCGCGGCAAGATGGTGCTGGTCGGCAACTCCGACTACCTCGACGAGCGCGAGGTGCACTACCTGCGGGCGTTCCTCGGCATGCGGGTGTCGGGGCTGATCCTGATCAGCCAGGGCCCCAGCGAGAACGCCGCCATAGAGATCGACGCGTGGGACGCCCGGGTGGTGCTGCTGCACGAGCGGCCCGAGGCGATCGACGACATCGCGGTGGTCACCGACGACATCGGGGGCGCCCAGCTGGCCACCCGGCACCTGCTGGAGCACGGCCACGACTACGTCGCCTGCCTGGGCGGCACCGAGGTCACCCCGGAGGTCGGCGACCCGGTCACCGACCACGTGGTGGGCTGGCGGCGGGCCATGGCCGAGGCCGGCAAGAGCACCGAGGGCCGCCTGTTCCAGGCGCCCTACAACCGCTACGACGCCTACCGGGTCGCGCTCGACCTGCTCGCCGGCCCGGACCGGCCGCCGGCGATCTTCTGCGCGACCGACGACCAGGCGATCGGTGTGCTGCGGGCGGCCCGCGAACTGCGCATCGAGGTGCCCGGGGAGCTGGCGGTGGCCGGCTTCGACGACGTCAAGGAAGCCGCGCTCGCCGACCCGCCGCTGACCACGGTCGCCTCCGACCGGCAGGCGATGGCCCGCGCCGCGGTGGACGCGGTGCTCGACGACGCGCTGCGGGTGCCCGGCTCGCGCCGCGAGCGGGTCCGGCAGTTCCCGTCCCGGCTGGTCGTGCGGGGTTCGTGCGGCTGCGCCTGAGGGCGGCGCGGGCACCGGCCAACAGCCTCTGCCGCGGCCGGAGTCGGGTTCGTACGGCGGGCCCGGTGAGGGCCGGATAAAGGCCGCGCCACCGGGGCGGCGATCTTCCTTACATCGGGCATACCTACTTCTGCCGGGCTTCTCAGCGTGCACTCAGCAAGCTCTCATGAAGCGGGCTCAGAGTCATAGACATGACCAGCGAGAGCCGCAACGGCGGCGAACCCCAGTACCCGCACGACGCGCAGCTTCCGCTCCAGTCCGACCCGCAGGCGCCGTACAGCGAGCCGCCGACCCACACGGCCCCGCCGGCGCAGCAGCAGTCGTACGCCGGGAGCGGTTACCAGGACCCGTACGCCGGTGGTCAGGACCCGTACACCACCGGGGACGCCGGGCACACCGTGATCCAGGGCTCGGTCGTGCCCGCCTCGGCGCCGGAGACCGCGACCGGCGGCGCCGGCCACTACGGCGGCATCGGGGGCTACCCCCCGCCGCCCGCCTACCAGGCCGGCTACGCGGCCGTGGGTGCCTCGCCGGTGCCGCGCCGGCGCCGCCGGATGAGCCGGCCCTTCGCGCTCGCCGCGGCGGTGGCGCTGGCCGCGGGCGTCGTCGGCGGCGGCGCCGGCGCGCTGATCGGCCACGCCACCGACCACTCGGGCAACAGCGTGGTCTCCGCCGCCGCGGTCAACGCCGCGGCCGTGGACGGCACCGTGTCCGGGGTCTACAAGGCGGTCAACCCCAGCGTCGTGGAGATCACCGCGACCCTCAGCGACGGCACCTCGACCGGCGCGGGCGTCATCATCACCTCCAACGGCCAGATCGTCACCAACAACCACGTGATCTCCGGCGCCCAGAGCATCTCGATCACCTACAGCAACGGCAAGACCGCCTCCGCCTCGGTCGTCGGCGCCGACGCGAAGAAGGACCTCGCGCTGATCAAGGTGAACGGCGCCAGCGGGCTGCCCGCGGCGATCCTCGGCGACTCCTCTGCGGTCGCGGTCGGCGACCAGGTGGTGGCGATCGGCTCGCCCGAGGGCCTGAGCGACACCGTGACCAGCGGCATCGTCTCCGCGCTCAACCGCGAGGTGACCGTGCCGGTGGAGGAGAGCCAGGGCCAGAGCAGCCAGGGCCAGCAGGGCTACGGCGGCGGCAGTAGCGGCGGGGGCAGCGACCAGTGGCCGTTCTCCTTCGGCGGCAACCAGTACAACGGCAGCACCGGCAGCTCCACCACCACCTACAAGGCGCTCCAGACCGACGCCTCGCTCAACCCGGGCAACTCCGGGGGCGCGCTGATCAACATGAGCGGGCAGATCGTCGGGATCAACTCGGCGATGTACTCCAGCTCCTCCGACAGCAGTTCGTCCTCCTCGAGCGCCGGCAGCGTGGGCCTGGGCTTCGCCATCCCGATCAACACCGTCAAGGCCGACCTGTCCTACCTGCGCAGCGGCGGGGACAGCAGCTGAGCCGGGACGCGCCCCGGGCCGCCGGCCGTCCCCCGGCGGCCCGGGGCGCGGACCTTCCGGGAAAGCGCGGCGGACGTGCGAGGCTGGGGACATCACCGACGGGTCATGAGGTAGGGAACGGATGAGCAACGGGGACAGCGCCGAAGCGCCCGCACGGGTGCTGATCGTGGACGACGAGCCGGCCGTACGGGAGGCGCTGCGCCGCAGCCTGGCCTTCGAGGGGTACGACACCGCGCTCGCCGCCGACGGCCTCGCCGCGCTGGAGCAGGCGGACAGCTACCGCCCGGACGCGATCGTGCTGGACGTGCTGATGCCGCGGATGGACGGCCTGACCACCGCCCGGCGGCTGCGGTCCACCGGTGTGACCACGCCGATCCTGATGCTCACCGCGCGCGACACCGTCGGCGACCGGGTCACCGGTCTGGACGCGGGCGCCGACGACTACCTGGTCAAGCCGTTCGAACTGGACGAGCTGCTGGCCCGGCTGCGCGCCCTGCTACGGCGCAGCTCGTACGCCGGTGCGCAGGGCCCGGCCGACGACTCGGCCTCCCACGCGCTCGCCTTCGCCGACCTGCGGATGGACACCGCCACCCGCGAGGTCACCCGGGCCGGGCAGCCGGTGGAGCTGACCCGCACCGAGTACACGCTGCTGGAGCTGTTCCTCACCCACCCGCGCCAGGTCCTCACCCGGGAGCAGATCCTCAAGTCGGTGTGGGGCTTCGACTTCGAGCCGTCCTCCAACTCGCTCGACGTGTACGTGATGTACCTGCGGCGCAAGACCGAGGCCGGCGGCATGCCGCGGCTGGTGCACACCGTGCGGGGCGTCGGCTACGTGCTGCGCGCCCCCGACGGCGGGCACGCGTGAACCGCCTCCCCCTGCGCTCCCGGCTCACCATCCTGACGGCGGCCGCGGTCCTCGTCGCGGTGGCGCTGGCCGCGCTGGCCTGCTGGCTGATCACGCGCAACGAACTCAGCTCCCAGCTGGACAAGTCCCTCAGCCAGGGGCTGGAGGACGCCAAGCAGCAGCTCCAGCGGGCCAGCCGGCTCGGATCGTTCACCTGCCAGTCGCAGGCGCCGGACAACGGGCAGTACAACATCAACCCGTCGAGCGTGTCCGCCCAGATCGTGCTGCCCGACGGCAAGACCTGCCTGATCTCCGGCAGCAAGACGTTCACCACCACCCAGGCCGACCGCTCGGTGGCGATCACCGGCCCGCAGCAGGTCTCGGTGACGCACACCGTGCACAGCCACGGCACCGCGCTGCGGGTCTACACGGTGAGCACCAACGCCGAACTGACCGTGCAGGGCCCGCCGCAGCCGATCGCGCTGTCCGTGGCGCGCCCGCTCAGTGTCGTCAGCGACCCGCTCACCACGCTGGCGTGGGTGCTGCTCGCCGTCACCGGGATCGGCGCGGTCGGCGCGGCCAGCGCCGGGCTGCTGATCGCGCAGACCGGGCTGCGGCCGGTGGACGACCTCACCCAGACCGTGGAGCACATCGCGCGCACCGAGGACCTGAACGTCCGCATCCCGGTCGACGGGCAGGACGAGATCGCCCGGCTGTCCGCGTCGTTCAACGCGATGACGGCCGCGCTGGCCTCCTCCCGGGACCGGCAGCAGCAGCTGATCGCGGACGCCGGGCACGAGCTGCGGACCCCGCTGACCAGCCTGCGCACCAACATCGAGCTGCTGGAGCGGAGCGAGGCGACCGGGCGGGCGCTGCCGCCGGAGGACCGCCGGGCGCTGCTGGCGTCGGTGAAGGCGCAGATGACGGAGCTGGCCTCGCTCATCGGCGACCTCCAGGAGCTGTCCCGGCCGGACAGCGGGCCGACGCTGAAGGTGGTCGCGCTGCACGAGGTGACGCAGACCGCGCTGGCCCGGGCGCGGCTGCGCGGCCCCGACCTGAAGATCACCGCCGACGTGGCGCCCTGGTACGTCCGCTCGGAGGCGGCGGCGCTGGAGCGGGCGATCGTGAACCTGATGGACAACGCGGTGAAGTTCTCCCCGCCCGGCGGCGAGATCGACGTGCAGTTGCGGGACGGGCTGCTGACGGTGCGGGACCACGGCCCCGGCATCCCGGCGGAGGAGCTGCCGCACGTGTTCGAGCGGTTCTGGCGGTCGCCGTCGGCGCGGTCGCTGCCGGGCAGCGGGCTGGGCCTGTCGATCGTGGCGCGCACCGCGCAGCAGGCCGGCGGCGAGGTGTCGCTGTCCCCGGCGACGGGCGGCGGCACCCTGGCGGCGCTGCGGCTGCCGGGCGCGCCGACCGAACCGCCGGAGCTGCCGCCGGGCGCGACGCAGGCGGAGGCGTAGGCCGGGCGCGGGCGGGCGCGGGGCTCGCTCGTCTCACATAACGAAACACTCTGTCTCATTCCTCGGCCGAGACGACATAGTTGGGTGCACCACCTACCAAGGAGGTGCACCCATGCGCCGCTGGCTGATGCTGGCCCTGGGAACCGCGGCCCAGACGGCCGCCTGCGCGTTCGTGTACGGCATCCCGTACCTCGCCGACATGCTGCGCAAGCAGGAGCACCTCTCGCTCACCGAGGTCGGGCTGCTCGTCGCGGCGCCCACCACCGGGCTCGTCCTGGCCCTGTACCTGTGGGGCGCGGCGGCCGACCGCTGGGGCGAGCGGGTGGTGATCGCCTGCGGCCTGGGCCTGGCGGCGGGCAGCCTGGCACTGGCCGCGTGGGTCGCCCACGGCATGCTCGCGCTCGGGCTGCTGCTGGTGCTGGCCGGCGCCGCGGGCGCCTCCGTGTACTCCGCCAGCGGCCGGCTGGTGATGGGCTGGTTCGCCGCGCGGGAGCGCGGCCTGGCCATGGGCATCCGGCAGACGTCCACGCCGCTGGGCATGGGCGTGGCCGCGCTGGCGATGCCGCCGCTGTCCGACGCGCACGGCCTGCCCGGCGCCATCGGGTTCCTCGCCCTCGCCTGCGGGGCGATCGCCGTCCTGATCGCGCTGTTCGCCGCGGACCCCGCGCGCACCGCGAAGGAGGCGGCCGGCCCCGCGCCGAACCCGTACCGCGGCTCGAACGTGCTGTGGCGTATCCACGGCTCGGCCGCGCTGCTGGTGATCCCGCAGTTCACCGCCGGGGCGTTCGCGCTGGTCCTGCTCGTCGACGTACGCGGCTGGTCGTCGGTGCACGCCGGGCAGCTCATCGCCGCCGCCCAGGGGCTGGGCGCGCTCGCCCGTATCCTGGTCGGCCGCTGGTCCGACGCGGTCGGCGAGCGGCTGCGCCCGATGCGGCAGCTCGCCGTCCTCACCGCCGCGGTGATCGGGGCCACCGCGCTGACCACGGCCTTCCCGTCGCCGCTGACCCCGGCGCTGCTGGTGGTCGCGATCGGCATCTCGGCCAGCACCAACGGCCTGTCCTTCACCTCCACCGCCGAGCGGGCCGGACCGGCCTGGTCCGGCCGGGCGCTGGGCGTGCACAACACCGGGCAGAACCTGACCGCCGCCGTGGTGCCCCCGGCGATGGCCGCGCTGATCTCGGCGACCGCCTACTGGCCGGGCTTCGTGCTGGCCGCCGCGACCGCCTGCGCCTCGGCGGCGATCATCCCGGTACGGCGGCAAGTGGCGCCCGAGGACGGGACGGAGCGGAGCCGTACGATCACGGCATGACCGACCGCCGTATCGAGACCTTCACCGACCTGCCCGCCGACGCCGCCCGAGCCGTCTTCGACCTGATCGCGGCGGCCGCCGCGGAGGACGGCCAGCCGGCCGTCTCCGAGCAGGGCCGGCTGCACCTGCGCAACGCCGGCCGGCCCGGCGTGCGGCACCTGCTGCTGTGGACGCCGGGCCCGGACGGCGGCGGGGCGGAGGAGCTGACCGGGTACGGGCAGATCGACGGCACCGACCCGGTGGAGGCGCCTGCCGCGGAGTTCCTGGTGCATCCCCGGCGCCGCTCGCGGGGCCACGGCCAGGCGCTGGCCGCGGAACTGCTGGCCGCCACCGGCCGGCGGCTGCGGGTGTGGGCGCACGGCGGCCACCCGGCCGCCCGGCACCTGGCCCGGCAGCTGGGCCTGCGGCTCTTCCGCGAGCTGCGGCAGATGCGCCGCCCGCTCGACCCGGAGCTGACCGGGCTGCCCGAGCCGCGGCTGCCGGAGGGGGTCGAGGTGCGCACCTTCGTGCCCGGCCAGGACGAGGCGGCCTGGCTCGCGGTCAATGCGGCGGCCTTCGCCCACCACCCCGAGCAGGGCGGGATCACCCGGGCCGACCTGGACGACCGGATCGCCGAGCCCTGGTTCGACCCGGCCGGCTTCTTCCTCGCCTTCCGCGGCCCTGCCCCGGTCGGCTTCCACTGGACCAAGGTGCACCGGCCGGAGGGGCTCGGCGAGGTCTACGTGGTCGGGGTCGCCCCGGACGAGCAGGGCAGCGGCCTCGGCCGGGCGCTCACCGCGATCGGGCTGCGGCACCTGGCGCGCGAGCGCGGGCTGGGCACCGCGATGCTCTACGTCGACGCCGACAACGCCCCCGCCGTCGCCGTCTACGAGCGCCTCGGCTTCACCACCCACGAAACCGACCTGATGTACCGCACCGAGGAATGACCCGGAAAGCGGCGGGCCGTCCGGGGGGCCGGGGCACCCTCGCTGGAAGCACCCCGCTTGCCTGACGGCAACGCTCTCTTTACCGGTCATTCAACCGCGCTTGCGAACATCGCCGGGTGCAGCACGCTGCCCCGACCCCCACTCCCCCGCCCGACCTGCCGGAACCCGCAGGTACACGGGACAATGGAGCGACGGCCGTCGGCCGCCGCACGGGGGCCGCCGATGTGGCGGATGTGCCGGAACCGGAGGAGGGCGCGCAACCCATGGCCCAGACAAATCACCCGAATGTACCCGCGCAGGCCGCACAGCCCGCGCCGAGCGGCACCGGGCACACCGCGAACGGCACCGATTTCAGCACCCCCGACGGCACCTTCCGCCCGCGCGTCGTCCCCGACCTCGACCCCGAGCCGCCCAGCCTCGCCGCGGCCGGCGAGGAGTTCGGCGAGGAGCTGCCGCAGGGCCGCTTCCTGGACCGCGAGCGCAGCTGGCTGGCGTTCAACGAACGGGTCCTCGAACTCGCCGAGGACCCGACCACCCCGCTGCTGGAGCGGGCGAACTTCCTGGCGATATTCGCCAGCAACCTCGACGAGTTCTTCATGGTCCGCGTGGCCGGCCTCAAGCGCCGCATGGCCACCGGGGTCGCCACCCGCTCCGCGTCGGGCCTCCAGCCGCGCGACGTGCTGGACCTGATCCTGACCCGCTCGCGCGAGCTCATGGCCCGGCACGCCGCCTGCTTCCAGAACGACGTCGGCCCGCAGCTCGCCGACGAGGGCATCCACGTCATCCGCTGGGGCGACCTCACCGGCCAGGAGCAGGCCCGGCTGGCCACGCTCTTCCGCAAGCAGATCTTCCCGGTGCTGACCCCGCTGGCGGTCGACCCGGCGCACCCCTTCCCGTACATCTCCGGCCTGTCGCTGAACCTCGCGGTGGTGGTGCGCAACCCGGTCTCCGGGCACGAGCACTTCGCCCGGGTGAAGGTGCCGCCGATCCTGTCCCGGCTGCTGGAGGCGAGCCCGCAGCGGTACGTCCCGCTGGAGGACGTGATCGCCGCCCACCTCGACGAGCTGTTCCCGGGCATGGAGGTGCTGGACCACCACATGTTCCGGGTCACCCGTAACGAGGACCTGGAGGTCGAGGAGGACGACGCGGAGAACCTCCTCCAGGCGCTGGAGAAGGAGCTGATGCGGCGCCGCTTCGGGCCCCCGGTCCGGCTGGAGGTCGAGGAGTCGATCGCCCCGCGTGTGCTCGACCTGCTCGTGCACGAGCTGAAGATGAAGCACACCGAGGTCTACCCGCTGCCCGGCCCGCTCGACCTGACCGGCCTGTTCGCGATCGCCGCGCTGGACCGCGAGGAGCTGAAGTTCCCGCCGTACGTCGCCGGCACCCACCGCGACCTCGCGGAGGTCGAGTCGGCCACGCCGCCGGACATCTTCGCCGCGATGCGCGAGCGGGACATCCTGCTGCACCACCCGTACGACTCGTTCTCCACCTCGGTGCAGTCCTTCCTCGACCAGGCCGCCGCCGACCCCGACGTGCTGGCCATCAAGCAGACCCTCTACCGCACCTCCGGCGACTCGCCGATCGTGGACGCGCTGATCGACGCGGCCGAGGCCGGCAAGCAGGTGCTGGTGCTGGTCGAGATCAAGGCGCGCTTCGACGAGCAGGCCAACATCAAGTGGGCCCGCAAGCTGGAGGAGGCCGGCTGCCACGTCGTCTACGGCCTGGTCGGCCTCAAGACGCACTGCAAGCTGTCTCTGGTGGTCCGCCAGGAAGGCGACACCCTGCGCCGCTACAGCCACGTCGGCACCGGCAACTACCACCCGAAGACCGCGCGGCTCTACGAGGACCTGGGCCTGCTCACCGCCGACCCCAAGGTCGGCGCCGACCTGTCCCACCTGTTCAACCGGCTGTCGGGGTACTCGCGCCGCGAGACGTACAACCGGCTGCTGGTCGCCCCGCGCAGCCTGCGCGACGGCCTGATCCAGCGCATCCTCGCCGAGATCGGCCACCACCGCGCCGGGCGCCCGGCCTCCGTGCGGATCAAGGTCAACTCGATCGTCGACGAAGTGGTGGTCGACGCGCTCTACCGCGCCTCCCAGGCCGGTGTGCCGGTCGACATCTGGGTCCGGGGCATCTGCGCGGTCAGACCGGGAGTGCCGGGCCTGTCGGAGAACATCCGGGTGCGCAGCGTGCTGGGCCGGTTCCTGGAGCACTCCCGGGTCTTCGTCTTCGGCAACGGCGGCGAGCCGGAGGTGTGGATCGGCAGCGCCGACATGATGCACCGCAACCTCGACCGCCGGATCGAGGCGCTGGTCCGGGTCACCGACCCGGTCCACCGCGCCACCCTCGACGGACTGCTGGAGACCGGGATGTCGGACGCGACCTCGTCCTGGCACCTGGCGGCCGACGGCGACTGGACCCGGCACAGCACCGACTCCGAGGGCCGTCCGCTGCGCAACGTCCAGGAAATGCTCATCGACGCCCGGAGGCGCCGGCGTGGCCCGTCAGCAGCAACATAGCAACCTGCTCGCACAGCAGATCCCCGGTCGACCGGGCGACGGCACGGACACGGGGAGCGGCACGGTGGGCGTCAGCACGGGGCTCGACGACGGGAACGCGGGCGAGGCCCTGTCGTCCTACCTGCGCACGCAGGCGACCGCGTTCCTGCGCGGGCTCGGCCTGCGCGGCGACGACGAGGACACCGCGGACGCGCTGCTGCGCGGCAGTGCCCGGCGGATCGCCGGTGTGCTGCACACCTACGGCGTGCTGACCGACCCCGCGTGGGCCGAGCCGATGCGCACCGAGCTGGGCTGGCTCGGCGCCACCCTCGGCCGCGAGCCGCAGTACGCGGTGCGGCTGGGCCGGCTGCTGGACGCGCTGCGCCGGCTGTCGGTGCTCGCCCCGGCCGAGGAGGCGCTGACCGCCGCGGCGGCGCCGCTCCCCCAGGGCGCGGACGGCGGCGCCGGTGCGGAGCCGGCCGGCGGCGCGCGCCGGTCCGCCGGCGCGGCGGTCGCCGCGCGCGGCACCGTGCCGGCCCAGTCCTCCGGGCCGCTGGCGGTCGGGGCGGCGCGGGCCGCCGCGCTGCTGGAGCGGCAGCTCACCCTGGCCCGTACCCGGGCGCACTCGGCGACCTTGCAGGCGATGGGCTCGGCGCGCTTCCACGCGCTGGCCGACTCCATCGCGCTGCTCGCCTCCGAGGTGCCGCTGACCGCGCGGGCCGCCGAGCCCGCCGACCAGGTGCTGCCGCCGCTGGCCGGGCAGGCGCACACCCGGCTCGCCGACGCGGCCGGCACGCTGCCGCTGCGCCGGGCCGGGCACCCGTACAACGCCGAGGCGGTGCAGGCCGCGCTCGGCGCCGACCTCACCGCCGACCTCCAGGACGCGCCCTGGCACCAGGTGCGCATACTGCTGCGGCTGAGCCGGTACGCCGCCGAGGTGCCCGGGGCCGGCGGCCACGGCGACCCGCGGCTGGCCGAGGCCGCGCTGGTCCTCCAACGGCACCACGAGGCCGCCGAGTCGGCTGCCGCGGTCGCCGCCGCGGCCCGCACCCCCCGGATCGCCCCGGCGACCGCCTACGCGCTGGGTGTGCTCCACGCCGACCAGCGGCACGAAGTGGAGGCCGCCCGGTTCGCCTTCTCCCGGCTGTGGCAGTCGTGAGCACCACGGTGCAGGCGGCGGGCACCGTGCTGTGGCGGCACGCCGCACACGGCGCCGGGGTCGAGATCGCGCTCGTCCACCGGCCCCGGTACGACGACTGGAGCCTGCCCAAGGGCAAGCTGAAGCGCGGCGAGGACCACGCGGCCGCCGCGGTGCGCGAGACCCTCGAGGAGACCGGTGTGGCGTGCGTGCTCGGCACGCCGCTGCCCGCGTCGTACTACTGGACCGCCGGGCGCCCCAAGGAGGTCCGCTACTGGGCCGCCCAGGCGCCCTCCGCCGCCACCGCGCCGCCCTTCTCGCCCAACGACGAGGTCGACCGCATCGCCTGGCTGCCCCCCGACGCGGCCCGCCGGCGCCTCACCCACGACCGCGACCGCGCGCTGATCGCCGCCCTCCTGAACGCCCTCCAGGGCTGACCCCTCAGGCCCCCTCAGGCCCCCGTCCGCGGCCCCCGAACACCCGCCGGGCCACGCGCGTAGACCCCTGCTCCCGGGCGCCCCGCCGCGGCGCGGCCGAGGCGTGCCCAGGTCACCCGCTCCCCGTTCGCCCCACCTGGCACCTGGGGGCTCGGCCTGCTCAGGGGGCCACCACACCGACGGACGAGGTTCACCTCGCGTTCACCCTCCCCCGTCGGTCGCTTCATCTGATCTCCCTAATTTCGGCCTTACCGGTGAGCAGCACTCGCGCCGGGTGGATGCAGAAAACCAAACCCTGTGCTTCGCCGTCCACCGGCGGGCTTTTGGAAGGAACACACGAAGGTGAAGCTTCAGCGTAAGACCGGAATGCGGGCCCTGACCGTCGGCGCGGCGGCGATTACCGGCGCGCTGGTCCTGACCGCCTGCGGTTCGGACAACAACGACAGCAGCAGCTCCTCGTCGTCGAGCAGCAGCTCGTCCAGCTCGTCCGCCGCGTCGTCGATCTCCTGCGCCAAGGGCCAGATCCTGTCCTCCGGTTCCACCGCGCAGCAGAACGCGATGGAAGCCTGGGTGAAGAACTACCAGCAGGCGTGTTCCGGCGCGACGATCAACTACAAGGCGTCGTCGTCCGGTCAGGGCGTCATCGACTTCAACCAGGGCACCGACGCCTTCGCCGGTTCCGACTCCCCGCTCGCCGCCGACGAGATCACCTCGTCGAAGAAGGTGTGCACCAGCGGCGAGGGCATCGACCTCCCGATGGTCGGCGGCCCGATCGCCATCGGCTACAACCTGCCCGGTGTGAGCAACCTCGTGCTGGACGCCCCGACCCTGGCGAAGATCTTCAACAGCAAGATCACCACCTGGAACGACCCGGCGATCAAGAAGCTCAACCCGAGCGCCAACCTGCCGAGCACCAAGATCCAGAGCTTCCACCGCCAGGACGACTCCGGCACCACCGACAACCTCACCAAGTACCTCGGTGGCGCGGCCAAGGCCGACTGGCCCTACCCGCACGCCAAGGCGTGGGCGGGCAAGGGCGGCCAGGCCGTCGCCCAGTCCTCCGGTGTGGCCTCGCAGGTCAAGCAGACCGAGGGCGCGATCGGCTACTTCGAGCTGTCCTACGCGACCGCCGACCAGATCCCGACCGTCAAGATCGCCACCGGCGCCTCGCAGCCGGTCGAGGCCACCAGCGCCAACGCCTCCGCGGGCATCGCGCAGGCCAAGGTCGTCGGCACCGGCTCCGACCTGGCCCTCGACCTGAGCGCCGCGTACACCACCAAGGCGGACAACGCCTACCCGATCGTCCTGGTGACGTACGAGATCGCCTGCGACAAGGGCAACAAGTCCGACACCCTGCCGCTGACGAAGTCCTTCCTGAACTACATCGCCAGCGCCGACGGCCAGGGCCAGCTGGCGAGCGCCGGCTACGCCCCGCTGCCGGACGCGATCGCCACGAAGGTCCGCTCCGCCATCTCCGCCCTGTCCTGATCCAGGGCGGCGGGCCCCGCGGTCGGCACGACCACCGCGGGGCCCGCCGCACATCCGGTGCACCGCCGCCGGGGGAGCCACCTCCCCCACCCCAGACCGGAGTTCCCCATGACAACCACCGCACCGCCCCCCGCCGCCCCGCCGCCGCCCAGCAGCACGAAGACCGTCACCCGCCCGGGCGACCGGATCTTCGCCGGGCTCTCCCGCGGCTCGGGCATCTTCGTCCTCGTCATCATGGGCGCCATCGCGCTCTTCCTGACCGTCCGCGCGGTCAACGCCATCTCCAAGGACCACGCGAACTTCTTCACCACCTTCGAGTGGAACGCAGCGCTGACGCCGCCGAAGTTCGGCATCGCGGTCCTCGCCTACGGCACCGTGGTCAGCGCGGTGATCGCCATGGCCATCGCCGTGCCCATCGCGGTCGGCATCGCGCTGTTCATCACGCACTACGCGCCGCGCCGGCTCGGCGACGTGATCGCGTACGTGATCGACCTGCTCGCCGCGGTGCCCAGCATCATCTACGGCCTGTGGGGCGCGCTCTTCCTGGTGCCGCACCTGCGCGGCCTGAACCTGTGGCTCAACCACTACCTGGGCTGGACGGTCATCTTCCACAAGGACGACCCGAACTCCACCCCGCGCTCGCTGTTCACGGTGGGCATCCTGCTGGCGATCATGATCCTGCCGATCATCACCAACGTCAGCCGCGAGGTCATCCGGCAGGTGCCGAAGATGCACGAGGAGGCGGCACTCGCGCTCGGCGCGACCCGCTGGGAGGTCATCCGCATGTCGGTGCTCCCCTTCGCCCGCTCCGGCATCATCTCCGCCTCGATGCTCGGCCTGGGCCGCGCGCTCGGCGAGACCATGGCGGTGGCCACCGTGCTGTCCGCGTCGCCGACGCTCAGCGCCCACCTGCTGGACCCGGCCGGCGGCACCTTCTCCCAGAACATCGTCGCCAAGTTCGGTGAGGCCACCGAGTACGGCCGGGACGCGCTGATCGCGTCCGGCCTGGTGCTGTTCGTCATCACGCTCCTGGTCAACGGAGCCGCCCGGCTGATCATCGCCCGGCGCAAGGAGTACTCGGGGGCCAACGCATGACCGAGACCGCTGTCGACGCGACGTCGTCCGCCGCCGTGCCCGCCACCAGGCACCTGGCGACCCGGCGGCTGCCGCGCTGGACCCCGCCCGCGATCGCGGTCGGCTCGATCGTGGTGGCCGTGGCCATCGGCGCCGGGGCCGGCCTGGACAGCCACATCCAGTGGGGCCTGATCGCCCTGCTGCTCTTCGTGGTCGGGTCGTACGTGATCACCGCCCAGGTCGAGGGCCGCCGCCAGGCCAAGGACCGGGTGGCCACCAGCCTGGTCTGGTCCGCGTTCATCCTCGCCGTGCTGCCGCTGTACTCGCTGATCGAGACGACGATCAAGCAGGGCGCCGGCGTGATCGACGGCACGTTCCTGACGCACTCGATGAAGAACGTGCTCACCATCCAGCCCGGCGGCGGCATCTACCACGCCATCATCGGCACCGTGGAGCAGGTCGCGATCGCCGCGGCCATCGCCGCCCCGCTGGGCATCCTCACCGCGGTCTACCTGGTCGAGTACGGCCGGGGCCTGCTCGCCAAGGTGGTCACCTTCTTCGTCGACGTGATGACCGGCATCCCGTCGATCGTGGCGGGCCTGTTCATCCTGTCGCTGTGGTTCATCGCCTTCGACAAGGCACCGCAGTCCGGCTTCGCCGGCTCGCTGGCACTGGCCATCCTGATGACGCCGATCGTGGTCCGCTCCACCGAGGAGATGCTCAAGCTCGTCCCCAACGAGCTGCGCGAGGCCTCCTACGCGCTGGGCGTGCCGAAGTGGCGGACCATCACCAAGGTGGTCGTCCCCACCGCGATCGGCGGCATCACCACCGGCGTGATGCTGGCCCTCTCCCGGATCGCCGGCGAGAGCGCCCCGGTCGCCCTGCTGATCTACGGCGCCCAGTACATCAACAACAACCCCTTCAAGGGCCCGCAGGAATCGCTGCCGTTCTACATCTACCAGCAGTACGTGGACGGCAACCCCGCGAGCTACGCCCGCGCCTGGGGCGCGGCCCTGGTCCTGATCGCCTTCGTGATGATCCTGAACCTCGTGGCCCGGCTCATCGCGCGCTGGAAGGCGCCGAAGCACTCAGGTCGCTGACGCGGCCATCAGCAGACCTAGCAGAAATGAAGTGATCCCCACCATGGCCAAGCGAATCGACGTCAGCGGCCTGTCCGCCTACTACGGCAGCCACAAGGCCATCGACGACATCTCGATGACCGTCGAGCCCGGCTCCGTGACCGCCTTCATCGGCCCGTCCGGCTGCGGCAAGTCCACCTTCCTGCGCACCCTGAACCGCATGCACGAGGTCACCCCCGGCGGCCGTGTCGAGGGCCAGGTGCTGCTGGACGACGAGAACCTGTACGGCAGCGGCGTGGACCCGGTGACGGTCCGGCGCACCGTCGGCATGGTCTTCCAGCGCCCCAACCCCTTCCCCACCATGTCGATCTACGACAACGTGGCGGCCGGCCTGCGGCTGAACGGCGTCCGCAAGAAGGGCGAGCTCGACTCCATCGTCGAGAAGTCCCTCAAGGGCGCCAACCTGTGGAACGAGGTCAAGGACCGGCTGAACAAGCCCGGCTCGGGGCTCTCCGGCGGCCAGCAGCAGCGGCTGTGCATCGCCCGCGCGATCGCGGTCGAGCCCGAGGTGCTGCTGATGGACGAGCCGTGCTCCGCGCTCGACCCGATCTCCACCCTCGCCATCGAGGACCTGATCGGGGAGCTGAAGGAACGCTTCACCATCGTGATCGTCACGCACAACATGCAGCAGGCCGCGCGCGTGTCGGACCGTACCGCGTTCTTCAATCTGGCCGCTGTCGGGCAGCCCGGCAAGCTGATCGAGATCGACGAGACCGAGAAGATCTTCGCCAACCCGTCGGTGCAGGCGACCGAGGACTACATCTCCGGCCGTTTCGGCTGATCCCCAGACGCCGTGCGGTGCTGCATGGCGGTGCCACCGCAGGGCGCGAGGGCCCCGGTTCCCCTTCGACGGGGGCCGGGGCCCTTCGCATGCGCCGCCCCATGGACTCGCGTACACCGGCACCGGGGACCGGGAACGGCGGAAACCGGCCAAGCCGATCAGCCGAAGATCAGCTGGACCACGTAGAAGCAGACGGCGGCGACGACCGCCGCGGCGGGCATCGTGATGAACCAGCCGCCGACGATGTTCTTCGCCACGCCCCAGCGGACCGCCTTGACCCGCTTGGTCGCCCCCACGCCCATGATCGCCGAGGTGATGACGTGGGTGGTGGAGACCGGCGCCGCGAAGACGTACGACGTCGTGTAGAGGATCGCCGCGGAGGTGGTCTCGGCGGCGAAGCCCTGCGGCGGGTCGAGGTCGATGATCCGGCGGCCGAGGGTCCGCATGATCCGCCAGCCGCCCGCGTAGGTGCCCAGCGACATCATCGCCGCGCAGATCAGCTTCACCCAGATCGGGATGCCGAAGCCGCGGCTCGGGTCGTGGATCACCAGCGCCAGCACCACCACGCCCATCGTCTTCTGGGCGTCCTGGAGGCCGTGGCCGAGCGCCATCGCGGCCGCCGAGAGGGTCTGGGCCATCCGGAAGCCGCGCTTGGCCTTGTGCGGGTTGGCGCGGCGGAAGAACCACAGGATCGCCAGCATCACCAGGTAGCCGACGAGCAGGCCGACCACCGGGGAGACGAACATCGGCACGATGACCTTGTCGACCACGCCGTTCCAGTGCACCGCGATGCCGCCGGCCAGTGCCGCGCCGACCAGGCCGCCGAACAGCGCGTGGCTTGAACTCGACGGCAGCCCGAAGTACCAGGTCACCAGGTTCCATACAATGGCACCGGCGAGCGCGGCGAAGAGGATGCCCATTCCGTGGCGGCCCTCGGGCGTGGCGATCAGGCCCTTGCTCACGGTCGCGGCCACCTTCGAACCGAGGAAGGCGCCGAGCAGGTTCATCACCGCGGCCATCGCCAGCGCCGCCTTGGGGGTCAGGGCGCGGGTGGAGACCGAGGTGGCGATGGCGTTCGCCGAGTCGTGGAAGCCGTTGGTGTAGGTGAAGAAGAGCGCGACCCCGATGGTCACGACCAGAGCGAAGGTGTCCACGAAGGTCAGGACTCCTTGACCGCGATGGTCTCCACCGTGTTGGCGACGTGCTCGAACGCGTCGGCAGCCTCTTCCAACACGTCGACGATCTGCTTCAGCTTGAGCACCTCGATGGCGTCGTACTTGCCGTTGAACAGGTGGGCGAGCAGTTTGCGGTGGATCTGGTCGGCCTGGTTCTCCAGCCGGTTGACCTCGATCCAGTACTCCGTGAGGTTGGCCATGGTGCGCAGGTTCGGCATCGCCTCGGCGGTCAGCTCGGCCGCCCTGGCCAGCACCTCGATCTGCTGCTCGACGCCCTTGGGCAGTTCCTCCACGTTGTAGAGGACGACCAGGTCGACGGCCTCCTCCATGAAGTCCATGATGTCGTCGAGCGAGCCGGCGAGGGTGTAGATGTCCTCCCGGTCGAAGGGCGTGATGAAGGAGGAGTTGAGCTGGTGGAAGATCGCGTGGGTCGCGTCGTCCCCGGCGTGCTCGGCCGCCCTCATGCGTTCTGCGATCTCGGTCCGGGTCGGCGCATCGGCCCCGAGCAGTTCCATCAGGAGCTTCGAACCGGTGACGATGTTGTCCGCGGAAGCGGCGAACATGTCATAGAAGCTCGTCTCCCTGGGGGTCAGACGAAAGCGCACGTGAGGTCCTCGGGGTGCATGAGTTTCGGTCTCGTTGATGCTAGGTGCATCATGCGGTCGCCACTGACCGGCGTCCACCAGTGTCGCCCATTGGACGAAGTCCCCCCGTCAGGGGATGCCTCGCACAGGGTATCGATTCGGTAAGGTATACCCATCGGGGGTATAACGGGACAGAAGGGCGGGCATGCGGATGGCCACGGAAGGCGTCGCCGGGGAGATTGTGAAGCCGCACGGGCCGCATGGCTACAGCCATGACAAAGAAGCCCACCTCAAGAGGCTGCGCAGGATCGAGGGCCAGCTGCGCGGGTTGCAGCGGATGGTCGAGGAGGACGTCTACTGCATCGACATCCTCACCCAGGTCTCGGCGAGCACCAAGGGGTTGCAGTCCTTCGCGCTCCAGCTGCTGGAGGAGCACCTGCGGCACTGCGTGGCCGCGGCCGCGGTCGGGGGCGGGCCGGAGATCGACGAGAAGGTCGCCGAGGCGACGGCGGCGATAGCGCGGCTGCTGCGCACCTGAGCACCGCGGCGCGGGGCCCGCGGTGCTCAAGGGGGTCGGGTCGGGTCCGGGGCGGCCCGGCCGCGGCGGCGCCGCCGCCCTGGCTCGCGCTGCCGCCGGAGGGCTCCTGAGTCCTCCTAGTTCGCCCGGACCGGGCGGACGCGGGCGACGTCCAGCACCTCGTCGATGCGGTCGGAGCTCAACCGCTCCTCGACGGTGGCGGAAGCGGCGATCATCAGCTCGCCGTACAGATCGATCTCGGCCAGTGCCACCGGATCGTCCTGCACCGAGGTCATGAGTGACGGCGCCATACCCGCACCACCTTCGCTACGCGTCCCCATACGCCTGTGAACGGCCGTCATCAAGCGTAGGGACCGTACGCGGCCCGGCGCATGGCACGGATGGACCATTTCCAGCAGGCCCGATCCGGCGGGGCGGGACCTAGGAGGTGGCAGAAACGATCTTTCCGGTCCAGATGTCCGCACTGTTCGGCATGGTGACCGCGACGGGGGTGCCGAAGCCGTCGTAGGTAGTGGTGGCGGTGACGGTCACGCCCGGGTCCTGGCGGGCGGACGGCGTGCTCGCGGCGCCGCCGGACGCCGGCGAGGGGCTCATCGTGAACCGCTGGGTGAGTTTGCGCAGCCGGCCCTGGGCGTCGAGCCAGGCGTCGAAGGGCACCCGGGTCACCGTGAAGCCCTTCGCGGCGGCGCTCAGCGGGCCCCGGACGGCGGTCGGGGCGATCCGGGCGGCTCTGGCGATGTCGGTGGTGCCGCGGAAGTGCCGCACCCGGACGCCTTGCAGCTGCTCGGTGCCGGAGTACGTCACGTCCTCGGCGCCGCGCAGCAGTTCGGCAGCGGCCAGCGGTTCGGTGGCGCCGCCGGTGACCAGGTTCCCGTCGGGCAGGCGGGTGGTGTCCACCCGCACCCATTTGTCGGCGGGGACGCCCGCGCCGCGGTTCTTCATGTAGAGCGCGCCGGGCGTCATCAGCTCGGTGATCGGCTTGTGCTCCTCCTTGCCGACCGCGTCCTTGGGCAGCAGCACCACCAGTTCGCCCTGCCGCCTGGCGTAGTCGAAGCCGCCGGTGCCGGTGATGGTGACCCAGGTGCCGCCGCTGGCCATCCGCATCGCGGTGGCCACCTTGGAACTGCCGGCGCCGACCAGGGTGTCCGCGGCGCTGGTGACCGCGCGGGTCTGGGCGGCGTCCGCGGGGGCCGCGCCGGCGGCGCGGCCGGCGGCCGGGCCGCCGCAGCCGGTGGTCAGCGCCGCCGCACACGCCAGTGCGGCGACCGCGGCGGCGTGCGGCCCGCCCCGCCCGCGTGTGCCGCGGCGCGGGCGGTGGGGGCCCCTCGCGCCGCCGCCTGCTGTCGCACCCGCCACACCCGTCGTGCCCGCCGCTGGGGTCACCGCTGCCACCATCGCCCGTCCATCCCTGCACCCGCCCCACCGGCTGGGTCTCACCCGGATAACGACGGTCTTGAGCGGGCCGTCACGCCCGTTACGGTTGAGGCGTGTCCGACCCCGGATCGTCCACCACCGCCGCGGGTGCCGCCGGCGGAGGCAGCCGCCATGAGGTGACCGTCGTCGAGCGCGGGTCCTTCGCGTCCGCGCGCTGCTCCTGCGGCTGGAAGGGGCCCGCCCGCCGTGCCCGCGACCGCGCCCGCCGCGACGCCGCGGAGCACTCCGGGTAGGAACGGGGCACTCCCGGAGGAGCAGGGCCCCGGAGGAACGGGGCACTCCCCGGAGGAACGGCGCCCGGTCCGGGGCGCCCCCACCCGCCACCGACCGGCACCGCCCGCAAAAACCCGCAACCGGCAACGGGGGTGCGGCGTCTTGGGATTCTGAGCGGCACGGGTGCGGGAGAAGGCACCCACCTCCCGCGCCGGAGGGCCTGACGCGAGGGTGGCAACGGTGGAACGCACGGCCCGGTCCGACAGCCCGAACCGGGGCGGCAGCCCCCGCGGACTCCCGCGGCGCACCGCGCTGATGGCGGGCGGCGGAGCGCTGGCGGCGACCGTACTGAGCGGGTGCGACGACGACGGCGGGGACGACGCGAAAGCCCCGTCCGGCACGCCGGGTTCGACGGCCGCCACGTCCGCGACCCCGTTGGCCTCGGCGACCGCCTCCCCGGTGAAGCCGGACTGGCCGGCGCTGGCGAAGTCCCTGGACGGCACCCTGGTCCGCCCGCAGGACAGCGCCTACGAGCTCGACCACCGCCTGTACAACACCCGGTTCGACTCGCTGCGCCCGGCGGCGGTCGCGTACGTCACCGGCGCCGACGACATCCGCACCTGCCTGGACTTCGCCCGCCGCACCGGCACGACTCCGGTGGTCCGCAGCGGCGGCCACTCGTACGCGGGCTGGTCCAGCGGCGACGGCCGCCTGATCGTGGACGTCTCGAAGCTCGACTCGATCCGGCTGGACGGCACCACCGCCACGCTCGGCGCGGGCGCGAAGCTCATCGACGTCTACAACACCCTTGCCCAGCAGGGCAGGACGGTGCCGGGCGGCTCCTGCCCGTCAGTGGGCGTCTCCGGGCTCGCACTCGGCGGCGGCCATGGCGTGATGAGCCGTTCGATGGGGCTGACCTGCGACAACCTCACCGGTGCGACGCTGATCACCGCCGACGGCCGCAGCCACGAGGTCTCGGCCGACGCCGAACCCGACATCTTCTGGGCGCTGCGCGGCGCCGGCAACGGCAACTTCGGGGTGGTGACGTCCCTGACGTTCGCCACCCACCCGGTGCCGGACGTCGTCACCGGCTACCTGACCTGGCCGTGGAGCCGCGCCGCCGACCTCGTCCGCGGCTGGCAGAGCTGGGGCCCGGACCTGCCGGACCACATCTGGTCCGCGCTCGACCTGAACTGCACGGTCGGCCAGACCCCGACCGTCTCGGTGGCGATGACGTCCACCGGTTCCCGCGACGACCTCGCCGCGGCCGCGGACCGGCTGGCCACCGCGGTCGGCTCCCCCGCCGCCTCGGTCTCGCTGCGGCCGCACACCTACGTCGACGCGATGTTCTCCTACGCCGGCTGCGAGGGCCGCAGCGCCGCCCAGTGCCACCTGGCGCCGGCCGGCAGCCTGGAGCGGGACACGTACACCGCGCGCTCGGACTTCTACGACGTGAACCTCCCGGACGGCGGCGTCCAGGCCCTCCTGGCTCAGGTCCAGCAGCTCGCCGGGCGGTCCGGGGGCGGGGCCGGCAGCATCGCCCTCACCGCGCTGGGCGGCGCGGTCAACCGCCCCTCGGCCACCGCCACCGCCTTCGCGCACCGCAGCTCACGCTTCCTCGCCCAGTACCTCGCCTCCCACGCCCTGGCCGACACCACCTGGCTGAACTCCACCCACACCGCGATGCGCCGCTACGCCTCCGGCGGCGCCTACCAGAACTACACCGACCCGTCCCTGACCGACTGGCGCACCGCCTACTACGGCCCGAACGCCGCCCGCCTGACGGCCCTGAAGAAGCAACTCGACCCCACCCGCCTCTTCGACTTCCCCCAGGCCCTGTGACGGGCCGCCGGGGCTACGCCGCGAGGTCCTTGTCGGTGGCGTGGTGGCCGATTTCGCGTGGGTCGAGGCGGCGGGCGGTGGGGGTGGGGCCGGGGGCGGCGCGGACCAGGGGGGCGGCGCGGCCGCGGGAGAGCCGGGTGGTGAGCGCGGTCAGCAGTGCGAGCGCGGGCGCGGTCAGCAGCAGGGCGGTCGCGGCGCCGAGCGCGAACCCGCCGACCACGTCGGTCGGGTAGTACGTGCCGACGTAGATGTCGCAGAACCCCTCGGCGAGGGCCGCGAGCAGCGCGATCGCGCCGAACCTGCGGTCCACCGTGAACAGGCCGACCGCGACCGCGGCGATGACCGCGCTGCGCACGCTGACGAAGGAGTAGCCGCCGTCGTGCACCAGCACCCGCAGGCCGTCGTGGTCGACGTAGGGCCGGGGTCTTTGCACCAGGGCCCGGATCGGCAGGTCCAGCAGGGTGGCGGCACCGGCGGCCAGGCCCGACCACAGCACCCCGGCGACCGCGGCCGGCGCGTCCTCGGCGCGCCGCGCCACCCGCCACCAGCACCACAGGGCCAGCACGAACGCCAGCGCGACCAGGCCGTACCCGCCGATCCACTCGACCGCGCGGTCCACGCCGTGCGGGGTGTGCCCGGACAGGCCGTTGACCTCGCGCAGCAGGCTGACGTCGGGGTTCACAGTGTCGCCTGCGACTTTCGCCATCGGGTCCACCCCTCATCGGGCAACGCACGGAACATGCGTCCACGGTCGGCTCGTGCGCAACCCCCGTCGCTTGCGTCTCGCCCCATTCTCCCCCGTACAACGGCCGGCACACTACGTAGCGTTCCGGTCTTCGCCAGATGATCACCATGCTGTTATGCAAGGGTGACCAGGCAGAACAGTCGTACGAACGGGCGGCCCGGCCGCCGCCGCGGCGCCGCGACGGGCCGTCAGGAGGCGGTTGAGGCCGCGGCCGAGGCGGTGGGCAGCGCCTGCGCCCCGCCCTCGGTGACCCGCGTCGCGCCGATGTAGTCGGGCGAGTCGATCGGGTCGAACCGGATCACCGCACCGGTGTGCGGCGCGTCGATCATGTACCCGCCGCCCACGTAGATCCCGACGTGGTGGATGGAGCGCGGGTCGCTCAGATCGTAGGCGAAGAAGACCAGGTCGCCCGGGAGCAGCTCGGCGCGGCTCGGGTGCGGCCCGGCGTTCCACTGGTCGTTGGCCACCCGCGGCAGGGTCACCCCGACCGCGCGGTACGACGCCTGCGTCAGCCCCGAGCAGTCGAACCGCCCGCCCTGCGCCGCCGTGCCCTCGCCGCCCCACAGGTACTTCGTGCCGAGCTTCGACTGCGCGTAGGTGATCGCACCCGCGGCCTGCTGGCTCGGCTGCAACCGGGCGACCGGCGCCGCGAAGCTCTCCGCGAGCGTGCGGATGATCTTCACGTAGTGCTGCGTCTCGGCGTACGGCGGGACGCCGCCGGCCTTGATCACCGCGTAGGCGCCGGCGTTGTAGGAGGCCAGCATGTTGTCGGTGTTGTCACCGGGCACGTTCTTGACGTAGGAGGCCAGCTGGCAGTCGTAACTGGCGGCCGAGGGGATCGCGTCCTGCGGGTCCCACACGTCGGCCTTGCCGTCGCCGTTGGCGTCGATGCCGTGGGTGGCCCAGGTGCCCGGGATGAACTGCGCGATGCCCTGCGCGTCGGCCCCGCTCTGCGCGTGCGCGTTCCAGCCGCTCTCCTGGTACAGCTGCGCGGCCAGCAGCGCCGGGTCGAGCGCCGCGCACAGGTTGCCCCACTTCGCCACGAGCGGCTCGTACTCGGCCGGCACCGCGCCCTGAGCCAGCGTCACCGCCTGGCCGTTCTCGTCGTCGCTCAGCCCCGCCGCGGCCGAGAAGGTGCCCACCACGAGCAGCGCGAGGAACGAAAAGCACAGGCCCAGCGCGATGATGACGACGAGCCAGATCCGGCGCACGAGTCCCCACCCTTCCGGTCCTTGGACGATCCCACGCTCTTCGTTGCCCTAACGTGATGCTCGTGATACACACAGTAGTCGTCTGTATCCCTCGAACACCGGTCCGTTCACCAGTGTGGCTGCTGCGGGGCGGATCACACGGACAATCCGCTGAGAAAGTCGCCCAGTCGACATCCAAGAGCGGAATCCTCCGTCAAGATAGACGATGGCCCCTTGCGCCCCGGCGAGGGAGCCAACTGATCGAGCGGGGTGGTGAGTTACATGTATCTGGCAGCGGCGAAGGGCGACATCAACACCATCATCGGTGGCATCGCCCCGGACTGGGGACCCTTCGGTTCCCTCGGCAACGAAGCGCGTGTGATGGTCGAGGTGGTCATGGCAGTGGCGATCCTGCTGTGCCTGGCCCTGGCCATCTGGGGCGCGGCCAAGCAACGGATCGGCGCGACCGCACTGCGCGACACCTTCAGCGCGGAGCAGGGCAAGGGACTGATCATCGCCGGGCTCACCGGCGTGTTCATCATCGGTTCCCTCGGCACGCTGTTCACCATCGTCTACGGCATGGCGATCTAGCCCGTCCGGGCGAAACCGCCGTACCGGCACCCGCGGGTGCCCCTGTTCCCCCCGGAGCCCGTCCCAGGCTCCACCGTCCCGACCGAGGCTGCGTGCTGATGCCCACTCAACCAAGCAGCGCTGTCGTTCCCAGCGACTCGCCCCGCCGTGCCGCGCGCCTCCGCGCCGTGCCCGCGGCGCCCCGGGGGGCGACCGCACGATGAGCCTCGGCCAGGACGGTCCCCCGACCCGGACCCGGTTCCCCGAGGGCCACGGCACGCACGGCCCGGCCGGGCGGCGCCCGCAGCCGCGGCGCGCCCTGGTCACCGTCGTGGGCGTCATCGTCGTGCTCATCGCGGCGCTGGCGTTCGCCACCCGCGGCGGCGGCTCCTCCTCCAGCACCGACGACGCCGGCTCCGGCGGCAGCAGCGGGAGCGGCGGCTCCGCCGCGAAGAGCTCCGCCACCGCCACCGCGCCGACCGGCGAACTGCCCGTCACCGGCTCGTCGAACGGCATCCCGGCCGGCTTCGCCCACACCCAGCAGGGCGCCCAGTCCGCCGCGGCCAACTACGCGGTGGCCCTCGGCGGCGTCGACATGTTCGACACCGCCACCCGGCACCGGATCGTGGCCACCGTATACGCCCCGTCGGCGACCGCGTCCCTGCAGACGTCACTCGACCAGGCGTACTCCGCGGGCGCGATAAAGGCCCTCGGCCTCAACCCGGACGGCTCCGCGCCCCAGGGCCTGACCCTGGTCTCCCGGACCATCCCGGTCGGCACGAAGACCACCGCGAGCAGCGCGGACGCGGCGACCGTGGAGGTCTGGTGCACCGCGCTGGCCGGCCTGGCCGGCAAGGACTCCACCAAGCCCGTCACCGCCTCCTGGTTCACCATCACCGAGAAGCTGGTGTGGCAGGCGTCGGCGCCGGGCAGGACGGGGTCGGGAGGTTCAGGCGGCTCGGCAGGCTCGGGCGGCGACTGGAAGATCGCCTCGTCCAGCCAGCAGGACGGGCCCGCGCCGGTCAGCGGGGACCAGCAGATCGCCACGGCGGACCAGATCGCGGGTGCCGTACAGCAGTACGGAGGGTTCACCTATGCGCGGTAGCGCCCGCACCCGGCTCCTGCCCCTGTCGGCAGCCGTCGTCGCCGTGCAGACGGTCCTGTGGACCGCCGCGACGCGCGCGATGGCGGACCCCTCGGCCACGCCGACGCCGACCCCGTCCGCCTCGGCGACCAACGACACCTGCAGCCTGCTGTCCGGTCCGACCAAGGACTACTGCAACAGCGGCACCACGCCCGTCTCACCGAAGGGCGACAGCGGCACCAGCAGCCTCGACCCGCTCACCTCCCTCGGCAAGGGCTGCGCCGAAGCCGCCTCCTGGACCATCGACAAGCTGTCCACCGCGGTGACGAAGACCACCGAAGTCGACTTCACCAACACCGAGTTCCTGCGGCAGTACGCCGTCGTATTCGCCGCCTCCACCATCCTCACCCTGATCCTGTGGCTGCTGGCCGTCGCCAAGCGCGCGGTGCGCGGGGTGCCGATGACCGAGGCGCTCACCGAGGCGGTCGGCTTCCTGTGGCTGACCGTGCTCGCCTCCGCCTTCACCCCGCTGGTGCTCTACACCGTGGTCTCGGCCACGGACGCGGTGACCGACGTGATCTCGTCGGGCACCAAGTCGAACACCGACGTGTTCTTCGGCTCGTTCTCCGGCGCCCTGAAGAAGGGCGACGACATCGGCGGCGGCCCGGTCATGCTGATCGTGGTCTCGCTGGTGTCGGTACTGGCCGCGGGCGTGCTCTGGCTGGAGCTGGTGATCCGCGCCGCGCTGCTGTACGTCGGCGCGCTGCTGGGCACCGCGGTCTACGCGGGCCTGGTGGACAAGAACATGTGGCACCACGTCAGGCGCTGGGCCGGCATCATGATCGCGGTGATCCTGGTGAAGCCGGTGATCGTGATCGTGCTGGGCCTGGCCGGCGCCCTGTCGGGGTCGAAGAACGGCCCGGACTCGTTCTCCGCGGTCGTCTCCGGCCTGGCGATCATCCTGCTGGCGATCTTCGCCAGCGCCATGATCTACCGCTTCGTGCCCGGCTTCGGCGACGACGTGGTCAGCCTGCGCAACAACCGCAAGGCGAGCGGCCAGAGCTCGGCGGCCGCGGTGATCTCCTCGCCGGCCGCGCTGGTCCGGCAGGGCATCACCACGCACAGCGCCCGCGGCGGCCCGCAGGAGCAGGCCCAGGGCGGCGGCCAGCCCGCCAACCCGGTGGCCGGCGGCATGGCCGCGCACAGCACGCGCGGCGGCTCCGGCGGCTCTGGCGGCTCCGGCAGCTCGGGCGGCGGCTCGGGCAGCGGCCCGCTCGGCGGCTCCCCGTACCGGTCCGGCCCCGGCCGCGGACCGGCACCGGGTTCGAACAAAGGCTCTTCCCAAGGAGGTGAGCGCCGATGACGACCCAGCCGTTCGCCCAACCGCGCCGCACATACCTGATCGGCAAGGCGCGCCCCAACGCGATCGTCGGCAAGAACCGCGAGACCGGCGAGATCGCGCTGATCATCGTCGGGGCGGCGCTGGGCATGATGTCCGGCCTGCTCATCCCGGTGCTGCTGCTGCGCATCATCGGCCTGGTCGGCTGGCCGGTACTGGCGCTCGCCGCGGTGTACATGCCCTACCGGCGCCGCACGTTCTACCGCTGGTTCGAGATCAACCGGGCCTACCGCCGCACCCTGCGGGTCTCCCCGACGTACCGCTCCTCGGCGCAGGAGGCGGGCACCTCGCTGGACGGCAAGGAGGTCGAGGTCGGGCCGCCGCCGGGCATCGGCCGGATCACCTGGCTGGCCGCGCCGTTCGGGCCGGACGAGATGGCGGTGCTGCTGCACGTCGACCGCCGCACCGTCACCGCGGCGATCGAGATCGAGGGCCCCGGCGTCGGGCTGCGCGACAGCGAGGACCAGGAAGCCCTGGTGGAGCGCTTCGGCACGCTGCTCAAGCACGTGGCCAACGGCGACGGCTTCGTGACGCGCCTTCAGATGCTCGCCCGTACGCTGCCGGCCGACCCCGACGCACACGCCAAGGACGTCGCGCAGCGCGGCGAACCGGACGCCCCGCGCTGGCTCCAGGACTCCTACGACCAGCTCCAGTCGATGGTGTCGACCTCCTCCGAGCAGCACCGCGCCTACCTGGTGGCGTGCATGCACTTCACCCGCGAACTGGCCGCCGAGGGCAACGCGATGGCCCGCGCGACCCCGCACCGTGGTGCCCGGGTGGACAAGGACGCCGGTCTGGCCGCGGTGATGGCGCGCGAGCTCAACGACATCTGCGCCCGCCTCGCCGAGGCCGACATCCGGGTCCGGCAGCCGCTCGGCCAGGCCCGGCTGGCGTCGCTGGTGCACTCGATGTACGACCCGGACCACCCGATCGACCACATCCAGGCGATGACCCGCCGCAACGCGTGGCCGGCCGAACTGGACGCCACCGAGCCGACGTTCCTCCAGGCGAAGACCCGGGAGTCCAGCACCCGCGCGCCCTGGCACCACGCCACCGCGTGGGTCAAGGAGTGGCCGATGACGCCGGTGGGCGTCAACTTCCTCGCGCCGCTGCTGGTGCACACCCCGGACGTGATCCGCACCGTCGCGGTCTGCATGGACCTGGAGCCCACGGACGTCGCGATCGAGCGGATGCTGACGGAGAAGACCAACGACGACGCCGAGGCGAGCCGCGCCGCGAAGATGAACCGGGTGGTCGACCCGCGGGACGTCGCCCACCACGGCCGGATCGACCAGCGCGGCGAGGACCTGGCCAGCGGCGCCGCCGGGGTCAACCTGGTCGGCTACATCACGGTCTCCGCGCGCTCCCCCGAAGCGCTGGCGCGCGACAAGCGCACCATCCGCGCTTCCGCGGGTAAGTCGTATTTGAAGCTCGAATGGTGCGATCGTGAACACCACCGGGCCTTCGTGAACACGTTGCCGTTCGCTACCGGCATCCGCCGCTAGCCCGCCCGGAGGAGGAGGCCACCGATGCCCATGCTGGACCCTCTGGCTGCGATCACCGACGCGTTCACCAGCTTCCTGTTCGGCCGGGTCGAGACCACCCGGCTGCCCGTCCGCACCTCCACCGGCCAGGCGCAGGCGGTCTACCTGCCGACCGCCGCGCCCGGCCTCGGCGACTCCGGTGTGATCATCGGCCGCGAGGTGTACTCCGGGAAGGGGTACATCTACGACCCGTTCCAGCTCTACGGCCAGCAGCTGCCCGCCCCGCACTGGCTGGTGCTCGGCGAGTCCGGCAACGGCAAGTCGGCGCTGGAGAAGACCTACGTGATGCGGCAGCTGCGGTTCAAGGACCGCCAGGTCGTGGTGCTCGACGCGCAGGGCGAGGACGGCGTCGGCGAGTGGAACCTGATCGCGCAGGCCCTGGGCCTGACCCCGATCCGGCTGGACCCGATGGCCGCCCTGGACGGCGGCATCAAACTCAACCCGCTGGACCCGGCGATCACCGTCACCGGGCAGCTCGCGCTGCTGCGCACCATCATCGAGGTGGCCCTCGGCCGCGGCCTGGACGAGCGGTCCGGCTTCGCGCTGAAAGTCGCGCACAGCTACGTCGCCGAGTCGGTGACGGACCGCCAGCCGATCCTCAACGACATCGTGGAGCGGCTGCGGCACCCGGTGGCGGAGTCCGCCGAGGCGATGAACGTCGACCTGGACGACGTCCGCGCCTGGGGCCTGGACGTGGCGCTGGTGCTGGACCGGCTGGTCGACGGCGACCTGCGCGGCATGTTCGACGGCCCGACGAGCGCCGGCATCGACCTGGACTCGCCGCTGATCGTCTTCGACCTCTCCCACATCGACCGCAACTCCATCGCGATGCCGATCCTGATGGCGATCGTGGGCGTGTGGCTGGAGCACACCTGGATCAGGCCGGACCGGAAGAAGCGCATCTTCCTGGTCGAGGAGGCCTGGCACATCATCAACTCCCCGTTCGTCGCCCAGCTCTTCCAGCGGCTGCTGAAGTTCGGCCGGCGGCTCGGCCTGTCCTTCGTGGCGGTGGTGCACCACCTGTCCGACGTCGTGGACGGCGCCGCCGCCAAGGAGGCGGCGGCGATCCTGAAGATGGCCTCCACCCGCACCATCTACGCCCAGAAGGCCGACGAGGCGAGAGCCACCGGCCGCGTGCTGGGACTGCCGCGCTGGGCGGTGGAGATCATCCCCACCCTCACCCCCGGCATCGCGGTGTGGGACGTCAACGGCAACGTACAGGTGGTCAAGCACCTGATCACCGAGGCCGAACGGCCCCTGGTCTTCACCGACCGGGCGATGACGGAGTCCTCGCAGGACCACCTCGCCGGCATCGAGGCCGAGGCGGAAGCCGAGGCCGAGGCCCGGGCCGAGGCGCACGCGGCGAAGGCCGCCCTCGCCAAGCACCTGGCAGACGACGCGGTGGCGTGAGGTCATGGCGGCCCGGAAGAAGGAGAGCACAGGGGGCCTGCCCGACGGCCTGATCGTCGGGATCATCGGCCTCCTGCTCGGCGTGACCCTGCTGGTGTGGACGGCGACCGGAATCGCCGCGGTGCTCGCCCACGGCTCCTGGCCGCAGGGCGTGCGCTTCACCCGCACCCCCCACGCGATGCGCTTCCTCGTGACGCAGCCGCACGACATGGCCACCGCCTGGCCCCAGGTGCCCCGCGGGCAGCTGCCGGGGGCGCAGCTTTTCTGGTGGGTGCTCGCCGCGCAGATCGCGCTGCTGGTCGTCTTCGTCGTCTGGCTGCTGAACACGGTGGCCCGGCTGCGCGGCAAACGCCCGCCCCGCACCCGGACACCCCGCCGCGCCGCCCGCACCCCGGACCCCGCGCAGGAGGCGTCCGGGTACCACGCCGAGGACGCCGAGGACGCTGCCGGCTACGAGGCCGAGGACGAGTACGACGGCGGCGACGGCGACGCGCTTGCGCCCGGGAAGCAGGGCGGACAGGACGGCGCCTCCCCCGCGGAGGTACCCGCACCGCGCCGCCGCACCGCACCGCCGTCGTACGCCCGCGGCGGCGACGAGAGCCTGGACGCCTGGTTCCGTACGGTGCCGCGCGCGGTGCCCCCCGGCCCGCCCGGCGCCCCTGCCGCCGAGGACGCCCCGACCACGCAGATCCCCCCGGTGCACGCCGAGGGCCTGGTACCCACCGGCGCGGCCACCGCCGCGGCCGGCCCGGCGCCCGGCCCGGCCGCCGCCGCACCCCTGGCCGCGCTCGCCGACGGCGAGATCACCCGCACCTACGCGCTTTTCGCCGCGCCGCGCGGCGACAAGGCCAAGCAGGTCGTACAGCCGGCCGTGCTGGCCGCCGCCGGCCCGGTGGTGGTGACCACCGCCGACCCCGACACCTACCACCAGACCGCCGGCAACCGGGCGAAGCTCGGCCCCGTGCACGTCTTCGACCCCGCCCACCTGGTGGACGTGCCCGGCCGGCTGCGGTGGGCACCGCACGGCGGCTGCGAACGGCCCGACACCGCCCGCACCCGCGCGGCCGCGCTGCTCGCCCCGCTGCGCACCGCCCGCGCCGACGAGGCGATCGTGCACGACGCCGCCGTGACGCTGCTGCGCTGCTGGCTGCACGCGGCCGCCGTGGACGGCCGGCCGTTCCGCCAGGTGCAGCGGTGGTCCGCGGGCGGGTCGAGCGCCGGCGAGGCGGTCCGTGTGCTGCGCAGCGACCGCGCCGCCGCCTCGGGTTGGAGCGGCGAACTGGAGTCGGTGCTGCACGCCCACCCCGAACGCCGGGACGCCGCCCAGGCGTTGATCCGGCGCGCCCTGGAACCGCTGAGCTCGGTGCACATCCGCGACGCCTGCACCCCCGCCAAGTCCGGCGGCCTCGACCTGGAGTCGTTCACCGCCGAACGGGGAACGCTCTACGTGGTGGGTGAACGGATCGAGGACCCGCGTTCCCATCCGGGTGCGATGCCCCTGCTGACCGCACTCGTCTCCAGCGTGGTCGAGCACGGCCGGCGCATGGCCGGAAGGTCACCCGCCGGTCGGCTCGACCCACCAATGACGTTCGTCCTCGACGACGTCGCGGCACTCGCCCCGGTCCCCGAACTTCCCGTGCTCCTCGCCGAGGGCCGCGCCGCCGGGCTGCCGACCCTCGCGGTACTGCGCTCGCCCGAACAGGGCACCGCCCGCTGGCGGTCACCGCTGTGGCAGCAGGCCGACCTGCGGCTCGCGCTCGGCGACGCCACCGCAGAGGCACTCCCGCCCACCGTCCCGGACGCCGTCCGCATCCACTGACCGGGGGCCACCCGGCCGCCGCTTCAGCCCCGCGGCGCGGGCGGCGGGCCCACCGACTCGCGCAGCACCAGGTGCGTCCCCAGCAGGTGGCGGCTCTGCACCGACACCCGGGGCCCACCTCCCGGCACCCGCACCGCCTTCTCCGCGAGCGCCAACCTCACCGACTCCCGGCCCAGTTCGTACGACGGGATGTTCACCGTGGTCAGCGGCGGGTTGAGGTCCTGCGCCAGGCCGTCGTTGTTGTAGCCGACGACCGAGACGTCCCCCGGGGTGCGCAGACCGTACTCGCGCAGCGCCGCCATCGCGCCCGCCGCCACATGGTCGTCACCGGCGAAGACCGCGGTGAACTCCGGGCGCCCGCCGCAGTCCGCGAGAAGCTGCCGCATCGCCGCGTGGCCGTCCGCGCGGCGCAGCCCCACCCCGGCGATCCGCTCGGCGGCCGCCCCTGCGCCATGGTCGGCCAGCGCCCGCCGGTAGCCGCTGATCCGCTGCTCGATGGTGGAGTGCCCCGGCAGCGCGCCCAGGAAGAGGATGTCGCGGTGCCCGGCCGACAGCAGGTGGCTGACCACCGCGTACGCGCCGGCCTCGTTGTCGTACTCCACCACCAGCACCGGCATGTCGGGGCTGGGCGCCGACCGCCCGCACAGCACCAGCCGGGAGCCGGCCGCGGCCAGGCTGTGCGCGTACTGCGCCAGGCGCGCCCGGTAGCGCTCGTCCTCGACGACACCGCCGACCAGCACCACGAACTCCGCGCGCTGCTCGCGCATCATCTGGAGCAGCGCCAGCTCGCGTGCCTCGTCCCCGCCGTGGCTGCACACCAGGCACAGCCGGCCGCGCGCCGCGGCCTCCTGCTCCACGCCCTGCGCGATACCGGTGTAGAAGGCGCTGTCCACCGAGGAGACGACCACCGCGATGGTCTTCGGGCCGGTGCCGGCCAGCGCCCGGGCCCGGCCGTCGATGACGTAGTCGAGGTCCTTCACCGCCCGCAGCACCTTCGCGCGGGCCGCGGCCGACGTGGGGTGGTTTCCGGCCAGCACCCGGGAGACGGTCGCGACGGACACCCCCGCACGATCGGCGACGTCCCGGATGGTGCTCCGACCGCTGCCCCGGCCCGCCCGGCCGCCCGGCCCCGGGTCCAGCTCCGGCCCTGATGAACGCTCCGCCATCTCCGCCATCCGCAGTCCGCAGTCCCGTCGCAGCCGCCCGCACGCCCACCGCGCCGCCGCCCAGCGTACTGGTGCCGCGACGACCGGCGGATACCCGGCATCCCGGGCTCTTAATCTAACCGGTTACGGCCCGACCTCGGGCGGCCGCACCGGCACATCGGGCCCGCGGCAGGCCCCGTACCGTGGCCGGATTCCGCGCCTGACCCGCAGGATACCGCCGCCATGGCGGCCCTGGGCACGATGGCGCCGTTGACCGCCCCCCGGGCGGCGACCTAGGCTTCGCGTCAGACGCGGTAACCGGTTACACGCCGACTCGGGACAGCGGGCAGCCGACCGCGGCCGCCACGGGGACACCGCGCGGACCCGCCCGGACCAGCTCGGACCCGGCAGGCACCGTGCACGCACCCCGGCCGCACGGACGCGGACAGGCAGCACCACCACGACCACCACACGCAGGGAGCAGACATGGCGGAGCGGCCGAAGCTGGTGCTGGCGATGCGGCCCGACATCGTGGACCTGGTCCTGCCCACCGCTCTGCGCGCCCGGCTCGAGGCGCTCGCCGACGTCCACCCCGGCACGGTCACCGACCCGACCGCCCCCGAGGCCGCCGACGCGCTGGCCGGCGCCCGGCTGCTGCTGACCGGTTGGGGCTGCCCGGTGCTTGACACCGCGACGCTCGACCGCATGCCGCGGCTGGCCGCCGCCATCCACGCGGCGGGCAGCGTGCGCCACCACGCCACCCCGGAGGTCTGGGCACGCGGCATCGCCGTCTCCTCGGCCGCCGACGCCAACGCCGCACCGGTCGTGGAGTACACCATGGCCACGATCTGGCTCGCCTCCCACCGCGCGCTCGGCACCGCCGCCGGTTACGTCGCGGGACGCGAACCCGCGATGCGCCTGCGGCAGGGCGCCGACGGCGCGACCGTCGGCGTGATCGGCGCCTCGCGGATCGGACGCGGCGTCATCGCCCGCCTGACCGCCGCCGCGGCGGACTTCCGGGTCCTGCTGGCCGACCCCTACGTCAGCGCCGAGGAGGCCGAGGCCCTGGGCACCACGCTCGTCGACCTCGACGACCTGTGCCGGCTCAGCGACATCGTCACCGTGCACGCGCCCGACCTCCCCGAGACCCGGCACCTGCTCAACGCGGAACGCCTCGCCCTGCTCCGGGACGGCGCGGCCGTCATCAACAGCGCACGGGGCCGGCTCATGGACACCGACGCGCTCACCCACGAGTGCGGCAGCGGACGGATCGACGCCTACATCGACGTCACCGACCCCGAGCCGCTGCCCGTCGGCCACCCGCTGCTCTCCCTGCGGAACGTCCTGATCACCCCGCACATCGCCGGCTGCCAGGGCAGCGAGGTCCAACGGCTCGGCGCCTACGCGGTCGACGAGGTGGAGCGCTGGATCAAGGGGGAGCCGCTGCGCGGGGGCGTCCAGGCCGCGGATCTCACGCGGATCGCGTGAGGTCCGCGTGAGATCCGCGTGAGCGCAGGGTCGGCGGGTGGGGTGTTGCGCCCGTAGCGCCGGCGGGCGGCGGGTGGCGTGCGGCCGGCCACGGCGATGCTGTGGCCGGTCGCCCGGTTCAGCCCCTACGGGTCACCGCCCGGGGCCTGCCGCGTACGGGACGCGTCCTACTCGCCGCCCCCGCCGGAGCCACCACCGTCACCACCGCCGGAGCCCCCTCCGTCGCCACCACCGCCGTCGCCTCCGCTGCCGGAGCCGCCGCCGTAGCCACCGGAACCGCCGCCGTCGCCGCCCCCACCGTCGCCTCCGCCGTAACCACCGTCGGAGCCGCCGCCGTAGCCGCCGGACGCGGAAGAACCGCCGTCGCTGCCTCCGTAGCCGCCGTCACCGCCATCGGAGGAGCCGCCGTCGGACGACCCGCCGTCACCGGCGGAGGCCGAAGCGCCGGAGTCGCCCGCGTCGGAGGAGCCGCCATCGGACGAAGCTCCGTCGGCGGAGGCTCCGTCCGCGGACGCGCCGCTGTCCCCGGCGGCCTCGGAGGAGCCGTCGTCGCCGGCCGGGCTGCCCGCGTCCGCGGACGCGGTGTCCGAGGAGCCGTCGTCGCCGGGTGCCGACGCGGCAGCCGCGTCTCCCGCCGGAGCAGCCGGTGCGGCAGGCGCCGAGTCGGCAGGTGCGGAGTCGGCGGGCGCCGAGGCCGGTGCGGAGTCGGCGGGCGCCGAATCCGCAGGGGCGGCCGGGGCCGCGGGAGCGGCCGGGGCCGCGGGCGCCGCGTCGGCAGGAGCCGAGGTCGACGTCGTGGTGGCGCCCCACGGCGATCCGATCATCGCTCCGGGGGTGCCGGCTATCGCCCCGCTGTAGGCGCTGGCCGACACGCTGGTTCCGGGCGGACCGGAGATGCTGGCGGGTGCCGTACCTGGCGCCTGGGCGGTCGCCGTACCGCCGTCGGGCGCGGAGGCCGTCGCCGAGGAGACCCCGCCGTACGGACTGCCGATCCCGGTGGACGTGGCCGAGGTCGGCCCCGAGGGACTGCTCGCGGACGCCTGCGCCTGGCTGCCGCCCGCCTCGGTGCCGGCGGAGGACGTACCGGCCGCCGAGGTGCTCGCCGACGCACCGCTCACCCCGACCCCGGCCTTGCCCGCGCTGCCCAGCGGCCCCGCGGCGGTGCTGGCGGAGGTGTTGCCGTCGGCGCTGGACGCGGCAGCGGAGGACCCGACCGAGCCGGACTCGGAGTTGGCGCCCGAGAAGCCGCCGCCTTTCGTACTGGCGGAGGCGGCGGTGCCGTTGCCGCTGGCCCCGCTCGTCGCACTCGCGCTCTGCCCGCCGCCGGACGCCTCGGAGGACGACGAACCCTTCCCGGTCGCGGCGTTGGAGTTCGCCCCGGACCCGGGACCGCTCGCCGTGGCGTCGCCGGTCGACAGCCCGCCGCTCGGGCCGGCCTTCGAGGCGCCCGCACCGGCCGAGTTCGTGCCCCCGCCGTACGACGACGCCCCGGCGCCGGTCTTCCCGTCGCCGACGCTCATACCGGCCGACGCCGGAGCACCGTTGGAGCTGTTGCCGAAGGCGCCGCCGATGCCGATCGCCCCGGACTGCGGGCCGCCACCGGTGCCGCCGAGCCCCGCCTGCCCGCTGCTGTCACTCCCGTACGAGCCCGCGCGCGCCCCGCCGTTCGCACCGGGCGGGTCGGCGAGGGCGCCGCCCGTCAGGTGCAGGACACCGACCACGGACGCCACCGTCAGGATCGACGCGCGCCGCAGCACCTTCCTGCTCACGCGCGCCCGTCCGGTCCTCCGTGCCGCCGGCGCACCCTTCGCGTCCTTCTCCGCACCGGCGGCCTGCGGAGGACGCTCCTCACCCTCTAACGCTCTCTCGGACGACGCATCAGTACCCATGCGCAGCCTCCCTGTTGTGGACGCGTGCAGCACGCGTCAGCTCGGCAACCGGAGCCCAAGTGACCGGTCACATGACCACCATTCCGCACCGTCAACCCCGCCGCAATGGTGCAGTAGCTGCTGTCACAAACCCGTGGCAGCACGGGAGAACGGCGCTGGCAGGTGACCGTACAAAACGCGGTTGCCCGGGAGACCGGAGCGGAAACCGAACGCGGACCGAACGCGCACGGAACTCCGGGGGACCGCTGATCAGGGCCGGTCGAGGGCCAACTCGTACTCGGTGTAGGCCCCGTCCACCGGTGAGCGCATCGTCCGCCCGGTCCGGGCGAAGCCGTGCCGGCGGTAGAACGCCTCGGCTCGCGGGTTCTTCTCGTGCACCCACAGGTGCAGCCGATCGGTTCGCTGCCAGCCCCACTCCAGGACGGCCGCCAGCAACCGGTCGGCGAGCCCGGTCCCCCGTTCCCCGGGCACCAGGTAGACCGCGTTCACGCTGAAGTAGTCGGGACGCTCCTCGACCACCACGGTCATCCCGACCCAGCGCCCGTCACGTACGGCGGCAAACTGCTGCGAGCCGGCCCCGGCCGCCCGCTGCCGCCACCGTTCGTCACCCATCGCCGACTCCTCGGCGTACGTCCTCGCGAACGCCACCGGAGCCACCGGGTCCTGGAGTGCCGCCAACCGCAACTCCCGGCTCTGCTCCCACTCGTCCGGCCGCGCGGGCCGTATCACGTATCCCATGGTCCGGACGGTACAACGCAAAAAAGCCCGGGTCCCCCGAATAAATCCGGGGAACCCGAGCTGAAA